>ONTV01000040.1 GCA_900320855.1 uncultured Lentisphaerota bacterium
ACGGGCTCGGTCACAGGCATCCGCAGGCGACGCACGGTCGCCGGGCGGCGTGAAACCTCGCACCTGCCGCCGGATCGAGCCTTTTATGGGCAGACACTACATAACCCATGCCCTGGGTGACATCCACTTGGTTGAAGACGCTTATCTTGTCATTGCGGGACAACGGGGAGATCTCGGCTATGCAAAAACGATTTACTGTAACGGCAAGACGCTGTCGCTGCGAAGCCTGTCCAGTCCGCGCTGGGTCTTTGTCGACAAGACGATGGTGCGTGGGCCGGGCCGATTCCTGAATGCAAGCACTTGGTCGCGCGGGTCGTCCGTCTTCACGAACGGCGTCGAGGTTGTGGTCGGCAGCGAGCTGCAGTCCTGGGGTAGCAATGGCTATTCCGCCGACAGCACGTTGCATATCCCGGAAAGCGGAGCCATCTGGAAAGTCGCCGGCAAGACGACGTTTACGACGCTCTACAACCGCTGGGACGGCATCGTGCAACTGGACGGTCCGTTCGCGCTGACGAAGTATAGCGCGACGGGGGACTATGCGATCGAGGAGTCGGTGACGTTCGTTGGCCCTGTGCATGGCGCCGGCTCGTTCGTGTCGAGTGGCGGCAGGCTTGACGATTTGCGTGACGGCTGGACTCACCTTCACCTGATGAATGGCGAGAACGACTTTCGGGGCGGCGTCGTCAAGGTCGGCGGTTCGGTCAACCTCTATGCGGACGGCGCCCTGCCGCGCGATGGCGGTGCGCTTGTCCTCTCAAACTCGGTCGTCACGCTGCACGGCGACGGCGCGTGGTCGCTGCCTGAACTGCACGTGGTCGGCACGGGCCTCGTCACGACGGCGACGGCGGTTGTGCCGAACGTCACCGAGAAACCGCTGAATCCGACGTTCACGCGCGGCAGCCTGACGCGCGTCGTCAAGGAGGGGGCGGGCGAGCTTGTCATCAATTCCGCCTACGCGACGCCGTTGCTCGACGTGCGCGAAGGGACGGCCTCGCTCATGGTGGGCGAGGCGAACGACTACGGCCCGGCGGGACTGGTCGCGGGCCATCATGTCTTTGAGACGGAGGACGAGTTGAATGCCGCCTTCACGTCTGAAGATCTGTACGCGACGGGCGTCGTCAACCGCGTCACGATTACTGACACAATGCCGAACAACATCGCGGGCTTCAATTGGCAGGAGCCGCGCTATTCGTTCTGGACGTATTCGGGCTACATTTGGAACCGCACGGACCAAACGCAGACATGGACGTTTCTGCTGAAGCAGAATTCGCGCACCCAGATTTACATCGACGGAGAACAGGAACCGGTGCTTGATCAGATCGGACAGGATCCGGCTGTCGCCACGCGGGAGATGACGCCGGGCGCGCATCGTTTTGTCCTGCGCATGGGCACGACAACCGGTTGGGTCGGGACTTCGGCGCAAAAGGTCGATTGGCCGGATCGCATGATGGGCTTCTGCATCGACTTCAAGGGTGGCGAGGCGCCAGTTGCGAACACGAACGACAAGGGCGAGGTCAGATACGACTTCTCGGCGTACACATGGCCGAAGGACGATGGGTCGGGCGCGCTCTTCACGCTGACGGCCGATCCGCTTGTACAGGCGCACGCGCAGCTGAAGGTCGGCACGCTGCGCGGATGCCCCGGCGCGGTCGTGGACGCAAACGGCGTCGACCAGCTGGTGGACGAGCTGGTCGGCTATCCGACGGTGAAGAACGGCGGGCTGCGCGTCGCGCGCGCCTATCGGCTCGAAGGGGCGATGACGCCCGGCTGCGCGAAAGTCGAGGGCACGCTGACGTTTGCGGAAGGGTGCGTCTTCGCGGTTGACGACGCGAAGGCCCTGCGCCAGGGCGTCCGCGCGGCGGGCCGGTCGTTCCCTTGCGTGATTGCCGAGGCGACGAAGATCGTGGGCTGTCCCGTCTCCGCGAGCGCGGAGTGGGAGGTGTCCGTGGGCGCGACCGGCACGAAGCTGATCCTCGACCGCAAGGGCCCCGGACTCCTGCTGCTCGTCCGCTAGGCATTTTGAATCGCCGACGGATCGCGGTCGTCTTCCACGGCGGCGACGTCGCCTGTTGCGAGGAGATCTGAGACGCGCGGTCTGGCGGACGGCAGCGCGGAGATTTTGATATAATACGCGCTACCATGGAAGAGAAAATCAAGGCGAAACTCGAGGAGCTGCGCACGGGGCTTCAGGCCGATGGCGGCGACCTCGAACTGGTGAAGATCGACGGCAAGGTCGTGTACCTCAAGCTCGTCGGGCATTGTGGCAGCTGCCCGTTCGCGATGATGACGCTCAAGCAGGGCATCGAGGCGGGGCTGCAGGAGATCGACCCCGAAATCACGGTCGAGAGGGTCGAGGCGTGAAGACGGTCAACGTTTCGCTCGTCGGCGTCGGCGGGCAGGGGATCATCCTGACGGCCGACCTCCTCGCGAAGACGGCCGCGCTCGCGGGCTACGACGTCAAGAAGTCCGAGATCCACGGCATGGCCCAGCGCGGCGGCTCGGTGACGAGCCAGGTGCGCTTCGGCGCGTCCGTCGCCTCGCCCATCATCCAGGAGGGGACGGCCGACGTGCTCGTCTCGTTCGACAAGCTTGAGGCCCTGCGCAGTGCGGGCATCCTCGCGAAGGGCGGCACGGCGTTCGTGAACGACGCCTACCTGACGCCGGTCACGGTCTCGTCCGGCCAGCAGGCGGATGTCGAGGACCTCGACGGCAAGCTCCGCAAGGCGTTCAAGAAGCTCGTCCTCGTCGATGCGATGAAGGTCGCGACGGAGGAGGTCGGCAACCCGCGCACGATGAACATGGTCATTGCGGGGGCGCTCTCGGCGTTCTGCCCGTTCGAGGAGGCGACGTGGCTCGACGCGCTCGCCCAGCTTCTCACGGGCCCGAAGGCGAAGCTTCTCGACATCAACAAGAAGGCCTTCGCGCTTGGCCGCGCGGCGGCGCAGGCGAAGTAGTCTGCGCGAACGGGGAGGGAACGTGTCATGAAATTCAAGCAGGCGATCATCTGGACGCTCGCGCTCGCGCTCGGCGCGGGCCTTGGCTGTCTCAACGTCGGCGCGCTCAACGGGTTCATGGACTTCGTGGCCGCCGCCTACACGCGGTGCTTCCAGTTCGTCGCCGTGCCGACGGTCGCGCTCGCGATCCTGACGGCGATGGCGTCGCTCGGCGAGGGGAAGAACATGGGCCGCGTCTTCGCGAAGACGCTCTCGCTCACCGTCTTCACCTCGTTCCTCGCCGCGCTCGTCGGGCTGGGGCTCTACCTCGTCGTCCAGCCGGGCTCGCTCTCGCCGGACGCGCTCGCGTCCGTCTCCGACGCCGCGAAGGGCACGGTCGCGAAGATGGCCGAGACGCCCGACACGCTCTACGGGCACATCCTGAACGCGATTCCGAACAACCTCGTCAACCCGTTCCTGACGGGGAACGTCCTGCCGATCGTCTTCATCGCCGCCGGCCTGGGCCTTGCCATCGCCGTTCTCGGGAAGACAAGCGAGAACGTGCGGGCGCTCCATCGCGCGCTTTGCGGTCTGCAGGAGGTCTTCTTCGGCATGATCAAGGGCCTCATCTGGGCGCTCCCGGTCGGCATCGTCGCGTTCGCGGCGCAGCTCGCCGCGCAGATGTCGGCGGGCGTCGTCGTCGGCTCGATCGGCAAGTACGTGCTCGTCGTCCTCGGCGGCAACGTCATCCAGGTCTTCGTTGTGCTGCCGCTCCTCTGCTTCCTGCGCGGCATCAACGGCTTCAAGGTCATGCACCAGATGACGCCGGCCCTGCTCATGGCGCTCTTCACGAAGAGCTCGGCGGCGACGCTGCCCGTGACGGTCGCGACGGCCGAGAGAAACATGAAGGCGAAGCCGTGGGTTGCGCGCTTCATCCTGCCGCTCTGCTGCACGATCAACATGAACGGGTGCGCGGCGTTCATCCTCGTCACGTCGCTCTTCGTCATCCAGAACTCGCCGGAGTGCGGCATCGCGCTGACGCTGCCGACGATGCTCGTGTGGTGCCTCGTCGCCGTCATCTGCGCGACCGGCAACGCGGGCGTGCCGATGGGCTGCTACTTCCTCACGCTCTCGCTCATGGCGGGCGTCGGCGGCAACCTCATGATCCTTGGCGTGATTCTGCCGATCTACACGATCATCGACATGATCGAGACGGCCGAGAACGTCTGGAGCGACTGCTGCATCTGCGCGATCGTCGACAAGGCGACGCCGGAGGCATAGGCGCGGAAAGTTTGGTATAATACGCGGAAATTGACTGTCCCGTGGTGTAGTGGCCGCACAGGGGTTTTTGATACCCTTAGTCCTGGTTCGAACCCAGGCGGGACAACCCACCGGATGGGCGTGGCGGAGAGAGTCGAACATGGTGAAGGCTGAGATTCCGGCAGATTTGAAAGACTGGTATGCGCTGTCCTGTCCCCTTGCGGGCTTGCGGTTTGACACGCCTACGCTCGCGCTTCTCGATGCGGACGGCGACGGGCGCATCCGTGCGGACGAGGTGAGGGCCGCGCTCGCGTTTCTTGCGGAGAAGGGCGTCGCCATTGCCGACCTCTTCGGTGACCACGCCGATGACGAGGCGGCGCTGGCGGCAAACCTCGCGCAGCAGGCCGACCTCGCGAAGGTCGAGCCGACCGAAGCCGAGAAGGCCGCGTTCGCCGACTGGGAGACGCGGGGCCGCGACCCGGCGGTCGCCGTCTGCGGCGACGCCACGGCGGCGGCCGCGGCCGCGCTCGCGGCCGTCGAGCCGGTCGTCGAGGCGTTCTTCACGCCGCCGGACGACTTGCCTCTCGTGACGGACGAGCCGGACAAGGTTCTGCCGTTGAACGACCACCTCAACCCGAAGCACCTGGAGGCCATCCGCGCATTCGCGGAGACGTGCGTCCGCCCCGTTCTGGGCGAAAGGGACGCGCTCACGCGGACGGACTGGAAGGCGGTGAAGGCGGCGCTCGCGCCGTACCGCGCCTGGCGCGCGGCGAAGCCCGTCCTCCATGCCGAGGCGCAGGCGGCGCTGGTCGAGGCGGAGCGGCTGTTGCGCTACAAGATCCACCTGGGCGAGTTCCTGCGGAACTACGTGACGATGGACGGTCTCTACGACGAGGCGTCGGCGGCGATCTTTCAGGTCGGTACGCTGCGGATCGACGGCAAGGAGATGGATCTCTGCTTCTCAGTCGCGAGCGAGGCGGCGCACGCCGCGCTGTCGGGCAAGTCCGACTGCTGCGTCCTCTACCTGAAGCTGACGCGCCCGGCGTCGGGCGCGACGCAGTCGGTCTGCTCCGTCGTGACGGCGGGGACGATCGGTGGGCTTTACGTCGGGCGCAACGGCGTCTTCTCCGATCGGGACGGCGTGCAGTGGGAGGCCGTCGTCACGAAGGTCGTCGAGGCGCAGGTGTCGCTGTCGGAGGCGTTCTGGTCGCCGTGGAAGAAGCTCGGCGCAGGCGTCGCCGAAACCGTGAAGAAGTTTCTGGGCGATCGGCAGGCGAAGTCGGTCGCGAAAGTCCAGCAAGGCGCGGCGTCGGCGCAGGCGGGCGGCGCGGCGCTCGCGAGTTCGGTCGCGGCGATCGGCATTGGCGTCGGCATGGCGGGCGCGGCCGTGGCGTCCGTCGCGGCGGTCGTGCGCGGGCTTGGCCCGTGGCAGCTTCTGGCGGCGATCCTCGCGCTCGTCCTGGTCGTCTCGCTGCCGAGCGTCGTCCTCACGTGGTTCAAGCTTCGCCGCCGAGACCTCGCGGCGATCCTGAACGCCTCGGGGTGGGCGGTGAACCGTCCGATCCGCTTCTCGATGGCGCGGGCGCGCGGCTTCACGAAGTGCGCGAAGGCGCGGGACGGCTGGCTGTACGCGCTTCTGGCCGCGCTCGTCCTCGGGCTGCTGGGCTGGACGGCGTGGAACGTCTGCGGCGCGGCGGGAACGAAGAAGTGTCAACAACAGGAACAGGGCGCGGCAGCGGTTGCCGTGTCCGCACAAACGGAGGAAACGAAATGAAGAAGGAAGAAAACGCGGTTGCCCAGTCGATGCGGGCGGGCTTCACGCTCGTCGAGCTGCTGGTCGTCGTGGCCATTCTCGGCATCTTGGGCACGATCGCCGTGCAGAACGTCATCGGCAACATCGGCAAGGCGCGCCAGACGGCCGCCGAGCAGGGCGTCCAGTCGCTGCATGAGGCCTGCACGACGTACTACATCCAGCACAAGAAGCTGCCGACGTCCCTTGACCAGCTCACGGAAGGCGACGAGCCGATTCTCGAGAGCGACAAGGGGCTCTACGATCCGTGGGACAACAAGTACGAGATGGAGACGAAGGGCAAGAAGGTCGTCATCAAGTCGGCCGGCGAGGACGGCGTGATGGGCACCGAGGACGACATCCGCAGCGACGCGAAGAAGAAGAAAAACTGAGTTTGCGGAAGGGGCTGGCGATGAGGGCGCACCTCAAGTTCATGAAGGTCACGGGGTCGTGGCGCGACGTCGCGGACGCGGCGCGCACGACGATCCGGCAGGACGAGGGCACGGGCGAGCCGAGCGCGCGCTGGAAGAAGCGCATCCTCCTCGCCGAGCATTCGCCGATCCGCAAGCTCTGCTTCAACTGGAAGTGGGTGGACTTGCCCTACTGGGTCTCCGTCCACCTCGTCCGCCACAAGTTCGGCATCGAGCATTTCGTCTCGACCCAGCGCGCGGACCGCACGGGCCAGGACCGTGCGGGCGCGCGCCAGGACGCGCCAGTCCTGCACGAGTGCTTTGCGAACGCCCAGGCGGTGATGTTCATCTCGCGTCGCCGCCTCTGCGGGCAGGCGAGCTCCGAGACGCGCGCGGCGTGGCGGCTGGTCGTGGACGCGATTGCCGAGAAGGAGCCCGAAGTCGCGGCCTGTTGCGTCCCCGAATGCGTCTATCGCGGGTTTTGCCCGGAATTCAAGCCGTGCGGGTTCTGCGGCACGCCGGCCTACGAACAGGCCGTCGCAGCGTATCGCGCCGTCCCGCCGCCGCAGAAGAGGCCGGGCGCGTAAGGCGGCCTGCCCATTCCGAAAGTCTTTAAGCACCAACTGAATCGATATGAAAATTGACGTTGCCTATGTCGCGGAGCTGGCGCGGCTTGAACTGACGGACGAGGAGAAGGCGGTCTTCCAGCCGCAGCTCGAGAACATCGTCCGGTACGTGGAGAAGATTTCGTCCGTAGACGTTTCGGGCGTCGAGCCGATGATGCACGGGCGGCCGCTCGTCAACGCCTTCCGCGAAGACGTCGTGCGCGCGTCGCTGCCGGCGGAGGTCGCGCTCGCGAACGCGCCGAAGCGCGTCGGCGACGAGTTCCTCCTGCCGAAGATCGTCGAAGGAGCGGAGAGCTGAGAAATAATCGAATGATCGAATCGTCGAATTGTCGAATGGCAAGACGCATGAGACCGCTTTATGAAACTTTATGAATTAGGCATTGCCGAGGCCCAGGAGGGCCTTGCGAAGGGCGACTTCTCGTCCGCCGAGCTGACGCAGGCGATCATCGACCGCTACCACGCCGAGAACGAGAAGATCGGCGCCTACCTCACGTTCGACGAGGAGGGCGCGCTCGCCGCCGCACGGGCGGCGGACGAACGTCGCCGCTCATTCGACCATTCGACGATTCGACCAGTCGATCATTTCTTCGGCGTTCCGATCGCGATCAAGGACCTCATCAACGTGAAGGGCCAGCCCTGCACGTGCGCCTCGAAGATCCTGGCGGGCTACGTCTCGCCCTACGACGCGACGGTGATCCGGAACCTGAAGGCGAACGGCTTCATCCCGGCGGGGCGCGTCAACATGGACGAGTTCGCGATGGGCTCCTCGACCGAGAACTCGGGCCTCGGCGTGACGCGCAACCCGTATGACCTCGCGCGCGTGCCGGGCGGTAGCTCGGGCGGCTCGGCGGCGGCGGTCGGCGGCAACCTCTGCATCGCCGCGCTCGGCACGGACACGGGCGGCTCGATCCGCCAGCCGGCGAGCTTCTGCAACTGCGTCGGCGTCAAGCCCAGCTATGGGCGCGTGAGCCGCTACGGCGTGACGGCGTTCGCGAGCTCGCTCGACCAGGTGGGCCCCATGACGAAGTCCGTCACGGACGCGGCGATTCTCCTCAAGGCGCTCGCCGGGCACGACGAGATGGACGGCACGACGCCGCCGGAGCCGGTTCCCGACTATGTCGCCGCGCTCGACGGCGCGACGCTGAAGGGCGTGCGGATCGGCCTGCCGAAGGAGTATTTCGCCGTCACGGGCCTCGACCCCGAGGTGAAGCGCCTCACGGACGCGGCGATTCGGGCGTGCGAGGCGGCGGGCGCGGAGCTCGTCGAGGTGTCGCTTCCGCACACCGAATACGCGATGGCCGTCTACTACATCATCGCCCCGGCGGAGGCGAGCGCGAACCTCGCGCGCTTCGACGGCGTGCGCTACGGCCACCGCAGCGCGGCGGCGAAGGACGTCTACTCCCTCTACACGAAGAGCCGCGCGGAGGGCTTCGGCCCGGAGGTGAAGCGGCGCATCATCATGGGGACGTACGTCCTCTCGTCGGGCTACTACGACGCCTACTACGGCAAGGCCCAGAAGGTGCGCACGCTCATCAAGCGCGACTTCGACGCGGCGTTCGCGCAGGTGGATGCGCTCCTGACGCCGTGCGCGCCGACGCCGGCGTTCCCGTTCGGCGCGCACCAGGACCCGCTGACAATGTACCTGAACGACCTCTACACGATTCCGTCCGCCCTCGCGGGCGTCTGCGCGGCGAGCGTGCCGGCGGGCTTCACGAACGAGCGGCTGCCGGTCGGCGTCCAGTTCATCTGCGGCGGCTTCGAGGAGGCGAAGCTCCTGCGGATTTCAAAGGCATTTGAGGAGACGCAGAAATGAACTCGCCCTACCAGACGTGATGACGCGGATCGAAGAGTTCGGGTGGCGTGGGGCGGTCGGGCCGGGGATCGGGCGGATCGTCTCCGCGCACGGCGACTACTACCATCTCGTCTGCAACGAGCGGCCGACGGGCGAAATCCTCGCGCGCAAGAAGAAGAGCGCCTTCACGCGCATGAAGACGGCCGCGCCCGACAGCATGAAGGGGCTCAAGGCGTCGGAGGCCCAGGCGGTCGCGCCGCCGAAGCCGATGACCGGCGACTTCGTGCGGTTCCGCTACAACGAGCGGGGAGATTCGCTGATCACGGAAGTCCTGCCGCGCTTCTCGAAGTTCGAGCGCAAGGATCCGACGGCGCGCCGCACGGCGCAGACCCTGGCCGTCAACTTCGACACGCTCTTCGTCATGATGAGCCTCAACGAGGACTTCTCGACCAACCGCATCGCGCGCTATCTCGACCTCGCGGCCGACATGGGCGAGGCCGAGGCCGTCGTCGTGCTGACGAAGGTCGATCTCTGGCAGGACGGCGACGAGGCGTTCCTCGCGGCGCTGGAGGAGACGGTCGCGGGCCGTGCGGCGATTCTCCGGCTGTCGGCGCGGACGGGCGTCGGCCTCGACGCGGTGTCGGCCTACGTGCGGCCGGGGCGGACGGTCGCGTTCGTCGGGTCGTCAGGCGTCGGCAAGTCGACGCTGCTCAACACGCTTGCGGGCGAGGAATGGGCCGCGACGCAGGAAATCCAGGAATGGTCGGGGCGGGGTCGCCACACGACGACGTCGCGCGAACTCGTGATGCTGCCGTCGGGCGCGATGGTCGTCGATACGCCCGGCATCCGCGAAATCGGCCGCCTGGGCGAGGCGGACGCGATTCTTGCGCGCGGCGAATCGACGCACCGCTACCGCAAATGAAGTTCATCACGACGACGTTTGTCATCAACACCTTCCCGCTGGCCTGCGCGGTCCTCGGCTTCCTGATGTTCGTCCTGCCGTCTCGCCTCGGCGTGCGCGGCAAGGCCCTCTGGACGATGTTCCTGCTGCTGGGCGGGTCGAAGTTCGTCCTCTTCGAGACGCTGGGCGGACACCGCTTCTCGCCCGAACTGCCGGAACTCCTGATCTGGGGCCTGAACTTCGTCAATTCCGTCCTTTACGTCCTCGTCGCGCTGAGCCTCGTCTGGTGGACGCGGCGCGGGCGCCGCTTCCTCCTGCCCGCGCTGGCCGTCGTCCTCGCGGCATGGGGCCAGTACGAGGGCACGAAGGTGCCGCCCGTGAAGGAAATCGAGCTCGCGTTCCCGAACCTGCCCGCCGGGCTGGACGGCTACCGCATCCTGCAGATCTCGGACTTGCACTGCTCAAGCGCGGCGCGCGGCTGGCGGACGCGGGCGATCGTCGACGCCGCGAACGCGGCGAAGGCCGACCTCGTCTGCCTCACGGGCGACTATGTGGACGGCCGGGTCGCCTTCCTGAAGGACGACATGGCGCCGCTGAAGGGCCTGCGGGCGCGCGACGGCGTGTGGTGGGTGACGGGCAACCACGAGTTCTACCAGGACGGCTTCCGCTGGGAGAAGTGGTATCGCGCGAACGGATTCCGATTCCTCGTGAACGACGGTGTGCGTCCGCGTCCCGGCCTCGCGCTGGCGGGCGTGAACGACCCGGTCGTCAGCCACTACGGCGGCTACGGGAATGCGACGCCGGACGTGGCGGCGGCCTTTCGCGCAAGCCGTCCGGGCGACTTCCGCATCCTGCTGGAGCACCGGCCGGAGAACTTCCGCGCGAACGTCTGGCGTCATGGTGCCGACCTGCAGCTCTCGGGCCACACGCATGGCGGCATCGCGCCGCTCATAGATCGCGTCGTTGCGCGCCTGAACAAGGGTTTCGTGCGCGGCCTCTACCGCGAAGGGGATTCGGCCCTCTACGTGAACCCCGGCGTCGGCCTGTGGGCGGGCTTCCCGCTCCGCTTCCTCGACCCCGCCGAAATCACGGTCTTCACGCTTGTCCGTCCGCCGTCATGAAGGACGTCAAGTACGAGCGGATCTTCGCCGCGTTGCAGCAGGAGCTGAACGAGGGGCGATACGGCGTGCAGAACCCGTTTCCGAGCGAGGCGAAGCTCGTCCGGCGCTTTGGCGTCTCGCGCTTCACGGTTGTCGAGGCCATCAAGAAACTTGAGAAGGCGGGGCTTGTCGTCCGTCGTCGAGGCAAGGGGACGTTTCCCACGCGGTTCGCCCAGACGTCCAGCGGTCCCATTGGACTCATCATGCCCGGCTTAGCTTACGGCGAGATCTACGCGCCGATCTGCAGCGAGATCACGCGCCTCTGCCAGCGGCGGGGACGAATGGTTCTCCTGGGGAACACGACGGCGGAAGCTCCGGCGGCGCGGGCCGACGCGGCCAAGCGGCTGGCGGCGGACTTCGTGCGTCAGCGCGTGGCGGGCGTCATCATGCACCCGATCGAGTACCTGAAGGACTCGGCGGGGGTCAACCGCGAGATCGCCTCGACCTTTGCGGCGGCGGACGTCCCGGTCGTGCTGCTGGACTACGACGTCGAGCCGCCGCCGCGCCGGAGCCGGCTGGATCTTGTCGGAATCGACAATTTCGCGGCGGGCCGCCGCCTGGGTGAGCATCTCGTCTCTGTCGGCGCGCGGCGCGTCCTGTTCGTCAAGCGGCGGAACTGCGCCGCGACCGTCGAGTCCCGTCTGCTGGGTCTGGCGGCGGCGATGACGGCGGCCGGATGCCCGTGGTCGGCGGACAGCGTCCTGGAAGCGGAGCCGACGGCGACGGCGCCGATTGCGCGTCTTCTGCGCGGGGCGGAGATGCCGGACGCCATCGTGTGCGGCTACGACGTGCACGCGGCCGGCGTCCTGAAGGCGATTGAGAAGACTCTTGGTCCGGGAGCCGTCCCGTCGCGGATCCGACTCGCCGGCTTTGACGACGTCCGATGTGCGTCCGTCATGACGCCAGCGCTCACGACCCTTCACCAGCCGTGCAAGGAGCTTGCGCGCCTGGCGGTCGAGACGCTCCACCGCCGCATGGAGTTTCCCGACAGCCCAGTCTGCACGCTGTTGCTGGACGCGCCGCTTGTCGTGCGCGAATCGACGCGCGCGTGAGTCGCGTGCGAAAACTTGACTGGACAAGTCGTTCATTCGGCGCGTGTCTGTGATATAATACAGGCATTAGCAAGGAATGGTTATCATGAAGACTTCACCCGTCAGGGATTTTCGTATGCTTCTCGGCCTCGGCGTCTGTGCGCTCGTGTGCGCGGCGCAGGCCGAGGAAACGCTTGCGCCGGCAGACGACGCCGTCTTCGCCGACGAGTTCAAGGGCCGGGGCGACCGGGCGGCCGACGTGCCGACGGCGCCGGCGAAGTATCGGCGCCCGGCGGACTGGAAGCCGACGCCGCCGTGTCCGAAGACGCTGCCGGAGATTGCCCGCGACCATTCCGCCGCGACGCTGGCGCGCGCACGGGCGCAGATGGAAAAGGTGGACGCCGTCAACCGCGCCGGCAAGTATGCCGCGACCGGCGCCGGCATGGACCGCCATGCGTGCCCCGACTGGTTCATCGACGCCAAGCTCGGCATGTTCGTCGACTGGGGGCTCTATTCGATCGCGGCCTATTCGCCCTATGTGAAGGGCGCGCGGCTCTATCCCGACTGGTACGAGTACAAGTGCCGTCCCGAATACACGATGGCCGACAGCGCGGTCGCCTACCACCGCAAGAACTGGGGCGCGGATTTCCAGCCCGACCACTTCATCGGGCTCTTCCGGGGCACGCGCTTCGACGCGGCGAAGATGATGAAGGTCTTCCGGCAGTGCGGGGCGAAGTACGTCGTGCCGTTCCTCAAGCACCACTCCGGCTTCTGCGAGTGGGACTGCTCCTACACGTTCCGCGACACGGTGGACGGGCCCGCGAAGCGCGACTTCGCCCGCGAGATGGCCGACGCGGCGCGGGCCGAGGGCCTCAAGTTCGGCATCTACACGTCGCAGGCGGACGAGTGGGAGTATCCGATTCTCCAGGACGACGGCTCGATCAAGATGCGCCTCTGGGGCGGGCGGCTGGTCGACTACACGCCGGAGATGGAGGGCAAGGCGTCCGGGAAGATCGCCGTCCGCGACTTCGTCACCGACTACATCGTGCCGCAGACGACGGAGTTCATCGACAAGTACGACCCCGACCTTCTCTGGTATGACGCCGACTGGTCGTCGCGGGCGACGGAGAACGGCTCGTATGACATCACCGCCTACTTCTACAACCGGGCGGAAGGGCGCAAGGAGGTCTGCTGCAACGACCGCTTCGGACGGCTTGACCCGGCCGAGGAGGCCGCGTTCCGGCGCAAGGGGATCAAGCTCATCGGCTGCCGGACGGTGCGCGGCGACTTCTTCACGGACGAGTGGGGTGACACAGCGGAGAACATCGATCCGAAGACTTGGCATCCGTGGGAGTCCTGTTCGGGCATCTCGAAGGCCTACGGCAATCACTGGATGGAGGAGCTCGATCCGGCGATGGTGATGTCCGACAAGGAGTTCATCTGCCATTTCACCTCCATCGTTGCCCGTGGCGGAAACCTGCTCCTCCTCGTCAATCTCGACGCGGATGGCGCGATCCCGAAAGTGCAGGAAGACCGCATGCTCTCCATCGGCAAATGGCTTGAAAAGAACGGCGAGGCGATCTACGGCACGCGCATCTGCGCTCCCTATTCGACGCCGACCGTCGACTACACGCAGTCCAAGGACGGCAAAACGACCTATGCGATTGTGAAGGAGCCTGCTGTGGAAGTTGCGATTGAATGTGCATTGCCCGAAAACGTTGCCGCCGTAAGCATTGCAACGGGACGTCCCCTCCGGTTGGAGCGCAACGGAAAGATTATACGGGTCCGACTCGAACCACAATCCGTTGAATCGCTCGTTCCGGTCGCTCTCAAATTCATTGGCGAGAAGAACGAACGCGGTGATCGATAAGTCACTCCACTTGCTTATGATGTTGTCTGTGTGATAAAGATGAATGAAAACGAAAGGATCAGGAATCATGGAGTCTGAGAAACTTTGGCTTGGAACAAAGGCGGGAATCGTAGTCAGAATCGCATCGTTGCAGGCATGCGCGGTTCTTGGCATCGGATCTGCGCAAGGCGCCGACCGCGTCTGGAATCCCGCCAACACGGGAACGACCATCGAGACGGCGGCGGACTACTTCGACACGGCAAACTGGGTCGGCGGCACGGCCGCGGAGGGTTCGTCGGACGTCGCGTACTTCACGAACGGCATCACGGGAACGAGGTTCGTCAAGATTCCGCGCGCCCTGACGGTCAAGAATATCTTCGGATCGAAGAACGGCGCGGCGCCTTCGAGCACGACGTCGATGATCAAGCTGACGGACAGCCATGTCGCCCTTGTCAGCGATTATCCGATCTCGTTCTATCCTCCGTCTTCGTCGTACGCGGTCCATGCGCTGCGGATTTACGCGGATCTCAAGTTCCCGAATGGAGGAGGGTTCATCACGGCTTCCCAGCTCTGCGGCGACCTCGATTACGGGTCGAAGGAGACGGTCGTGGACCAGGGTGGCATCATCCAGCGGCTTGACCTGTACGCGAATGCGGCGGGGGAGGACCGCACCGGCTTCATCTCCACCTACAGCACGATATCCCCGGCTTGGGCGTCCTACGACATCTACGCGCCGCACGGTTCGTCCACGAACATCGTCGGCAAGTGGTCGCAGACGAAGGATTCGCCCTACCTGAGAAGGGTCGGCGACGACCATGTGATTTCCGCCGGTACGCTCGTCCACGGAACGGGCATCACGGAGGGAACCTTTGTCAAGCGCGTGTTTTCGGACGACTCGATCGAACTCAGCAATGCCGTGACGGAGGATTGCGCGGAGAACGAGGTCACCTTCGACCGCTTTGCCGCCAAGGTCCATCAGTCGGTTTCCTCCTACGATCTTCGTGTTGCGACCACGGGCGCGAAGGATTCCGTGATTCGCCTGATGAAGTACCGTCCCGAGGATGATTTGCGCCTGGAGGTCTGGAACTTTGCCGCATCTCAAGGTCAGCATGCCGTTCGATTCGGAACGGTGTCCGGTTATCAGCCGGGAACTTTTGTGCTGCACAACGCCGGAGGCCCGAAGGTCGACTTCTATCTAGCCAACTGCCATTTGGAGCTGGGGTTGCGCACGGATGCGCAGACGGCTGGTTTCACGAGCGGAAGGGTCATGATGGAGAATGCTGCGGACATTGCTCGACTGACCGTGACCGGAGGTCTTGACGCCGTGATCGCCGACTTGTCCAATGTGAAGGGGACCCTGGTCAAGGATGGCACGGGATGTCTGACCGCGACGCTGTCGTCCGAGGCCAGCGGTGCGATCAAGGTCGAGGAGGGAACCTTGGCGCTGAAGCGCGCCGAGTCTTTTGAGACGGACGTGATCTCTGTCGGCGCTCTCGAGATGTCCGACGGGACGACCCTGTCGCTTGAGGGCTGCACCGTCCGGGCCGACAAGATGACCCTTGCCTCGGGATTCACGCTTTCCGGAGATGGCGTCCTGATAATCCCGAGGGATTCCATGTCGCTTGCCGATCGGATTCAGTGCGTCAACGGAGCTAGCAT
>ONTV01000188.1 GCA_900320855.1 uncultured Lentisphaerota bacterium
GTCCGACTTGCATGCCTAATCCACGCTACCAGCGTTCGTTCTGAGCCAGAATCAAACTCTCAGAAAATAGAATTTCGAGTTCCGCTCCACACAAACATTCTAACTGTTCCATGTCTCTTCCAGAGACACGTTCTCAAACATCCATCTTTCAAAGATCAACGCCCGATCCGGCCCTTTCGAACCCTCCCGGACACATTCGACCCTTTCGGGCGAACGAGTGCGTAGTATATCAAAAAACTCGGATGCCGCGCAAGGGGGTATTTGAAAAAAATTCGCGGCGCGGCGCGTACGTCATTTCCAGAAGTCCCAGACCGCGCAGACGGCAAATGCGACGAGGCACCCCCACAGCGCGCCAGCGACGACCTCGCGCCGCCGATGGCCAAGCCGCTCCTCCAGCCGCCGCGCCTCGATCCGGTCTTCCTCGCTCGCGCTGTTCAGGTGCGAGACGATGCGGTTGATGAGCGTCGCGTGTTCGCCGGCCTCGCGCCGCAGCGTCGCGGCATCGACCAGCACGATCAGCCCCAACCCGACGGCAATCATCGCATAGGGCGCGTCAAAGCCCTCCGTGAGGCCGACGGCAAAGGCGAGCGCCGAGACGAGCGCCGAGTGGACGGACGGCATGCCGCCCGATGCGCGCAGCTCGCGCGCGTTCGGACTTCCCGTCCGCAACCAGCACCAGACGAACTTCAGGACTTGCGCGGACGTCGCCGCGAGGAACGCAGACATGAACCACGGATGCCGGACAATCTCCAGGACGTTGACGTGGTGGATGATGCCCATCGCGAACATCCGCGCCGCTCCAGTCAGGCGACCTTGAAGAGCTTCTTCAGCGCGGGCACGCGGTCCAGCTTCTCCCACGGGAAGATGTCGCGCCCGAAATGCCCGTAGGCGGCCGTGTCCTCGTAGCTCCAGCCACGCGGCTTGAGCAGCTGGAGGTCGTCGATCAGCGCCGCCGGACGGAAGTCGAAGACCTTGCCCGCGACGAGCATCTTCTCCAGAGCCTCGTCCGTGACATTGCCCTTTGCCGTGCCAAACGTCTTCACGCAGAACGAGACCGGACGGTCGAGGCCGATCGCGTACGCGACCTGGATCTGGCAGCGGTCGGCCAGCCCCGCCGCGACGATGTTCTTCGCCGCGTAGCGCGCGTAGTACGCCGCCGACCGGTCGACCTTCGAGGGGTCCTTGCCCGAGAACGCGCCGCCGCCATGCGCCGCCATGCCGCCGTAGGTGTCGACGATGATCTTGCGGCCCGTCAGCCCCGAATCGCCGCACGGCCCGCCGATGACGAACTTGCCCGTCGGGTTGATGATGAACTTCGTGTCCTCCGCCAAAAGCCCCGTCTTCGACAGGTAGTCCGTCGCCAGGCGCTCCAGCTCGGCGTAGTTCTGCTCCGTCGCGCCCGCCTCCGTCGTCTGGTGCGAGATGACGACCGTGTCGATCGCGACAGGCTTGCCGTTCTCGTAGACGACCGAGAGCTGGCTCTTCGCGTCCGGACGCAGCCAGGCGTACTTGCCGCCGCGCTTGCGCAACCGCGCGTACATCTTCAGGAGCTCGTGCGCATAGACGACCGCCGTCGGCATGTAGCTCGGCGTCTCGTTCGTCGCATAGCCGAACATCATGCCCTGGTCGCCCGCGCCCTGCTTGGCCTTCGTCTTGCGGTTCACGCCCTGCGCGATGTCGAGAGACTGGTCGTGCAGATGCGAGACATAGTCGAACGCCTTCCAGCAGAAATGCTCTTCGGCGCGGTCATACCCGATCTTCTTGATGACCTTCATGGCAATCGCCTTCGGGTCGATCTTCGGCCAGCCCTTGCACGTGATCTCGCCCATGTTGACGACGACGTCGGGCCCGACCATCGTCTCGCAGGCGACATGCGCCCGGCTGTCGGCCTTGAGGCACGCATCAAGGATGGCATCGGAAATCTGGTCCGCCACCTTGTCCGGATGCCCTTCCGAAACGGACTCCGACGTGAAGATGTGGCAATGTTCGTTCATGATCCTGTTCATTCCCTGTAGAGACTTTCCCGCCCGTCACACGCCCGGCACCACACCGGCTCGTCACAGACTGAAATGATGAACGCGTATTATACCAAAAACAGTGACTTCCGTGTGCGCCCCACCTCAAAGGGCCACGGTTTGGCCGCGCGAGGCGGCGGGACGGGCCGCGCAACCGGACCAACTCACACGGCCGACGAAAACTATGCTATAATATGCGCGTTCCCTTGATGGGGGTGATCCGGTTTCGACGGGATGTGTTGAAGTCAGATTGCGCACCGTGGATGCTCGTTGGCCACGTTAAAAAACGGGTAAAAACTGTAATTGCGAACAACGATTACGCTCTCGCCGCCTAAATAACGGCCGCGAAGTCGAAGCGCCGATGCCTGCTGAGCGCCGAGGCTTAATTGAGCAGGCCACGCTGCAGGGAGATCCTCTTGCCCGCTGCAGGGTGCCGAACCATGAGGGTGGGTGCGGATAAGCCCGGTTGTCGGCGTACCGCATCCGAGATCAAAGGCAGCCTACGTGCGTAGACGTTTGGGTGACGCCATTTCGGACAGGGGTTCGACTCCCCTCACCTCCACCAGCCTTCGCTCAGCGAAGCTGAGCTTCGGCTCGGCAAGCCACCGAGCCTGAAAGGCGAGGGTTAGGCTTGGCGAGCCGTAGTTGACGCGAAGCGGCAACGAAGGCTGGTGCCGCGCCGTAGCACCGAAGGTGCGTAGGCGGGCAAGATTTGGGCAGGACCTGGGCAAATAGAAAGGATTGAAAATGACAGGCTTCTGCTATGTTTATATGCTATCAGATGTGGCAACTCGCACACATCATTATGTCGGCATGACTGAAGACATTGAGAATCGACTTGCCAAACACAACGCCGGGCAAGTCCCTCATACTTCTAAATTTGCTCCATGGACAATTGACGCTGCGATTGCCGTTCGTGACAAGACGACCGCAGCGCAACTTGAACGGTATCTCAAATCTGGATCAGGCCGCGCCTTCGCCAACAAGCATCAAGTCCGCCTCCGTCCAGACGCGCGCCACGTCGTCGAGATTGTGCGCGTCGGACGCGCGCGTGACGGCGAAGCCTTCCGCCTTCGGCAACCAGATCGCCGCGTCAGCCGTCCGTGACAGCTCGACCGCGTCAAAGCAGCCGTCCGGAATCGCGCCGAGCGAGCCGAGGACGGAGAAGTTCGGGCGGTCGATGTGCGCGGCGAGATAGAGCCCGCCCAGCGCGTGCACCTTCTCCGCGACGTCGGGAATCGACAGGCGGCAGCCCATCGCGAGGATGCGCCATTCGAGCTCGACGATGTCGTTGTCCCACGTCACGACGGGCTGATCGCCGAACGTCTCCGGGTCGTTGACGCGCTTCGGAAGCGCGGCGTAGACGGCGTCCGTGAGCGCAAGGGCCTGCTCGACCGTGTCGAAGAGCGCAAGCGTGTGGACTTCCTCCGCCGTCTGCACCTCCAGCCCGAAGAGGCAGGCGAGCCCCGCGCGGCGCGCGCATTCGGCGATCGCGGGACAGTTCCGCGCGCTCTGGTGATCCGTGAGCGCAAGGCCGTCCAGCCCCGCCGCGCGGGCGCGCGCGACGATCTCCGCCGGCGACATCTCCAGGTTCGCGCAGGGCGAAAGGCATGAGTGGACGTGTAGGTCGAAGCGCATCACTTGTCCGCCGGCGGCAGCTCCTTGAGGGCGAGCGCGGCCGCGTACTGCGAGCGCGGCGTGACGACGACGGCGACGCCCTCGCGCGCGGCGGCCGCCGCCATGTCGGGCGGCACAGGCCGTCCGTGGCAGAGGACGATCACCTCGCAGCCGACGAGCGTGCAGACGGCGATCGTGTTGAGGTGGTTCTGGATCGTGACGAGCGCGCAGCCCTCGCCCGCGTGCCCCATGATGTCGGACAGGAGGTCGCCGACGTAGCAGCTGCCGGCCGAGGCCCCCTCGACGTCCACGGCGACCGTGCCGCCGACCCGTTCGCGAATCTCCTCCAGCGTCATGTTCCCGCGCTCCCCGCCTTTTCGATTTTTTCGCGAGGCACGAGACGGTCAAACGCGCAGATGACCCGCGTGAACTTCCCGACCTCGCTCTGAATCTCGAAGGCGTCCGAGACGCGCTTCGAGTTGGAAAGCCCCATGCCCGCGCCGAAGCCCATCGAGCGGATCCAGTCGTTCGCCGTGGACGTGCCGTCGCGGCAGGCCCACTCCGTGTCCGCGATGCCGGGCCCGCGGTCCTTCGCCTGCACGATGATCTTGTCGTCGGCGAGGATGAACGTGAGGACGCCGCCGTGGGAGTGGATGCAGATGTTGATCTCAAGCTCGTAGGCGGCGACCGCGACGCGGCGCGCGAGCGCGCGGTCGACCTTCTTATCCTTCAGGATCTGCCGGATCTCGTTCGCGGCCTTGCCGGCGTTCGAGAGGTCATTGCGGATGACGGCGTACTCGCGGTGGAGGTACTTGTCGCTCGGCCGCTCCAGCTGACGGTCCGAGACCTTGCGCTCGAGCTTGCGCACCTCGACCGTGAGCTCCAGGAGAAGCGCGCGCATCACGTCGCGCTGCGAGATGACGCCGACGAGCCGGCGGTCCGCGTCGAGGACGGGGAAACGCCCGTAGGTGTAGTTGTTGAAGTAGCGCAGCGCGTAGGCGAGCGGCATCCCGGCCTCCAGCACGACGAGGCTCGTCGCCATCCGCGTCTCGCAGGGGTCGTCGATCCAGCCGCCGTCGAGGGCGTTGATGATGTCGTTCACCGAGACGATGCCGTAGAGGCGGCCGTTCTCGGCGACCGGCACGCCGGAGACGCGGTTCTCGCGCATGACACGCTGGGCCTCGCGGAGCGGCGCCGCGCGCGCGACGCACGCGACCTGCCGGTTCATGACGTCGCGTACCTTGAAGCGCTGCAGCAACTCCATGATGACCTCGGAGCCGCCGCCGCCCGGCAGCGTCGCCGCGTCCGGCGGCGGGCGCGTGGCGAGGATCTCATCGTCCTGCTTCGGCCGGCCTTCGAGGATGACCGGCGCGTAGTCCCGCGCAGGCATGGGCTACCGCTCCTGCGCAAGGGCGTCGTGGATGCGCACGCACGCCTCGTACTTCGTCAGCGGCGAGGAGACGAGCGGCACGTGCAGGCTGTTCGCGACCTCGAGCATCGTCTGCGAGAGGGGCTTCGCGTTGTGGACGACGACGCCCATCGCGCCGACGATGTGCGCCGTGCGGATCGCCTGATCGCTCGCGAGCGACGTCAGCAGGAGAATGTCGTCGGAGTCGTCCAGGAGGACGTCGCTCATGAGGTCGTTCGCGACGACCGCACCGACCGCGCGCGGGCTCGCCCCGTCGCCGGCCATCAGCTTTCCGTCCAGAACCTTTACCACGTCAGCTATCGTCATGTCGTGTGTCCTTTCTATAGCGATCAATCATCGGACTCCCGCCCGTCTCGCTTCCTGCCCGCATTATACCATAATCCCATTCCCACTGTCTCGCTGGCAACCGCCCGTTTCTTGCCATGGGTGCGATTCTAAACCGTTGAACCGCTTGCGCGCAATTCGGTTGGTATCGAGGCCTGCGCCGACCTGCTCGCCCGACCCGCAGTTCGCGGGCA
>ONTV01000140.1 GCA_900320855.1 uncultured Lentisphaerota bacterium
TCGTTGCCAGCTTCCGCAGGGTTGTCGAGCAGGTTCAGTCCATGACCGGCGGCGACGGCAAGGCCTACCCGCTGACATGGGAGGAGATGGCCGGGTTCACGATAGACGGAAAAGAGATCTGCTACTGGAGCGACAACGCGCCGATTAGCGAGGGCAAGGCCTACCGTGCGACAATGGGGCTACGCATTCCTGGAAAGTCGGGTGTCCTTGCGACGAATGTCTTTCCGGGCGCTTCGCTCTGCATTGCCAAGGAGGCCTTCGTCGCGAACTGGGGCTCTCCCCTGTCGGCCTCGCCCGCCCTGTCCGTCTGCGAGATCGCCGACTTGCGGATGTGCAACGGCACGGTTCTTGCCAACTGGGCCTGGGTCGGCGGCGCCGAACGCATCTACGCGACGCTGGCGGGCCGGCTGACGATCGACGGCACGGTCCGCGTCCAATTCCTGAACAACACGCGCAACGGCTTGAACATTGCGTCGCGCATCGTGGGCGACGAGAACGCGAAACTGTCCATCGACCCGTCGACGGATCCCGCTGAAGGGCCGGGGCGCGGCACCTCGCGCGAATACCTGGGGGATGTGCGGATCGCCGGGGACGCCAGCGGGTTCCGCGGAACGGTGGAGACGACGGTCAGCAACATCCTCACGGTCGCCTCCTATCCGGGAAAGCTTGTCGCGAAGACAGGCGCGATCGTCCGGACCTTTGGCGTGACATCGACGGCCGAAATTCAGGTCGGCTCGTTTGAGGACGGAACGGAGATCGAGGCGCCGTGCGATTTCGCCAACGGAACGGCCGGCTGCCTCGTGTTCGCGAAGGAGTTTTCGGCGGCGGGCCGGCTGCGCATTCGTCCGACGGGGACGCCGCGCGCGCTGAAGGGCGGACGCGTTTCGCTGCCGCTCCTGAAGATCCCGAGCGCGGGGGCGAAGCTGACAGCCGAGAATGTCGTCTTGGACACGGCGGGGCTTGTCCGCATCGGGACGCGCGCGCTGGCCTTGTCTATCACGGACGACGGCACGTGGCAGACCGTCTCGCTGACAGCCGCCGTGCGCGGATTCGCCATCCTGATTCGCTGAAGAGGGAGGGACTGCGATGTCGAGTCTGTTGCGGCAAGCCATGTGCGTAAGCCTTGTGGCCCTGCTGTCCGCCGGCTCGGCGGCAGGACGGGAGCCGTCCGCCGCCGAGCTGGTGGCGCAGGCGGGCCAAGGTCCGTTCATGCAGTTCACGGAAGCCAGTCTGCAGACGGCGCGTCTGCGCGTGGCGGAAGATGACGGCGGGCGCGCGTGGTGGCAGGGGCTCAAGTCTCGCGCCGACCGTTTCCTGGCGGAGCCGACGGAGGTCCCGGACTGTGAAGGGGCCTGCGGGCATTACATCTACTTCTGCACGAACTGCGCGGAGACGCTCACGGCCCTCTCGCCGCGCCGTCACGTCTGTCCCACATGCGGCGCGGCCCATTCGGGCATCCAGTACGACCGCGTCTACGCCAGCAGTCGCCATGGCCGTGCGCAGGACGTCGTCGAGACGCTGGGGCTGGCCTTTGCGTTGACGGGGCAACGCGCGTACGGCGAAAAGGCCAAGGCGTATCTGCTCGGCTATGCGGAGAGATACGGATCCTATGAGCTGCACAACAACGAGGGCTGGGGGGCGGTTGACGAGAAGGGAAGGCGGCGCCCGCACCTGGCGCGCGCCCACGCCCAGCCGCTGGACGAGGCCGTGTGGCTGATTGCGCTGCTGCGCGGCTTCGACGCCACGCGCACGCTCTTTTCCGATGCGGAGCGAGAGATGGTGTCCGACCGGCTCTTCCGCCCGGCGGCGCAGGTCGTGCGCGACGACAACTTCGGCATCCAGAACCACGAATGCTGGCATCTGTCCGCCTATGGGCTGGCGGGGCTTGCCCTGGGGGACGTGACGCTCGTCACGGAGGCGATCGACGGGCGGACGGGCCTGAAGCAGCAACTCGCCTGCGGCGTCCTGTCGGACGGCCTGTGGTATGAGGGCTCGCCGGGCTATCACCTCTACGCGCTCAACGCCCTGCGTCCGATGGTCATGGCGCTGGCGAATCTCGGCTTCCCCGTGCCGGAATCGTACCGCAAGATGTTTTCCGCTCCACTGGAAATGCTGACGCCCGACTGGAAGCTGCCCAGCGTCAACAACGGCGGGGCGCCCTCCTTTGCCGGGAGCGGGCAGTCGGAGCTTTACGAATGCGCGTGGACTTGGTGGGGAGATCCTGTCTTCGCCGCCAAGCTGGCCCAGGGCCGCCGGGCGACGAAGGAATACGTGTTCCTGGGTACGCCGCTGGGCGCGGCGGGCTCGGCGCAGCTGCCGTTCGGGAGCCGCGATTTCGAGGGCATGGGGCTTGCCGTCCTGCGGACGCGTACGCCCGGCTGCACGAATGCGGTGCCCGACAACTACGTGGCGATCGACTACGGGCCGAATGGCAACGGACATGGGCATCCCGACAAGCTGAACCTGATTCTCTACGGGCACGGGCAGCCGATTGCGGAGGACTTTGGCAGTATCTCCTACGGCGCGCAGAAGCAGTGGCAGTGGTACCGTTCCTCGCTGGCGCACAACGAGCTGGTGATGGATGGACGCAACCAGAGGCGCGGACGGGGCCGGCGCCTGTTCTTCAGCGGCGACCCCGAGACGCCGCGTGGCGCCTTTGACGGGGGCGACGCCTATCCGGGCGCCCGTGTGCGCCGCGCCGTGGCCCTGCACGGCGATTGCGTGTTCGACCTCGTGTGGACGGAGTCGGACGAGGCCCATGACTGGGAGTGGGCGTTCCATGCGCGTGGCGAGGCGGAGACCTCGATTCCGTCTTCCGCGCCCGTCACGCTGCCGCCGCCGGACCTGCACGGCAACTTCGGCTGGGGCCGGGAGGCGGACGGCTCACAGGCGTGGTCGTGGGTCTCGGATGTCCGCGAGGGAACTCTGGACGGCACCTGGTCGGCGACGTGGCGCAGCTCGGACGGCTCGGCCGTTTTGGGTGTCGTTCAGGCTGTGCGCGACCTCGACGCGGACTGCCCGGCTGTTGGACGTCTTCGGACGGGCGTCGGCAGCGGCATTCCGCAAGACGTCCGCTGTGACTTGGCCGTGCCGCGCGTCTCGGGGCGCCGTCTGCTCTTTGCGAGTGTGCTGTTGCCGGGCAAGGAGGCGTCGGCGGCTCAGATTCGCTCGTGCGGCCGACTCCCAGACGGCTCGTTGCGCCTGACCGCGCGCGTACGCTTCCGAGACTATGAGATGACCGTGTCGCCTGCGGGCGTCGTCGATTTCGTGAAAAGGCCAAGCTCAGATTTTCCGCCGCCGAACTACTGGTGTACGTGGTCGACTCAGAGGCTCACGCTGAAGGAAAGCCGGGCCGCGCGGAAGCTCCAGTTTCAGGGCGACCAGGGCGTGTCCGGACAGCGGGCCAACCTAAACGAGCGGGTGCTGTTCGACGCAGACGGCTGGGCGCGCACCTACTGGCCTGACATTCGCAAGGACCTCTTCCTGCTGCTGGACGACGGCTGGGACGTGCCGGCGGGGGCGATGCCGGACGCGAACGGGCTTTCGGCCTTCGGCTCTCTTGTGCCGGATGCGCAGCGCTTTGCGTCGTTCGGTGCGGCGGACGAGCGCCTCGGCGGACTTGTCCGCGCCATTCGGGACTGCGGCTGGCGCGGCGCGGCCGTCTGGGTCGCCTGCCAGTCGCCGGGCGAGACGCAGACGAACAGCCTGTCCGCCTCGAACGCCGCCGCGCGGGCGTCGTGGGCCGCGCGTCTGCGGGCTTCGCGCGCGGCGGACGTCCGCTACTGGAAGGTCGACTGGGGCGCACATGGCGGCGATCCGGCGTTCCGCGCGATGATCTGCGACGTGCGCGATTCCGTCGCGCCCGGACTGGTCATCGAGAATTGCCTGTGCATGGGGCCCGTCAACGGGCTGACGCGCCGTGCGGACGGCAGATTCGCGGAGACGGGGCGTTTCGGACTGCCGGCCGACCGCGCCGGATGGGCGGCGGCGCTGGCGAAGTCGGACGTGTGGCGCACGTACGACTATCTGGACCCGTTCATGTACGCGACGACCCTTGACAGGTGCGCGGCGTTTGCCCGGCTTGCGGAAGAGGCCCGCTCGCCTGTCCTGTTCAATGTCGAAGGCGCGGTGCTGCTCGGCGCGGCACTCGGACACGCGATTGGCATCATGCGCCGCTACGAGGCAGGTGCAGCGCCGTCGGACGAGTCGCTGGCGGTCGCGTGGCAGAGAATCGCCCCGCCGTTCGGTCACGACTGGGGCCTGACGACGCGCACGAGCGACGAGACGCTTGAGGAGAGCTGGCGTTTTTCGGAGGGATCGACGTGGTTTCGCGCGGCGTTCGGGAAGCGGCTTTTTCAGCGCGCGCCGGCCGTGATGGCGCGCGGCATGAAGTTGCCGTCGGTGCAGGTGGCGGGCAAACCGCCGTTCGTGTGCGCGGCGCGCTTCCCGAATGGGGCGCGGGCCCTGGCGTGCCTGCCGCGCCGCGCCGAGGGCGTTGAGGACGTCACGACGCCGGCTGCGGTCGTCCTTGACGCCCGGCTGGAGGATCGAGCGCCATTCGCGGTCTTCGGGAGGTTTGACCGTCTTGTGCTCGCGCAGGGGATGCCGACGGGCAGCCGAATCCTGGCGCGAGGCATTCTCGATGCGGCAGCGAAGGACGTGACGGATCTCTGCGCGTGTGCGCCAGACGGGAGCGTCGTCATCCCATTTGCTGTCGTGCCGCCGCCGCAGGGCGTCTGCACGCCAAACGTCATCCTGACGGCGCAGCTTGAGAAATGACGTTGACCCGATGAACGGACTGGCCCTGCTCGCGTCCCTCTGGACGCCATTCGCGAACCCGATCGCGACAGTTCGCTGGGGGCGCGGAATGCCTGAACATTGTCGAACACGCGATTCCGCTTGCGCTGCGGCAGGGCGAGGTGAGGGTCTTCACGTTCGGCGCAGCCGGACAGGAAACGCGACAGGCACGAAACGTGCCGTAAAACGAAACAGAACCAACAGGAGAGGCAAGATGAGAACAAGACGGATGATTCTTGCGGCGGCTTGCGCGGTGACGCTGGAGGCGCTGGCGGCGGGTGGGCGCCTGCCGCCGCTCGCGGGCGACGGCGTCACGGACGACACGGCGGCGATCCAGGCGCGGCTCGATTCCGGCGCGCCCTGCGTCTACCTGCCGCCGCCAGCGAAACACTACCGCATCTCGAAGACGCTCCGCATCGGCTCGGGCACCGAACTGCGGCTCGACCGCTTCTCGGTCGTCCGCCTCGCGCCGGGGTCGGACTGCCCGATGGTCGAGAACAGGGGCTATGTCGGCGGAAGCGACCGCCGCATCGCGCTCACGGGCGGCGTCTGGGACATGGCGAACCTCGACCAGTCGCCGAACCCCCAGCAGCTCCGGCGCTGCACG
>ONTV01000059.1 GCA_900320855.1 uncultured Lentisphaerota bacterium
AGACATCACGATTCAAGGACGGCAAGGTCCATGACTACTGGAGCGTCGCGGAGAACTCGCGTGCGGGGCGTCGCGTCGTCCAGCGGCAGCTTCTCTATCCCGACTTTCCACCTCCACCTAAAACCTCCAACTCTTGAGCCGACCTCCACCTTCAGACTCCAACTCGATCCCCAAACTCGGTTTTGTCGCTCGCGTTTAGAGCCAGTTTCGTGTCTCTTCCGAAAATGGTTGCGCGTCTCATCCTTTACAAAGCCGAAATTTATGGTATTATACGTGTCATGTCGTCTGGGCGGGCGCGGTTGCCCGTTCCGTGGCGACACAAACGCAAAGAAGCGCAAAGGACAAAAGGAGCGACAAGACATGAACGCATTCACACGACTGGCGACGGGCGCGGCGGGGCTGGCGGCCTTTGGGCTGTCTGCCGCAGACCTGACGCTCACGGGGGCGGACTCGGCCACCTGGGATCGCGAGACGGCGATTTGGACGGACTCCACAGGGGGGGGGGGGGGGGGTGGCCTTCCATGACGGTGACGGTGACATTGGGCGCCCAATACCTGGATCCCGGAAATGTCGTGTTCAGCAACGAGCAGGAGATCGTCCTCTCGTCGGCCGGGAACGGGTTCGGGTTCGGGGCGAACACGAAGTCCCTGTCCAAATGGGGCCGCGGCACGCTGCGCCTGAAGCCGATGTGGAACTACAACGTCTGCGACTGGCACGTCTACGGCGGGCTGTTGACGACCGAGGACAACTGGTGCGGCGACAACACGACGTTCGGCTACCGCGACAAGAATGTCACGATCCATGTCCACGACGGCGCAACGTTGGAGGATCCCGGTTACGGGGCGTTGGGCAGTCCGAACGACACGGCGGAAGCGGAAGACCGTGCGATGAACGTCACCGTCCATGCGGGCGGAACGTTCCGTCCCGGCAAGACGGGGACACACGACTACCCGTTCTCGGCGGTCAAGGACCTCGTCTTCGACGGCGGCTCGTTCGACTTCTCGAAGCGGGGCTATTGGGGGCAGGGGCTTCTCAAGGTGACGCGCACGCTGGCGTTCGGCGGTTCGACCCCTTACACGCTGAACCAGCCCAGCGGCAACGACGGCAAGATCGCGTTCGCCGCCTCACGGCAGACGGAGCTCCGCGTCGCCGACATCACGGGCGACGACGCGGCTGACGTGACGATTTCGACGGAGAACGTCGGACGGATGAAGGAAGCGTCCGTCGTTGGCGTGAGGAAGACCGGCCCGGGCACGCTGTGGTGGAGCGCGAAAATCCACAACAGTTACAACAGGGACTTCTGGGCTGGCTGGCTCGGACTCAACGGCAAGATCACGGTCGAGGAGGGCCGACTGGTTCTGGCGAACGCCGAGAACGCGATGGAGGGCGATCTTGAGGTCTCGGGCGGCGAACTCTGGCTGGGCGGGGAGCGCGGCGGTTTTGCCGCGAGGGACACGCGTGCCACCTACGCGGGAAACCTTCAGGTCGCGGGGCGCGAGATTGTCGCGAGCGGTACGGGCCGGCTCGTCCTGCCGAAGCTGTTCATGTTCGGCGGTGAACCGACGGCGGACGACGTGACGCCTGACGCGGTGACGTTTGTCGCGCGCGACAATGGCGAAATCCACATCGACGTGCCGGGAAATACGGGCAACTGGGCCGGTTGCGCCGTGTTTCCCAATCTGCGGCTTGAAGGCAACGGCCGATTCGTCGTGAACGGCAACGGTTACTGGAGCAAGGGTGCCGTCACGGTTCTCGGCACGTTCGCCTTTGCCGGCACGACCCCTGTGACGGTTGCGGCGCACAGCCATCAGAGCGACATGATGGCGCTCAACAGCAGTTCGGGAACGACGTTCGACGTGGCCGACATCACGGGCGACGGCGCGGCGGATGTTGTCTTCAGGCTGCCGATCGGGCGGACGAAGGCGCAGACGGACGCGGGACGGACCGTCGGCTTCCGCAAGACGGGCCCGGGCACGCTGGAACTGGCGTATGACATCTCGGGCCTTGGCGCGGCGGGGTTGTCGGAGGTGAACGGCACGCTCCAAATCGCGGCGGGCACCGTCCAGGTCGCGGGCAATGGAAAATGCATTTACCGCATGGGGGTTGAGGTCGCGGCAGGTGCTTTTGTGCAGCCCGGTGCGGAGGAACGGAAGTACGAGATGACGCGTCTCGTCGTGGCCGAGGGCGGCGGCTTTCGCGTGAAGCCGGGGGACAGGGGCACGCTGTTCGTCACGGGCAGGCTTGAACTGCCGGCGAACGGGATTTGCGACATCTATGTCCCTGACGGGGAATCGGGCACAGACATGAAGACGACGTTCCTGACCGTCAAGGACGAGACGGAGGTCGTGTCGCCGGTCGATTTCAGCGGATGGACGTTCACGGTGAACGGTCGGGCGACGGCCGAGGAATGGAAGATTTCGCGCAAGGGCAATCGGTTTGCCGTCCGTCCGGTGAAAGGCCTCTGCCTCCTCATTCGCTGATTTTCAGAAAGGAACGTGACATGAAAAGAGTTGTTTTTATGGTTCGGGTCGGGATGTTGGCGATGGCCACCGTCGTTTGGGCAAGGAGCGGCGAGGCGGGCGAGCGCTGGTCTCTCTTCCCGATTTACGGCGGCGGGTTCGCGCAGAACGTCATCTTCACGCGCAACCCGAATGTCGCCTACCTGACGATTGACGTGGGCGGACCTTATCGCTCGGATGACGGATGCCGGACCTGGCGGCCGCTTCACGCGAACCTCCCCTACGAGATGCGCCTGAAGCATTTGGACATGGCGCGTTCGCTGTCGGCCGATCCGCGCGACGAGAACAACATCGTCTGCGCGTCCGGCTCCACGCCGGACGCGATGGGGGGCATCATTGTGTCCCGCGACGGTGGGCGGACATGGCATCAGACGGCGGTGGGGAACTACCTTGGGAACGGGCGGCGACGGGTCTACGGACAGATTCTGGACCGGAATCCGTCCAATCCGGACGAACTGGTCGTGGGCGGCGACTGCACGGGACTCATGAAATCGACGGACAATGGCGAGACGTGGCGTCCGGTCGGACTGGACGACCATTGGTTCTGTTGCGTTTTCTACGACCGAGCCGTCAAGGGCCGCGTGTGGGCGTGTGCGCCGGGCTACGAGGATGTCCCCGGCGAGGCGGAGTCCGTCCGAAAGGGACGTGATCCCAACCCGAAGCCGCGCTACGGGCGGAAGCGTGGCCTTTACCGTTCCGACGACGGCGGCGAGACTTGGACTCGCCTTGAAATGAAGCGAATTCCGACGGAACTCTGTCAGATCGCCGGCTCGACGCGCGTCTTGGGAATCTTCGACGAACAGGAGGTTCGGGCGACGGAGGACGGCGGCGCGACATGGCGCGAGTTTTCGCAGGGACTGCCGCGCCTAGCGCCGGGGGTGAAGGTCTGGGACAACTATGGCGTCCAGCGCGGACGCTACTGGGCGATTGGCGCGGGCCGCGACTTCTATGTCCTCTGTGACACGCGCGGCAACCCCTTCCGTCGCGGTGCGGATGATGCCGCGTGGACGGCCATCAAGATCGAAAAACCCGTCTGCACCGAGCCCGAAAAGGAAATGCGCGACTATGACTGCATGCCGGCGACCTGTTCGGTCGTCGTCAATCCGCATGACGAGAGGAAGTGGTACGTCACGGACTGGTATTCGGTTTGGGAGTCTGTGGACGCGGGCGTCCACTGGCACAGCCGCATCCATGGAGCGCAGCAGCTCGTGCCGTTCACGATCGCGTCCAGTCCCTTTGACGCGAACGTGGTATTCTATGCGACGGCCGATTCGCGCATGTACGTTTCGCATGATGGGGCCAAGTCGTTCGAGAAAATGAAGGGCGATGATCCCCTTGGAGAAAGCGTCAATTCGGTCGCGTTCTCGCGCGTGACCCCCGGCCTTGTCCTGGTGACGGGCGGCAAGTTCAATCCGTCTGTGCGCCTGTCGAGGGACGATGGGAGAACGTGGACTCTGTGTTCGACGAACGGCCTGCCCGCAATCAAGCCAGATTGGGAGTGGTCGATGAAAGACGGGTTTTACGCGCCATTCACCGTGGCGGCGCATCCGAAGCGCGACGAGTTCTACCTTGTGATGGGGGGCGTCATCGGAAAGGGCAAGGGCGGCATTTATTGCACGCGGGACGACGGAAGGAGCTGGTCGTGGTTCGGCGAGGGGCTTCCGGAGGGCGCAAACCTCTTCAAGTTCCAGGAATGGGGCAACGGTGAGGCGATCGCCGTGTCGGAGTCGGGTGACATGATGTGCTGGGACATGAACGGCACACGCGTCTTCCGACGGGGGCCGGAAGACGCGCGGTGGACGGCCGTCTCCTTCAAGATGGGCGTCGTCGATTTCGTCTCGGGACGAACGGTGCAAGCGTCGATCAAGGCGGCGCCCGGTCGACCGGGATGGTTCTTTGCCTCCAGCGGAGAGGGACGGGGTGCGCTCTTCCGTTCAACGGACGGCGGGCGGACCTTCGTGAAGATGGCGGGTCCCGTCGGCCTTTTCGCGCCGCTCGCGTTCGATCTCCATTGTCCTGGCTCGTTCCTTGCGGCGGGGAGCGGGACGGTGTATGTCACGCAGGACGACGGTGCGCACTTCAGCACCTTGCCGGGCGGGTTCGACTACCCGTCCAGCTTCGAGCCTCAGTTCTTTCTGGACCGCGGACGCGTCTGGGCGTTCGGTGGCGCGGGCAACGGCGCGTGGGTCTACCAAGACGGGGCACCGATCTACCCGGTCTCAGGTAATTAGCCAACGAAAGGATGAATCGCGTCATGGATTCACGAAGGGATTTCATCCGAAAGGCCGGTGGCCTCGGCCTTCTCGCGCTCGGCGGCTGCAGATGCCCGACCGGGTGCGTCCGGGAGGACGCCGTCTCGCCGAACTACTGGTGCACGTGGGGCATCCAGAACAGGATGCTGGGCAAGGTCAAGCGTTCGCCTTTGGCGTTCGCGGGCGACCAGGGCGCAGCACGCGCGCGCGACAACATCAACGAGGATCTCGTCTTCGGCAAGGGCGGATGGACGGGGCTTTTCCCGAAGAGCCGCAACAGGCTGTGGATGATGCTGGACGACGGATGGGACGTGCCATACGGCACGCTGTCAAGCGCCAGCACCGTGGATTTCGCCTTGATGGACCCCTATCCGGCTCGGTTCCCATCCTTGGGCGCGACGCGACGCGCGCGGCTGACGAACCTCAACGGGCGGCTCGTCGAGGCCGGCTGGCGCGGCGCGGGACTCTGGGTGGCGTGCCAATGCCACGGCGAGTCGGACTGCCTTTCCTATGTCCCGTCAGGGAAGGCGCGCGCGGAATGGCGTGCGAAGATCGAGGACTGCGCCGCTGCCGGCATCGGCTACCTGAAGGTCGACTGGGGCATGCGGAGCGGCTCGGTCGGATTCCGCCGGATGCTTTCGGAACTGGCGCGCGAGATCGCGCCGGGGATGATCGTCGAACACAAGCCGATGTGGAGCCATCCGTTCAACTACGTCAAGGTTCTGAAGGAGTCCGAACGCGTGAGCGGTCCTGGCCGCATGCTGGACGCTCTGCGTGCGGAGGTCAACCCCGAAGACGACTATGACCGTCAGTTGTTCGCCTTCTCGGACGTTGTCCGGATTTATGATTTGCTTCGTCCACTGGACCGGACGACGGCGCTGGAGCGGGTCGCGGCGTTCTCGGAGCTGATCGACGGGAACGGATTCGGAACGATGCTGAACGTCGAAGACGTCCCGACGCTCGGCGCAATTCTCGGACATGCGTTCGGCGTGATGCGGAGCGACGGCGACGACCTGTCGGAAGTCGACCGGGCCGTCGCGTGGCAGGCGCTGGCGCCGGCCTTTGGCGGGAGGCCCGACTTCAAGACGGTGTTCTCCGACGAGACGCTGACGGACGAATGGCGGTATGCGCGCGGCGAGGGATGGCTTGAGGCGGTCTGGGAGAAGCTGGTCTATCAGAAGGCTCCGGCGGTCATTGCGCGCGGGACGGTGCTTGCGGAGGTACGTTCGCGCGAGGCCGAGCGCCCGTACGTCCTTTCCGGGCGGCATCCGAACGGGGCTCTGGCCGTCGGCACGATGCCGCGCCTCGTCGGGGGGCGGAAGTGGACGCCCGTTGCGGACGTCTCCCTGGAGGAGGAGGTCTGCGCGGGAATGCCGCTGGCGGTCTTCGGCGAGGTGGGGTCGCTGACGCTCCGGGACGGCGGGCCGAAGGCCCGCGTGTTCGTCCGGGACCTCGCGGGCGGCGAGGCCGAGGACATCACGGCGGCCTGTGCGCGCCACGACGGGCGTCTCACCCTGCTGGGCGATGTCCTCGGACGGATCGGCCGGTCGGCGGCTCCGGGCGACTCGTCGTCGCCGGGGACGCTTGTCGTCCTGTCGGGCGACCGGGAAGGCCTCGGCTGAGACCACGAACGGGAACTGTGAAGAACATGAAAGGTTTGGTGAACATGAAGAATCTGATTTCGGTGGCCTTTGCGGGGCTGCTGGCCGGAGGCGCCTCTGCCGACTGGCAACTTGTCTGGTCGGACGAATTCAACGGGACGGAACTTGATTCGTCGAAGTGGGGCTACGAGCTGGGCTTTGTCCGAAACAAGGAGTACCAGTATTACACGAACAAGACCGAGAATGTCCGCGTCGAACATGGCTGCCTCGTCTTGCAGGGGCATCGTGTCCAATGGAAGAACCCGGACTTCGTGCCTGGCCAGACGAACGACTGGACGCGGGCGCGCGCAGACATCGCGATCACTTCCGGCTCGGTCAACACGCGTGAGCGCTTTTCCTTCACGCATGGGCGGATTGAATGCCGGGCGAAGGTGCCCGCTCGCAAGGGAAGCTGGCCCGCGATCTGGACGCTGGGCGCGGACATCGAGGAGGTCGGCTGGCCGAGATGCGGCGAGATCGACGTCCTTGAGTTCTATGGACAGACGCCCGACAGGGTGACGTGCAATGTGCACGGGTTCTCCGAGACGACGGGCCGGTATGCGTCTCCGGGAGGTTGCGAGCTGCGCGACAGGACGCCGACCGACGGCTTCCACGTCTATGCGCTGGAGTGGAACGAGCGGGAGGCGGTGTGCTTCTACGACGGAGTCCGCTATGGGGCGTTCCCGCTTGGGGAGTATGGTGGTGCCTTTTCAAGGCCTCATTACATCCTGCTCAACCTTGCGCTGGGCGCCGAGTGGATGATGCCGGAGTCGGAGGTCGAGGTGGACGACGGCACGTGCTTCGAGGTCGACTGGATTCGCGTCTACCGGAAGGCGGCGGCCGCGTCCGGGCGCGAGGCTCCGGCGGGCGGCGTGTCCGACTACGCCGCGCTGCGCGAGGAGCTCCGCGCGTTCTATCCGGCGGCCTACTGCCGCGGCGCCTGTCAGGCGCCGGAGCAGGCGGCCTCCTGCAAGGCCATCGGCGACGACCTGGACGCCTGGGCGGCGGCGCACCTCGGCTTCGACGCGCTTGACGTCCGCCGCGAGTCGTACCTCGCCATGCGGCGCCACTTCGTGCCGTTCCTCTTCGCGAACTCGCCGTTCTACTTCGAGGCGGGCGTGAACGGCGGCTGGTCGGGGGCGCGTCCGGCGCGGCACGTCAACCGCATCTGCGGCCGGTTCTACCGGGAGCAGGGGCTCATCCCGCAGGCGGCCTGGGACCTCTTGTCGGCCCGGTCCCGCGAGAACCTGACGCTCTGCTGCGGGCCGTTCGTGGACGACATGCACCACGTGCCGCCGATGCGGACGATCATCAGGAAGGGCTTCCGGGGTGTGCGCGACGCGGTCGCCGCCGCGCTCGCGAACTGTCCGAAAGACGATCCGCTCGGCCGCAAGGAGCTGGAGACGGCGCTCGTCGGCCTCGACACGGTCCACGCGATCCAGCTGAAGTTCGCCGAGGAGGCCGAACGGTGCCTGAAGACGGTCGGCGCGGGCGAGGAGCGGACGCGCCTCCTGCGCATCGCCGCGTCGGCCCGTCGCTGTCCCTGGGAGCCGCCACAGACGTTCTTCGAGGCCCTGAACACGCTCTGGTTCGTGCGCGAGATCCTCGGCTACGTCGACGGCGTCAACATCTTCGCGCTCGGGCGGCCGGACGCCTGGTTCATCGACCTCTACCGGCGCGACCTCGCCGACGGACGCCTGACCGAGGCCGAGGCGCGCGACCTCGTGGCGCGGTTTCTCATTATCGCGGACTGCCACGAGGCGGATTCCGCGCCGGTGGACTCCTACGACGACCAGGAGGCCGAGATCCCCCTGACGCTCGGCGGCTGCGACGAGAAGGGGGCGTTCGTCTACAACGAGTTGACGCGGATGTTCCTCGACGCCCACCTCGCCTGCGGGTGTGTCTACCCGAAGCTGCACGTGCGCGTCGACGCGAACTCGCCGCAGGCGTATCTCGACCACATCGGCCGCCAGCTGATGGCGGGGCATGCCGTCTTCACGGTCTTCAACGACCGGCGGCTTGTCCGGCAGTTTCTGGACGAGGGCTTTGCGCCCGAGGACGCGCGCAACTACATCGGGTGCGGCTGCTGGAACGGCTACATCGACTCCTGCCAGGACGTGGACGGCGCGAACTACGTCTCGCTCGTCAAGATCCTTGCCCTGACGATCCACCGCGACCCCGAAGTCGAGCGCCGCTGCGGGCTCGTGCTCGACCCAATCGACGGCGCGCGGAGCTTCGAGGAGCTGCGCGACACGGTGTACCGCAACTACATGCGCTTCTTCCGGTCGCTGATGAGCGAGTACACGCGCTACGGGCGCACCTCGGCGAAGGTCTTCCCGCATCCCGTCTACACGATGTGCCTCGAAGGCGGCGTCGAAAGCCGCCGCGACACGACGGATGGCGGCATCACGGGGCGGCAGCGGCCGAAGGAGATCACGCTCGGCTTCGTCGGAAACGTCGTCGACTCCCTCTGCGCGATCGACCAGGTCTGCTTCCGCGACCGGGTCTGCACGGTGCGCGAGTTTCTGGACGCCGTGCGCGCGAACTGGAAGGGCGAGAAGAATCAGCGCCTGCGCATGCTCGCGATGAACGCGCCGTACTGGGGCGACAACTCCGACCGCTCGACGTCGCTGATGGCGTGGTTCATGAAGCGCACGCACGAGGACGTGGACGGCTTCGCGACGGATCAGGGCGGGGCGTATAGGCTCGCGATCTTCACCTACCGCGAGTTCATGTACTGGGGCGCGAAGACGAAGGCGACGCCCGACGGCCGCTACGACGGCGACCGCCTCGCGCAGGGCTTCTCGCCGAGCGAGTTCCGCTGCAAGGAGGGGGCGACGGCCGTCATGAACGCGATCGGCCGCCTGCCGAACGAGTGCCTGTACCAGTGCAACGCGAACCTGACGTTCGACGCGAGCGCGATGACCCCCGAGCTGATGGGCGCGATCCTGCGCGTCTTCGCCGAGAAGGGCTCGCACCTCATGCAGCCGAACTGCAACTCGGTCGAGCAGCTCCTCGACGCGCAGAGGCACCCGGAGCGGCACCGGGACCTGATCGTGCGCGTGTGCGGCTTCTCGGCGCGGTTCGTCTCGCTCTCGAAGCGCTGGCAGGACGAGGTCATCGCGCGCCATCGGCTGAAGTGAGGGGCTGGGAATCTCCGGAAGGGGAAAAGAGATGGAAAACGTGACGCGAAAGGCCTTCCTCGCGGGCGCGGCGTCGCTTGCCGTCGCGCCGCTCCTGGGCGCGGACGGGCGGCCGCGCCGGACGCCGCTCATGCTCGACGTCAAGCGCATGGCCGTCCACGACGGGCCGGGGATGCGCACGACGTTCTTCGTGAAGGGATGTCCGCTGCGCTGCATCTGGTGCCACAACCCCGAGTCCATCGACCCGAAGCCGCAGGAGGCGCTCTTCCAGCACCTGTGCCGGCACTGTGCGCGCTGCACGCGCGACGAGGAGACCTGCCCGACACGGGCGTACAAGCTCTACGGCCGACCGCAGACGATGGACGACATCGTCGCGAAGGCGCTGGAGGACAAGGCGTTCTACGACGCCTCTGGCGGGGGCGTGACGCTCTCGGGCGGCGAGCCGCTCTTCTTCTGGGAATGGGCGGCGGAGCTGCTTGGGCGGTTCAAGGCGGCGGGCCTGCACACGTGCCTCGACACGTCGCTCTACGCGCCGCCCGCCGCGCTCGAGGCCCTGCTGCCCGTCGTCGACATGTGGCTGCCAGACTACAAGGCGCACGACGACGAACGGCACCAGAAGTACACGGGGGTCTCGAACAGGATTGTCAAGCGCAACCTGGAGCGGCTCGTCGCGGCAAAGGCGAAGCTGGAGGTGCGCTGCCTCGCCGTGCCGGGGCTGACGGACGGCGCGGACCTCGCCGCGCGCCATCGCTATCTCGCGTCGCTCGGCATCGTTGGGAGGCAGGTCGTCGATCTCGAGTACCACGCCTACGCGCGGTCGAAGTACCTCGCCCTCGGCATGGAGGACACGATGCCGCCGGAGAGGGGCGAAAGGTAGGGGCGGGAAGTCGCCATCAGCGCTAGAGTCTAGGCATCATACGAGAGAAAGGGAAACGCAATGAAAATGACGATGACAGGGGCGGAGCGTCGGAAGATGTCCGCCATTCGATTCGGACTGGCCTTCGCACTACTGGTGTCTGCGTCACGATTCGATAGGAGAGGGCGCGACATGAGGCGAATGTTGAAGTCGGTCGTGTTCGCGTGGGGCCTGTCGCTGGCGCTTAGCGCCGGCGCGGAGAGCGCGTGGAAAGTCCTGCCGATCTACGGCGGCGGGCGCATCCTCGACGTGTTCTTCACGCGCAACCCGCAGGTCCTCTACGCGGTGAGCGATGTCGGCGGATCGGGGTGCTTCGTGCGGAAGGTCTTCGACTTCAAGGGCAATGGGAAGAACGAGGGAAAGGAGAGAGAATGAAAAGGCGTGAATTCATCGCGGGCGCGCTTGGCATGGGGGCGGTCGTCGCGACGTCCCGCCTGCCGGCGGCGGGCGTGGAGGGGGAAGACCTTTCCGCGTTCGCGAAGCGCGGCTTCTGGGAGCGGCTGTCGATCGCGTTCGGGACGGTCGAGATCGGGCTGGAGAAGCCGTTCTCCGTCCTCCACATCTCCGACACGCACCTGACGGCGGCGGGCGAGGACGAGGACCTGAAGAAGCAGGCGCTCTGCTGCAAGCGGACGCGCGGCTTCGGCGGACGGCAGGAGGAGGCGCTGCGCGACTCGCTCGCCTGGGCGAAGCGGCACTGCGACTACGTCGTCCACACGGGCGACCTGATCGACTGGCAGAGCGAGGCGAACTTCGCGCTCGTGAAGAAGTATTTCGGCGAGGGCCTGACGGGCTGTCTCGGCAACCACGAGTTCTCGCCGGACATGTGGCTGAGCGAGCCGAAGGAGACGCCGGCCGAGTCCTACAAGGACCTGACGCGCGCGCGCCTGGCGGAGGTCTTTCCGTTCGACGTCTCCGTGCAGTCGACGGTCGTCAACGGCGTCAACTTCGTGACGATGGACGACGCCTACGCGACGGTCACGCCCGCGCAGGGCGCGCGGTTCGCGGCGGAGGCGAAGAAGGGGCTGCCGATCGTCCTCTGCCTGCACGTGCCGCTCTTCACGGACGGGCTCGTCCGGGCGCAGACGCATTTTTGGAACTGGCGGCGCCCGAAGTTCCGAAGCGCGGCCGTCGTTCACGGGGAGGTCCCCGAGTGCATGCGCCAGCGGAGCGACCCGACGACGCGCGACTTCATCGCCTACCTGAAGGAGGAGCCGCTTCTGAAGGCGATCCTGGCGGGGCACCTGCACTTCACGGCGGAGGAGCGCTTCTCGCCGACGGCCATGCAGTACGTCGTCGGCGGCAACTTCATGTTCCACGGGCGCGAAGTCCTGTTCGTCTGAAGGGGAGGCGGACGCCATGGAGTCGAGACGCGGATTCATCGGGGCGATCGTCGCCGCCGGGGACGCTGGTTGAACTGGAGGTGCGCCGATGAATGTCATTCGGCTCTGTGTCTCCCTTGTCGCCGTCGGCCTCGGCCTGTGCGCGCGCGGGGCGGTAGAAAATGGAGGCTGAAAAATTCCATTCTCCACCTCCACCTTGTCACTCCACCTCATCCCCCACCTTTATAGTATACTGTCCGCATGAATAAAAAGAGCCTGGCTGTTCTTCTTCTGTCTTCTCTCACGGGCTTCGGCGCGGCGGCGACCGAGTCCGCGTCGCGCGGGGTCGTCCGCTGGGACTTCCCGCGCCTCGGGAACTGTCATGAGGGCCTGGCGTTTGCGGACGGCGTGACGGGCGTCCTCGTCTGGGGTGGCGGCGACGAGCTGCGCCT
>ONTV01000108.1 GCA_900320855.1 uncultured Lentisphaerota bacterium
CGAGCGGGACTTTCAGGACAAGGAACGCGAGAGCGGGAGGGGAGACGGAGGTGGGCACTTTTTCCCGTCCTGCGACAGGATGACCCGCGAGCACAGCGGCGGCGGCCCATTCAGGCGGTGGCACGCTCTTTGCAATTCCAAGGGCGTTGGCAAACGAAAGGAAACAAGACATGAACACACTGATGAATATGGATCCGTGGGGCTTTCTGGACGACCTCCTCGATACGGGAAGCCGGACTTTCAGGAACATGCGGGCGCGCGCCGCCGGACGGTTTCCGCCCGTGAACGTGTTTCTGGACGATGATGCCATCCTGATTGACGTGGAGCTGCCGGGGCGTTCCGCAAAGGACGTTGACCTGACGCTCGAACCGCAGGCCGTCATCATCGCCGACAAGCCGGAGGACGGCAAGGCGCACGCCTGGAGCCGCCGGCTGGAGCTGCCGTTCCGCGTCAGCACGGAAAAGGCGAACGCCAAGTTCACCAACGGCATTCTGCGCATCGAGCTGCCGAAGGCCGAGGCGACGGGCGTCCACAAGATCGCCATTCAATAAAACAACACGAAGAAACTGGGAGGAAATGAAAATGAACGAAGAGAAGTTTGTCGTTCCGACGGCGACCCTGACCGAGAAGCCGGAGGAGTACGAGCTGAAGGTCGAGGTTCCCGGCGTCGGAAAGGAAGACGCGGACCTCCACATGGACGGGAAGACCCTCACGCTGAAGACGCACGCGAAATACCAGAACCCGGCCGGCTTCCGCGAAGTCGCCAAGGAGTTCGAGCGTCCGAACTACGCGATCAGCGCCGACCTGCCCGAGATGGCCGACCCGAAGACGATCACGGCTAAGCTTGAGAACGGCATCCTCACGGTCGTCGTCAAGAAACGGGCCGAGTCCAAGCCAACGCAGATTCCAATTCTGTAAAGGCGACCGGGCGGCGTTGACAGAGCGCCGCCCGTTTTGGTATACTTCCCATCTGTTCGGGCGATTAGCTCAGTTGGTTAGAGCATTACCTTCACACGGTAGGGGTCACTGGTCCGAGTCCAGTATCGCCCACCCTATCCCCACACCACAACCCTATGTCCGCGACGGAGCTGTTGTTCTCCGCTTTTCCCCGCGCGCGGTGCAGAAAACCCGAGATGCCCGAGATAAAGATAGGCCTGGTGGCGGGTTGACAAGACGGAAATAAAAGTCTATCATATGTCCACATCATGACCATAACAGTTAACACGGCCACGCTGAAACAGCAGCTCAGCCATTATCTTGGTCTGGCCCACCAGGGGAAAGATGTGCTGATCACGAGCCACAAGCGCATTGTCGCGCGGCTCTTGGGGGAAGACGGCGACAGCCGCCTTCCGCTCCGCGAACCGACCTTGCCGGCGTCCGCCGTGGCGGACATCGGCGGCTTCGGCTTTGGGGAGGATCCGCTGAACGAGATGCAAAAGGAAAGGAGCGCACGATGATCGTCTATCTCGATTCGTCCTTTGTGATTCGCCGTCTGCTCGGCGTCGGCCCGTCGGCCGCGTTCTGGGGCAAGTGGGAGAAGGCGTACGCCTCGACGCTCATGCGCACCGAGTGCTGCCGCGCCGCCAACCACCTGCGTCTCAGCGGCAAGCTCGACGATGCCGGGCGCGCGCGCCTGGGCGGCTGGATCGAAACGGTCTGCGGCGCCGTCACGCAGATTCCCGTGACGGACGCGGTGCTGAAGCGCGCGGCCGAGGCCTATCCGGTCGAAGTCGGCACGCTGCAGGCGATCCACCTCGCGACGATGCAGGAACTCGAAGCCGTCCACGGCGTGAAATGCGTCCTCGCGAGCGACGACGAGGGCCTTGTGCGCGCGGCGAAGGCGCTCGGCATCGTCGAGGCGCAGGAAGCGCCGGCAGCGACGCCGACGGACGCGCAGCCGACGGCTGAAGCGGTGTCATGACGCTGCTGGCCCAGATGGCCATCCAGGGGGCGGTTGGATTCGCCATTGGCGCCGGGACGAACGACCTGGCGATCCGATGGGTGTTCAACGCCCTCTTCACGAAAAAGAAGAAGCTGATCGCCGAGAACACGAAGGAGGTCATCTGCAACGAGCTGATGACGTCCGAGAAGATCGTGGCGAAACTGTCGTCGCCGGGCGTAAAGGCCGCGCTGGAGCGGGACATCCGCCGACAGCTGGACGACCTCGGCGACACGGCGAAGTCCGTCCTGGGCAATGTCGGCAAGGGCGTCGGGGCGGCCCTTCCCGACTTGCTGAAGGAGGAGGTGCGCGCCTTTGCCAAGGTCGCCGACCTCTTCGACAACGACCTGCGGGCAACGGTGGCGCGCATCTGCGCGAACCAGATGTCGGCCTACCTCGCCGGGCACCTGCCGCAGCTGATCGAGGAGACGGACATCTGGAACATCGTCTACGAGACGATCATGAGCTACGACGAGCAGAAGCTCGTGCTTCTCACGCGCCAGGTGGCGAACCGCGAGCTGCGCGGCGTCACGCTCTGGGGCGGCATGATCGGCGCCGTCGTCGGCGTTGCGATGAGCCTCGTCATGTGGGCCATCTCCTAATATGGTATAATACGCGCGCTTTTGCCGCCTTTGGGCGGGTCCGGAGAAGCTCCGCAACGGTGCGGGGTGCCGAAGGTGTAACTCCCCGAAAGGGTCGGGGACGATCTCTCAGGCAAAAGGACGGAAAGGAAAAGAAACATGATGCAGGCAGCCACGTGGCTGGATACGTTCACGGACTACGTGAACCTGGTTGACGACAAGGTCTGGGGCACATCCTTCGAGATTGCCGGGTTCCCGGTTCCCCTCCTGATTATCCTGATCCTCTTCGGCGGAATCTGGCTGACGATCCGCCTCGGCGGCATGCAGTTCCTCCAGCTGCCGCGCGCGCTCAAGTACATGTTAAAGAACGAGAAGGTCGAGCACGGCGCGAAGGGCGAGGTCTCGAGCTTCGGCGCGCTCTGCACGGCCCTTTCCGCGACGATCGGAACGGGCAACATTGTCGGCGTCGCGACGGCCTACGTCGCGGGCGGCCCCGGCGCGATCTTCTGGATGTGGCTCGCCGCGCTCTTCGGCATGGCGACGAAGTACTCCGAAGGCCTGCTCGCCGTCAAGTACCGCGAGCATGACGAGGCGACGGGCCATGTCCTCGGCGGCCCGTTCTACTACATCGAGCGCGGCATGGGGCCGAAGTGGAAGTGGCTCGCGTGCCTCTTCGCATTCTTCGGCGTCCTCGTCGGCCTCTTCGGCATCGGCACGTTCACGCAGGTGAACTCGATCTGCGGCTCGTTCAACACGTTCTTCAAGAGCTACATCGACACGGCAGACGTCCATAACTTCACGATCCTCGGCAACTCCTACTCGTGCGCGACGATCTTCGGCTCGATCCTCCTCGCGTTCATGGTCGGCATGGTCGTCATCGGCGGCCTCAAGCGCATCGCGAAGGTGAGCGAGAAGGTGATCCCGCTCATGGTCGTCCTCTACGTCGCGTTCTCGCTCATGCTCGTCTTCTGCAACCTCGGCAAGATCCCGGCGGCGATCGGCACGATCGTGAAGTCGGCGTTCGGCCTCCAGGCGGCGGCGGGCGGCGCGCTCGGCGCGGTCATCGTGGCGATGCAGAAGGGCATCGCGCGCGGCATCTTCTCGAACGAGGCGGGCCTCGGCTCCGCGCCGATCGCGGCGGCGGCCGCACAGACGAAGGAGCCCGTCCGCCAGGGCCTCGTCTCGATGACGGGCACGTTCCTCGACACGATCGTCGTCTGCTCGATGACGGGCCTCGCGCTCACGATGACGAACCAGCCGATTTCGGCCGAGTCGTTCAAGGGCGTGTCCGAGCTCTACAGCGCGAGCGCCGCCTCCGGCGCGGCGGCCACGATGAAGGCGTTCGCCGTCGGCATCCCATTCCTGCCGCCGATCGTGACGGACGCGCTACTGATGGTCTCGCTTGTCCTCTTCGGTTTCACGACGATCCTCGGGTGGGACTACTACTCGGAGCGCTGCCTCGAATACCTGGCGAACGGGAACATGAAGCCGGTCCTCGTCTACCGCTGGTTCTACATCGCGGCCGTCTTCATCGGCCCGTACATGACGATCTCGGCCGTCTGGGGCATTGCGGACATCGTCAACGGCCTCATGGCCGTGCCGAACATGATCGCCCTTCTCGCCCTTTCGGGCGTCGTCGCGGCGGAGACGCGGAGCTACTTCAAGCGCCTCAAGGCCGGCGAAATCAAGGAATAGGCCGAACCGGCGCGATGGTCTCCCGCGCAGACATCCGACGACGAATCGTCATCCTCGCGGCGGGGGACTTCCCCGCGCGGGGCTCGGAGCCCGAACGGCTGCTCAGGGCGGCGACGCGCGTCATCGCCTGCGACTCGGCGGCGGCGGCCTATCGCCGCCGCTTTCATCGTTGGCCCGACGTCATCGTCGGCGACCTCGATAGCTTCGACGCCGGCGGCGACGCGGACGCACAACGGCGATGCGTGCGCGTCGCCGAGCAGGAGACGAACGACCTCGACAAGGCGCTCGCCCTCTGCCGCGCGGACGATCCGTCCGGCTGGCGGGACGCGACCGTCATCGTCGGCGCGACGGGCAAGCGCGAAGACCACACGATCGGCAACGTCTACCGCGCGCTCGCGGCGGAAGTCCCGGTCGTCAGCGAACACGGCACGTTCTGGCCCGTGCGCGGACGGCTGACGGTCCGGACGCGGAAGGACGCGGGCATCTCCGTCTTCACGCCCGACCCCGAGACGCGCATGACGTCGCGCGGCCTGCGCTGGAAACTGGACGGCGTCCGCTTCACGACCCCCTTCTGCGCGACGCTGAACCGCGCCGCGTCCGAAACGGTGTCCGTCACGAGCACGCGCCCCGCGTTCGTCTACGTCGCGCGCGACCCCGCCGCCGTGCGGGCGGTCGTCTCGCTCGGCTCAAACGTCGGCAATCGCGCGGCGCTGCTCGCGCGCGCCCGCGCGGCTCTCGCGAAGCTGCCCGAGACGCGCCTTCTGGACGCGAGCGCCGTGCGCGAGACGGCGCCGGTGGACGTGCCGCCCGAATTCGCCGCGCAGAAGTTCCTCAACCAGGCGGCGGTCTTCGAGACGACGCTCGCGCCGCAGGCCTTCGCGCGCGCGATGCACGCAATCGAAGACCGCCTTGGACGCGTCCGGACGGTGCGGAACGGGCCGCGCACGATCGATCTTGACCTGATTCTCTTCGGCGACGTGCGGCTGGAGACGCCCGAGCTGACGCTCCCGCACCCGCGCGCGCACCTGCGCGCCTTCGTCCGCGAGCCGCTGGCAGAGCTGGGAATCGACCTGCGGGCCTTGGGGCCGCACGCACACAACCGTAAGGCGGAGGGACGGACATGAGCATTCCACGAATCACGGGAGGACGCCTCTTCGGCGCACTGGCCCTTGTCGCAAGCGTCATCCTCGGCGCGGCCGCCGTCTGGATGGGCGGGCTCAACCAGGACGAGGGCTGGTATCTCTATGCGACGAACCTTGTCGCGGACGGACTGGTTCCCTACCGCGACTTCGCCTACACGCAGGGCCCCGTCCTGCCGTTCGCCTATGCGCCGTTTGCCGGAATCTGGCAGACGTTTGGGCTGCTCGGCGCACGGCTCTTCACGCTGGGCCTCGGGCTCTGCGGCATCCTGCTGGCGATGGGCCTTGCACGGCGGCTTGTGCCGGACGATCGACGGGGCACGGCCGCGCTCGTCGTCTTCTTCCTGCTGGCGACGAACCTCTACCACCTCTACTATGTGGCGATTCCGAAGACCTACGCGCTGGCGGGGCTTTTCGTTCTCGCCGGTTTTTTTCTCCTGACGACCGCGCGCCAGCATGCGGCGGCGGCGCTGGGCGCCGGGCTCTGCCTCGCCCTGGCAGCTGGGACGCGCCTGTCGCTGAGCGCCCTTCTGCCAGTCGTCGGAATGGGCCTGCTCTGCGCGCGGCAGGGCAAGGCGCTGCTGGCCTTCTGTCTCGGCGGCTTTGGCGGCCTGGCGCTCGTCTTCGGGCCGTTTCTTCTTGATCCGGCAACACGCGCAGGCCTCGTCGCCGCGCAGACCTACCACACCGCGCGCGGCGGATTCGACCTTACGTGGACGGTCGGAAGCCTCAGCCGCCTTGTGCGCTGGTACCTGCCCGTCTTTCTCGTCTTGGGGCTAGGCGGCTTCACGCGCGCCCGGCTGCTGCTGGTCGCCTTCCTCGCCGTCTTTTCCGTGCAGATGCTCGCGCCATTTCCGTATGAAGACTACCAGGTTCCCATCATGGGCCTCCTCGCCGTCTTCGCTGCCGTGAACTTCGTCGGGCGGACAGACGTCGCCCTGCCGCGCGCGCGCTTGCTCGTGCTGGGGCTCTGCTTTGCGACGTCCTTTGGCTCGCCGCTTCTGGAGTCATGGGCGACGAACGGGCAGGATCGCTTCTGGTCTCGCAAGAAGCCGAAGACGGAACTGGCACAGCTGCGGGAGGTCGCGCGGACGATCGAGACGCTCGACCCCGGCGGGAAGACGCTCTTCACCCAGGATCTCTACCTCGCGATCGAGACGAACCGCCGTGTGCCCAAGGGACTGGAGATGGGCCCGTTCGCGATTCTCTCGGACACCGACTGGCGAGAGCTTCTCGCGACGGTGGACTGTCCGGTCGCAGCGCTTTCGGGCTACACGTTTGCAATCGAGCCGCCCGTCTGCAACGAGCGTCCTGTTGAACAGCAGCTCGCCTACTGGAACCTTCTCAAGGCCAAATACCGCCTTGTCGTGCAGGAGGAGGCGTTCGGACAGAACGCAACGCCCTTGCTCATCCTGACGCGGACATCCGATTGACGCAGACCTCCGACGCGAAGCGCGCGACTGCTGACCGGCGCCAATGACAGCGACAGAAAAGCAAAACCGCATCGAGCAGTCTCGATGCGGTCGGCAAAGCGGATGTTGAGAACAGACAATTGGTGGAGGTAGTCGGATTCGAACCGGCGACATGCTGCTTGCAAAGCAGCCACTCTACCAACTGAGTTATACCCCCGATGCGTGCATCGCATTGGTGGGCCTGACAAGAATCGAACTTGTGACCTCGTCCTTATCAGGGACGCGCTCTAACCAACTGAGCTACAAGCCCATTGTATCTCTGGAAGAGGCATGGAGCAGGAACGTCTGCGCGTTGCGGCGATAAGCTTCGTCCGCGCGGCCCTTGGGCCTGGCGCGGGCGATTCACCTTGGCCCCCAATCACCACCCACACCTTAGGCCGACGGAGTGCCGGACTTCGGGTGCAGACGGCTTTCATGATGTGACGGGCGGTGTGTACAAGGCCCGGGAACGCATTCACGGCGCCGTAGCTGATGCGCCGTTACTAGCAAATCCGACTTCACGGGGTCGGGTTGCAGACCCCGATCTGAACTGGGGCATACTCTGCGCGATTTGCTCCGCCTCGCGGCTTCGCGTCGCTCTGCATATGCCATTGTAGCACGTGTGCGGCCCTGGGCGTAAGGGCCATACTGACTTGACGTCATCCCCACCTTCCTCTCGCGTGAACGAGCAGTGTGCGACGAGTCCCCGGCTCTACCCGCTGGCAACATCGCAAAGGGGTTGCGTTCGTTGGTGGACTTAACCAAACACCTCACGGCACGAACTGACGACAGCCATGCAGCACCTGTGCGGGACCCTCGAAGGAGGGGCGCTTTCACGCCCCGTGCACCCGCATGTCAAGCCCAGGTAAGGTTCTTCGCGTTGCATCGAATTAAGCCACATGCTCCTCTGCTTGTGCGGGCCCCCGTCAATTTCTTTGAGTTTTAGCCTTGCGGCCGTACTCCCCAGGCGGCGGCGCGCTTAACGCGTTGGCTTGGGGACGGGGCCGGTGAATGGGCCCCACCCCTAGCGCGCACCGTTTAAGGTCGGGACTACCAGGGTATCTAATCCTGTTTGCTCCCCCGACTTTCGCGCCTCAGCGTCAGTGCCGTACAAGGAATCCGCCTTCGCCTCCGGTGTTCTGCAGGATATCAACGCATTTCACCGCTACACCCTGCATTCCGATTCCCCCTTCCGGACTCGAGCGCGGCAGTCTCGGACGCACTTCCCGGGTTGAGCCCGGGGATTTCACATCCGACACGCCGCGCCGCCTACGCGCCCTTTACGCCCAGTAAATCCGAACAACGCTTGCGACCTCTGTATTACCGCGGCTGCTGGCACAGAGTTAGCCGTCGCTTCCTCTTGGGGTACACTCAACTCCGGCGGGTGTTCACCGCCTTCGCCTGTTCCCCCATGACAGGAGTTTACGACCCGAGGGCCTTCATCCTCCACGCAGCGTCGCATTGTCAGGCTTTCGCCCATTGCAAATGATCCTCGACTGCAGCCTCCCGTAGGAGTCTGGGCAGTATCTCAGTCCCAGTGGGGCTGGCTCAGTCCCAGTGGGGCTGGCCATCCTCTCAGACCAGCTAACCGTGAGCCTTGGTGGGCCGTTACCCCGCCAACGAGCCGATGGTGCGCGAGCCCCTCCTCCGGCGAGAGCCTTTCGGCCCCCTTTCCCGCCTCAGGGATGCCCCTGCGGCGCCTCATGCGGTATTAGCCGCCGTTTCCAGCGGTTTTCCCCCACCCGAGGACAGGTTGCTCACGTGTTCCTCCCCAATCCGCCACTCTCACCATGCGATATTGCTACCGCACGGATCCCGTCCGACTTGCATGCCTAATCCACGCTACCAGCGTTCGTTCTGAGCCAGAATCAAACTCTCAGAAAATAGAATTTCGAGTTCCGCTCCACACAAACATT
>ONTV01000025.1 GCA_900320855.1 uncultured Lentisphaerota bacterium
GAGGTGCCGCTGCGGCAGCGTCTCGTCGTCGAAGAGCGCATAGACGTTGCGCATCGCGTACCAGCTCGGACGGCGGTAGATGAACTCCTTGAGCGTGTTCGAGCGGACGAGGCCGAAGCTCTGCAGCATGAAGGTGTACTGGAGGTCGATCATCGTGAAGAGGCTCGACGGAATCGACCGCGCCGCGTCGCCCATCGCGCGGCGGAGGTTCCACTTAGCCTGCGCATATTCGGTCCACTCGATCCCGTTCAGCGCATGTGCGAACTCCAGCTGGCTCGGACAGCCCACCTCGCCCTGAAGGATGTCGAAGCTGCCCGAATAGCCCTTGACGAACGCGCGAATCTTCTCGTACCAGCCGTAGGAGTCGTCGGGATTCGCATCGTATGGGTGGTAGATGAAGCGGGAGCCGAGATCGAGCGCGTTTTCCCGCTTCAGCTTCTCAAGGACCTGGAAGTAGTCGCTTTTCTCGGGTGCGTTCCCCTTCCACGTGATGGCCGTGCAGAAGCACTTCGAATCCGGCTGGACCTCGCGCACGGCCCTCGCCGTGCGGTAGAACAGTTCGGCGTACTCCTTCGCCTGGCCGAACGGCTCATTCCAGATCTCCCACTCGTCAACGACGTCCTTGTAGCGCGCGACGAGAGCCTTCGTGTAGCGGAGCCACGCGGCGAACGCCTCGGGATTGTCCGTGACCTGCTTCACGCGCATGCCGAGCCGGAAGTCGCTGCCCCATACGGGGTTGCCGTAGGAGATGCAGATCCACGGCTTGACTCCCATCGCCGCGCATTCGCGGATCTGCCGGTCCAGCCATGTAAAGTCGTAGACACCCTTCTCCTGCTCGGTCTTCGCCCAGCCCGAGAAGAAGCGCGCGCGCTTCACGCCGAGCATCGGCAGAAGCGCCTTGTAGCTTTCCCAGTCGCCGTAGTCGCGGTCAAGCGTCTCGCAGCCGACGGACCACTTGGACGACTTGACCTGATCGGACGTGCGCGTCTGGAGGCGGCCGATCTCGCGCAGGCCGGGATCGACCTTGTTCAGGCGTTCCCATGTCACGCTCCGCTTCTCCTTCTGGAGCACGTTCGTCACCGCCGCCTGGGCCTTGTGGTCGCCCCAGGCGTCCCAGCTCCTGATCTTGTTCGCGTCCTTGAAGCTGACTACGCCAGCCGCCGCAAGCAGCAGTATGGATATGTTCATGCCGTGTCACTCCTTGTCAGTGTTCAGCCTCTCAACCTCAATAATCCACGTCCGCCGGCATGTGCTGGCACGAGCAGCCTGCATCGCACGTCACGATCTCGCCGGCCATGTTGCCGCTGTCCCCGCTCGCGAGGAACGCGACGACGTTCGCGATGTCAGCGCCCGTCGCTTCGCGGCCGAGCGGACAGTTCGCGCGGCGGCGAGCCTTAATCGTCTCGTCGAGCGCGTCCCACCGCTCGGTGTAGATGTAGCCGGGCGCGCAGCAGTTGACGCGGATACCGAGCGGCGAGAGGTCAAGCGCCAGCGCGCGCACCATCGAGTTGATTGCGCCCTTCGACGCGCAATAGGCCGTGCGGTTGCGGATCGCGCGCATCGCCGTATTGGACGACAGGAAGACGACCGTGCCGCGATACGGGCCGCCAACCGCGTAGGGGCGCTTCATGAAGAAGCGGTTCGCGGCCGCCTGCGTGACCTGGAAACCGCCCTTCACGTTCGTGTTCATGACCTTCAGGATCGCCTCGGGATCCATCTCCAGCGGCCCGCCGAGACCGAGACCCTGGTCGGCCGCGTTGTTGACGAGGATGTCGAGCGTTCCCGCCTCCTTCTCGATCCTGTCCATGAGCGCGGCGACCTGAGCCTTGTCGCCGACGTCGCACGCCTGCGCCGTCACGCCCGCGACGCCCATCGCCTTCAGCGACGCGACGCCGCGCGCCGTCGACGCCTCCGACGACCCGCACATGAAGACGCGCGCGCCTTCGTCCACGAACTTCTTCACGAGCCAGAGCCCCGTGTTCCGGTTCCCGCCCGTGACGAGAACGACTTTCCCTGCAAATCGATTCATCTGTGACTGCCTTTCTTTGCTTCCTTGGAAAACGTCGCCTATTATTATAGCACATTGTCCGCGCGAAAGACGCGCGTTTGCGCAAAAAATTTTAGGCTCGTTTGCGCAAACCGCGCGGCCTCACTTCACCTGCTGGACTTTGCGGCGAAGATCGGGGTCGAGCGAAATCTGGCAGTTCGCGTGGACGAGCCGCCAGCCTGGCGGCGCCGCGAACGTCTCCTCGCGACGTCCGTCCTTCCGCGTCCAGCCATAGGACAGCTCGCCCCCGGACACGGGCAGCGTGACGCCGCAGGAGGCGAGGTCGACGTCCGTCGGACGCACCGTCACCGTCTTCTGCAAGTGGTCAACCTCCGCGCCGAGCACGCTGCGGACAAGCAGCACCGCCGCATACGAGGCGAAGCCGTGGTTGCAGCTCGCGCACGTCGTGTCGTTCTCCCAGAGCGTCCCCGTGCGCGCCGCCATGTAGAGGAAGTAGCCCTTCGTCTCGTCGAGGATCTGCTGGCCGCGTCCCGCGCGCTCCAGCAGCTTCAGGCGCAGGTAGTTGCCGATGAAGGCGTTGGACGGCCAGATCTCGGGGTACTTGAGCATCTTCGTGCGGTCGTTCGGATCGTAGCGCTGCGGGCCGAAGTCCTCCAAGAGGCGGCGCCAGAGCGCGGGATGGGTCTCCGGCGTCGCGACCCGATGGAAGAACGCATAGTACTGGCACGTCTCCGTGCACTCGCCCGAAAGCTTCAGCGTGCCGTCCTTCTGGCGGACGGCGTTGTCGCAGAACCACGTGCCCGTCCAGCTCTGGCGGCGCACGGTCTCCCGCACGCGCGCGGCCTCGGCGGCGAGGTCGGGCCGGCCGTAGAGCCGATCCATCGCGTCGAGCGTGTCGGCCCACGTCATGTTCGAGGGGTAGTTGACGTCCTGCACAAGCTTGTTCGCGTGGCTCCACTCCACGAAGACCCAGCTCGGCAGGCGCTCCAGTAGGCCGTCGCCGTTGCGAAACGTCCAGAGGTACTTCACGAGCTTTTCGAGACGCGGCCGTAGCGCGTCCACCGTCTCGCGGTCGCCCGTGCGGCGCAGATACTCCTCCGTCTCCAGCGTGAACCACATCGCCCAGTTCGGGATGTGGACGCGGTCACGGTGATCGGCGGGATAGCACATCGGGATCGCCCCGTCCGCAATGTCATCGAAGGCGGGCGGCAGCGCGTGGTTCTCCTCGAAGACGCGCTCCAGCGCAAAGTCGCCCGTCAGGAGCGTGGAGGCCGGGGCCGTGAAGAAGGCGTCGCAGTTCCAGCCCGCACGCTCGCGGCTGGGGCAGTCCATGAAGACGTCCGCCGCGTTCTGGCGAAACGTCTCGTTCGCCGCGTCGAAGATCTTCACGAGCGCCGGATCGCTCGCCCGGAAGCGGGCGCGCTTCGCCGTCGGGTTCTTGTAGCTGCGGAAGCGCGGCGCGGAGACCGTCATGTCGCCCGAGACGACGGCCAGCTCCACGTAGCGCATCGTGTAGGGCTCGAAGGCGTCCACCTCATAGACGCCCGGTTCCGCGAAGTCCCACAGAATCACGTTGCAGCAGTCCTTGTAGCGCTTGATGCCGCGCGCCTCGCCGCCCTCGGACAGCACCTCGTCGAACTGCAGGACGAGCCGGCCGGGCGCTGCCACCTCGACGCGCAGGCCGGGGAAGCCGGAGTCGTTGAGCCCGTTGTCGAAGACGGCCGACTCGCCCGTCGCGAGGCGGAACGTCGCGGCCCCCTTCTCGGCGGCCGTGGCCGGACGGCGGTCGGAGCTGACGAGCCGCTGGGCGAGGAAGGAGACGTTCAGCTCCAGGTCGGCGAGCGGAAAGCCCTTGAATCTCCCGCCCGCCTGCCCCGGCAGCGAAAGCGAACGGTCCTGGCGGACGGGGGCCGTCGCGTCGTAGCGAACCTTCGCAAACGAGACGGGCGTCATGCGCGGGTGGACCTCAAAGTCAGGATAGGGCACGCGACGCTCGATGAGCGCGGGCTCCGGCGCGGCGGCAAGCGCGAGGGCCGGCGGATGCGCAGCCGCCGGCAGGCGGTACGCCTCCACGAACGTGCGCTGGAAGGAGTAGCGCGGCACCTTCTGAACGCGCGGCTGGCGCGTCGCGGCGAAGGCCCCGCCCACGCGCTTCGTGGCGGCGAGGACTCGGTCCGCGCAGACGACCTCCGCCTTGAAGAACGGCGGCTGCTCCATCAGATAGAAGTTCGGCACGTTGTAGCCCGCCACCTCGACGCACAGCTCGTTGCGTCCCGGACGCGCGGCGGCGGCCAAGTCCCACTCGTCGGGACGGAAGAAGCCCTTCGGCCCGCGCGCCGGGCCGAAGCCCACGAAGGCGCCATTGAGCGTGACGCGGTAGGAATACCACGCGACCATCTTCAGGACGGGCCGCTCGCCCGCTTTCAGCTCGAAGGGCGCGCGAAACGCGATGAGCGTGTTCATCTCCTCGGCAAGCCCCGCCGGCCAGACAGACTCCGCCGCGTCGAACGCCGTCACGGCCCCCGCCACGCCCGAAAGGCCCGTCACCGCGAGAAGCAGCGCGCACCGCAAGCCCCTCCGCAGGGAACGCCCCCGCACGCCGGCGAATCCGCCACCTAACCCTCGGCCCATCCGGCCGACCATATCCGTCAGACGCATTTTCATGCGCACATTATAGCATATCACGCCAAATCCTATCGGCAAAGAAGCGCAATGCCAAGGAGGACAAGGGCCAGGGCGAGGCCCTTGCGCCGCAGGTTCGTCTCGTGGAAGAAGAGCGCGCCGAGCACGAACGTGATCGCGACCGAGAACCGCCGCAGAAGCGAGCAGACGGAAATCGGGACGTCGGGGAGGGAGAGTCCCTTGAAGTAGAGCCAGTCCGCGCCCGCGAGAAGCATGCCGACGAGCGGAATCGTCCAGCGCCAGGAAAAGGCGTGCGCCGACGGGAAGGCCCGCGACGCCAAGAGCCCGATCGCGTAGACGAGGATGAGCCCGACCTGAAACACGAGCTGCGTCGGCTCGACCGGCGCACGGGCGACCTGGAAGACGAACTTGTCGAAAAGCGCCGACAGCGCCGAAAACGCCATGCCCGCGATGGCACACCAGACGGCGTGGTTCCGCAGGAAGTCGATGCCCTCATGCCGCCCCGCCCAGGAGAACGCCCAGTAGCCAAGGAAGACGGCCAGCATCCCGACGCCCTGGCAGACGGTCGGGACTTCACCATAGACGAACAGCGCAACCAGGAAGACGAGCGCCGGCGCCGACGCCCGAATCGGCGTCGCAATCGTGATCGGCAGCGTCCGCAACGCGCAGAAGGTGAAGATCCACGACACGGAGACGATGAGGGCTTTCAGAAGGCCAAGGACAAGAACGCGCGCGTCCACCGCCGCAAGGGATGTCGCCAGGCGCCCCGTCACGGCCAAGCCGACAAGGAACGCCGCGCACCCGCAGCACGTCGAGCCCAGCAGAACCGGCAAGACCGCGTTCTCCCGGACGCTCGCCTTCTTCGCGAGATCGTAAAGCGCCAAGAAGCAGGCGCTCATCAGAATCCAGACCGTCCAGTTCATCTCAGGCCGTCCGCCCCACCAGATCGCGCGCGAGATTCCGCAGGAACGACGTCTCGCCGGGAAGTCCGTCCAGCGCGGCAATCGCCGCCGCCGTCGTCATGTGCACGAGCCGCTCGGTCTCCGCACGCGAGAAAAGTCCGTCACCGTCCAGCAAGTCGTCCTCGTACTGAAAGGCAAGCCCCAGATTCTCGGCAAACTGCCCAAGCCGCGCGACGGACGCCGCCGTGCCGCCGCCCGCCAGCGCGCCCATCTTCGCCGCCGCGACGAAGAGGTCGGCCGTCTTGTGAAGATAGACGAAGGAATCCACCGAGCCGGCGGACGCGCCAGGCGCGTCCGCCACGTCCTCGACCTGTCCCTGGACGACGCCGACGCCCTTCTCGCCCAGGACATCGACGATCGCCGCGACGTTGCGCGGCGCGCGCGCCGCCGTCCGATAGGCAAGCGCCAGCAGCGCATCGCCCGCCAGGATCGCATTCGCCTCGCCGAATTGCTTCCAGACCGTCGGTCGACCGCGTCGCTCGACGTCATTGTCCATCGCCGGCAAGTCGTCGTGGACAAGCGTGTAGTTGTGGAGAATCTCAATCGCCGCCGCCGGATACCGTGCGTCCCCGACCACGCCACCCGCCGCGACGGCGGACGCGAGGCAGACGAGCGGACGGATGCGCTTGCCGCCCGAACCAACGGCGTAGCGCATCGCCTCAGAGAGGACGGCCGGGCGCGCATCCGCCGCCGGCAAGACCTCGTCCAGCGTCGCCTCGACCAGCTCCAGCCAGGCGCGTCTCACCGCGCGGCCTCCTCGACGATGACATTCCCCGCCGGCAGCTCCGCGTCCACCGTGAAGGCGGACGCCGCGCACGGCGACAGCGACGCGGCCAGCAGGCCGAGCCAGAGGCCTGCGCACATCTCGGTCTTCTTCATCTCAGCTCGTTGCATTCGGGCTTCACCATTCTCGTTTTCAGCGTTTTCGTGGACAACGCCTTTTCTGGACAATTGCAACGCCGGCCGAGCTGCCGAGGCGCGTCGCGCCGGCCGCGACCATCGCCTCCGCCGTCGCCCGGTCGCGGATGCCGCCCGCCGCCTTGACGCCCATCTCCGGGCCGACCGTCCGCCGCAGGAGCGACACGTCCTCGACGGTCGCGCCGCCCGCACCAAAGCCCGTCGAGGTCTTCACGAAGTCGAAGCCGACGCGCTGCGCGATCTTGCAGCCCCGGACGATCTCCGCCTTCGTGAGATTGCAGCATTCGAGGATGAGCTTGAGCGTGACGTCCGAACGGAACGTCCGGCAGGTGCGCACCCACTGGAGCAGCTCCGCCTCGCAGGCCGCCGGCGCGAACTTGAGCAGCCGCTGGTTGACGACGAGATCCAGCTCGTCCGCCCCCGCCTGGATCGCATCCGCCGCCTCGAAGCACTTCGTGCGCGTCGTGCTCGCGCCGAGCGGAAAGCCGACGACCGTGCAGACGCGGACGCCGCTGCCCGCGAGCGCGCGCGCCGCCGCCGCCACTTCGGCGGGGTTCACGCAGACCGAGGCGAAGCCGTGCGCCTTCGCCTCCGCGCAAAGCGTCGCGATCGCCGCCTTGTCGGCGGCCGGCTTCAGGAACGTGTGGTCAATGAGCGGAGCCAGATCCATCGCCGACTTCCCCTTTCTCCTTCGTGATGTAGATGCGCGCCATATCCGTCTTGTAGGCGGACTTCTCGGAAATGTCCAGTTCCTCGAACAGCTTCTCGCCGGGACGGATGCCCGTGAAGACAATCGGGATGTCCACGTAGGGCCGGTAGCCAGCCTGGCGGATCATCTGCTCCGCAAGATCGACGATGCGCACGGGCGCGCCCATGTCGAGCGTGTAGATCGCCTTCTCGGCCCGGCTCGCCGCCTGGAGGACGAGTCCGACGGCCTCTTCGACCGTCATGAAGTAGCGCTTCATCTCCGGATGCGTGACCGTGACCGGCACCCGCCGCGCAATCTGCTCGCGGAAGAGCGGCACGACGCTGCCGGACGAGCCGAGGACATTGCCGAAGCGGACGGCGCAGAACGACGTGCCGCCAGCCTCGTTCAGCGCCAGGATGGCCTGCTCGGCCGCGCGCTTCGTCCGCCCCATCACCGAGGCGGGATTCACCGCCTTGTCCGTCGAGATGAGGACGAAGCGCGCGACGCCATGCGCCTTCGCGAGCGCCGCAAGCTCCTTCGTCGCCTCCGTGTTGTTGCGCGCGCCTTCGCGCGGGTTCATCTCGACCATGGGCACGTGCTTGTAGGCCGCCGCGTGCAGGACAACGTCGGGATGGTAGGCGCGGAAGAGGTCGTCCATGCGCGCACGGTCGTTGACGTCCACCATAAGCGGCTTCGTCGGACACGTCGTGCGAATGACCGTCCGCAGTTCGCGGTCGATCTCGTAAAGCGCGTTCTCGCTGCGCTCGACCAGGAGAAGGAGCTTTGGCCCCGCCGCCGCGACTTGCCGCACGAGCTCCGAGCCGATCGAGCCGCCCGCGCCCGTGACCATCACCGTCTTCCCGCGCAGGAACGCGACCGCCGCCGCCGAATCCATTCGCCGGACGCCGCGCTCGAGGAGCGCATCCACGCGCACGCGCGAGAGGGCAATCCAGCTCCAGACGATCCGCCAGCCGACGAGGCCGAGCGAGGCGAGGGCAAACGTGATGAGCGTGATCGAGTACGGCGGGCGCACATGGGAAAGCGCCTCGATCGGCGTCAGGCACCGCAGGGCTGTCAAGGCCCCGGCAGCCAAGGCCGTCGCGAGGAAGTAGCGCGGCAAGTCGCGCGTCGAGAAGCGGCGCCAGGCCCCGCGATAGCAACCGCAGAGGAGAAGCGCCGCGAGATGCGCCACGGCCACCGAGACGAAGGACAGCGCCACGACGCGCCACCCCCAACGCGGCGACTGGAAATCGAAACGCAGCAGGAACGCGCCCCAATAGGCGCCCGCCAGAACGATCGCGTCCGCCACAAGGCCGACCGCGCGCGTCAGCAGAAAGGAAATCCAGGCTTCGTTGCTCCTCGTCATGTTTCGGGGTATTATACCACATTCCCCGCCGCTAGCCGGCATAGACGAGGTCATCCGGCGGCGGCGCGGAAAACCGGACGAGCGCCCCGGTCATCGGATGGCGGAACGCGAGTTCGACCGCATGCAGCAGCGTGCGCGACGGGCGTCGGTGGAGCTGGCGGTCGCGCGCCGCGTCGCCGTAGAGCGGATCCCCGACAATCGGACAGCCCAGTTCCTTCGCCGCGTGGATGCGGATCTGATGCGTCCGCCCCGTCTCGATGTCAAAGCGGACGAGCGCGAGTGCGCCCTGTCGCCCCAGAAGCGTGTAGCGAGAGACGGCGCGTTGGCGGTCAATGGGCCTCGTGAGCGTCCCCTGCGCCGCGCAACCGCGCTGCCAATGGCAGACGGCCAGATACGTCTTCTCGACCGTGTCGTGCGCCTCGAACTGGCGGCGCAGCGAAAGGTAGGCCGCCCGCGTCCGCGCAAAGACCATCACGCCGCTCGTGTCGATGTCGAGACGATGGACGACGCCCGGCCGCTCGGCCGAGCCGACGCCCGCCATGTCGGGGTAGCGCCGCAACAATTCGTCCGTCAGCGCCCCTGTCTCATGTCCGGGGGCCGGGTGCACGATCTGCCCCGCCGGCTTGTCAACGACGACGAGCGCGGCGTCCGCGAAGAGAAGCCTCATAGTCCTTCAGGCCACGCGCCCGCAGCCGACAGGCCGGACACGTGCCACAGCCCGCGCCGGGCACGCCATTGTAGCATGTCACGGTCTCGTTCTTGATGACGTCGAGAATGCCGAGCTTGTCCGCCAACGCCCACTCCTCGGCCTTCGTCAGGCGAATGAACGGCGTGACGATGCGAATCGGGTAGTCGAGCGCCAAACGAATCGCCTTCTCCTGGGCGCGGATGAACGCTGCGCGGCAGTCGGGGTAGCCCGAGAAGTCCGCCTCCGAAACGCCCGTGTAAATCTCCGTCGCGCCCAACGTCTTCGCCCACACGGACGCCGCCAGGAGAAAGAAGGCATTCCGCCCTTCGACGACCGTCGTCGGACACGTCGCGCCGCGCGCGCGCTGGATCTTCATCGTCGGATCCAGCAGCGCATTCGTCGTGAGATCCTTGTAGAAGCCAAGTTTCACGACCTTGTGCGCCGTCACGCCAAAGCGTTTCGCCAAGCGCCGCGCATAGCGCGTTTCGAGGACATGGCGCTGGCCATAGGAAAAGGTAATGGCCGCGACCTCCTGCGCACCGTGTTTCCGCACGGCGAGCGCGAGGCACGTGGCCGAATCCTGTCCACCTGAAAGAACAACAACCGCTTTCATGAAAACAGCAACCTTGATCTCGACGCGAAAAGAATCCAAGAAGGATTCTCTCGTGTCTCGAAGTGAGGCACGCTTCTACCCTTGCGCTCCGTTGCGCGATTGCCGACCGCGCCGTTCATCTTCGCGGGCATGACGAGCCGGTCGATCTCCGCCGCCTGGCGCTTCAGCCGCGCCGAGACGACCGCGAGCTCCTTGCCGACCGTCGTCGGCGAGGCGGGCTGGCCGTGCGTGTGCGCAAGCATCGGGACCTTCGCCGTCGCCTTCGCCATCTGCGCGATCGTCGCCGTCATCTCGTCCTGCGCCGCGCGGAGAATCCGCTGGCCGTCGCGCAGCATGAGCGCGTGGGACATGTTGTTGATGTCCTCCGACGTGCAGCCGAAGTGGATGAACTCCGTGCGCGACTTGAGGGAGGACTTCGCGACCTGCTCCTTCAGGAAATACTCGACGGCCTTGACGTCGTGGTTCGTCGTCTTCTCGATCTCCTTCACGCGGCGAGCGTCGTCGAGCGAGAAGTCGGCCGCGACTTGCGGAGCGCGGCGCGCTCCTTCGCGGACAGCGCCTTGCATTCCGCAATGCGCGCATCGTCGCACAGGGCCTCCAGCCATGTGCATTCGACGAGTACGCGGCGCTTGATGAGGCCGTACTCGGAGAAGACTTCCTGCAGTTCCGCACACTTGTTCGCATAGCGCCCGTCAATCGGGCTGATCGCCAGTAGAGTATCGAGATTCATGGCGCGTATTATACCAAAAGCCCCAAACGCCGGAGATTCGCATCCGCTCGCCCGTCAGGTTCCTGAATTCGTTGCCTTCGAGGCGGATGCGCCCATGCACTTTCGGCGCGTTCGGATCGCCGGTCGCCCAGCCCGAAACACCGACCTGAATCGGACAGGAATAGAAGTTGCAGTCATCGACCACGTTGTTGCGGAAAACGAGATCCGAGACCCGTCCCGACTCGTACCAGTAATCCGCAAGGTCGTTGACCATGAGGGCCGTGCAGCCGCGCCGCATCACGTTGTCCTCGACGACCAGACGGCCGCGCTGGGAAACGCGCAGGTTGGGATAGTCGCTGAAGCGACACCGCCGAATGGTGACGTTCGGGACCAGCGTCACGTTCTCCACAAGCGTCTTCGCCGCGACGCGCACCGCCGGCTCGACCTCCAGCTCGAAGGCATCGCCCGTCGCGAGATACGCCGCCGTCACCTTCGCCCGCGCCAGGGCGGCACGGCTGCGCGGTGCGATGAACTCCACGTCATCGCCGACGCGGAACGGCAGGAAGCCGCGCTGTTCGGGATGCCCGATGCGGAGAGCGAGCCGATTGCCCGCACAGGACGCGACTTCGGCATAGTTCCCGTGGTTGTTGAAGACGTCGTCGAGCGAACGCGAGACCTCGCAGTCCTCAACGAGAATCTCCCCGCCGCAGTTCGTGAACATCATGGCGTCGGCACCCGTCGTGACGAGTTCACCCGCGTTCGGCGCGACACGGTAGCGGCGCAGCGTCAGGTTCTTCGACCGCTGGGCGACGACGCCCATGCCGACGAACCGCCGCACGGTCACGTCCTCCACCGTGACCTTGTCGCAGTCTTCGGCAAGAAACATCACGCGGCTGCGGTCAGTCAAGTTGAAGCACAGCCGTTCGCCGATCGCGAAGTCGCAGCGGACACGACGCGGATCGTCGCTCGGCACGTCGTCGAAGCGGAGGTGCCGCGCGTCAATCTGGGTCGGGCGCGCCAGGATGTGCCCGACGGCCAGGCCGGCACGCGCCTCGGCCGACGAGACGGGGTGCGCCAGATAGACGATGCGGTGCGTGTCCAAGCTGATGATGGCCGCAATCGGATTCGTCCGCTCGCCCCAGGTCGTGCAGAAGACAAGGCCATCCGGCGCGACCTTCACGGGCGCGGCATTCGTATCGAACGCGAGTTCAAAGCCGCGTTCGTCCTTCTTCGTCACCTGAAAGCCGATGGCGGCGGGAATGTCCGCCGTCACGGTGAAGGCGCGAAAGGCCAACTCCAGGCAGCGGCGGTTCAGAAACGGCATCACGTCGCCATGGCAGACGAACGTCGAGCCGCCGCCGTCGATCGTGACGCCCTGCCGATCCTTCAGGTTGAGGACAACCTTGCGCGGCACGCCATACCGATTGTTGGAGATGCCCTGCTCGACCGACTCCGCCATGTCCGGGTAGAAATGGTATTCGCCCTTCTCGAAGACCAGCGAATCGCCGTCCCGCAACTGCGCCACCGCCGCACGCACGACCGGCGTCGCATCCGCGCCCGTCGGCAAGGCCTTGATTTCGACCACGTTCCCTGATGCTGACAGTGCGACGGCCATGACAAGAACTCCTGTTGAGAGACGCTTCATTCCGCAAGACCTTTCAAGACGGCGCGCTTGCGCGCATTCTCCGCCGACGGTCGCAGCGAGGCGGCATCCGAGCCCTCATGCTCCAGACTCCAGCCGTCCCATTCCCGGAACGCATGATACGTCCAGTCCCACCCGTATTCGCGAAAGAGCGAGATGCAGTCCGTCAGATAGGCGTCAGCCCCCGGCGCCCACGTGACGGCCGAGAACTCGCCGACGTAGATGCGCGCCCTGTGCTTCACCTGAAACGCGCGGACGGGCTTCAGGACGTCCCGCAGAAACGCCTTGTTCCAGCCCCGTTCGGCATTCGGATAGGCCGTGCCGATTGGCGCGCCATCGGCTACGCCTTGGTGCGTAAACGCAAACGGCTCATACAGGTGAACCTGATAGATGACGTTCGAGACGTCCAGCGGCTTCATCGATGCGAAGCCCTTGGGCGAATCCCAGTAATTTGCCTCTGCGATGATGGGCGTCGCGGCGTCGATCTTGCGGATCTCCTGCGCGGCGCGATTCTGCAGCGCCCACCAGTCGTAGCCGCCCGTCGCAAAGCCCCGGTTGCAGGGTTCGTTGACGAGGTCATAGCCGTAAATGCCTGATTCCCCCTTGCACAGCCGCGCGATGTCCCGCCACGTCTCGACAAACGCATCGGCGAGGCGACCGTCATAGAACATGTTGAGGTCGCTGTCCGCGCGCGTTCCGCCCGGCAGCACGTGCAGGTCGATGACGACCTCGATGTTCGCGCGGCGGAGACGCGGCAGAAGCGACCGCCGCAGGTAGTCAACGCGTCCGCGCACCCAGGAACGGTATTCGCCTAGATCCTGGTTGTCGTTGTGCCGTCCCCAGTTGCGCATGATCTGGAAGCGAACCAGCCGCGCGCCCCACGATTCGAGCGTGCGCACGTCGTCCTCCGTGCAGTCCCGCGCGGGCAGCATGAACCCGCGCCGAACAGACGCCTTGCCCATCGTGCGCAGACGAACCGGGCCGATCAGCCCAGACGGCAACAGCGCGTCGTCCTTCGTCCAGTGCTTCCAGGTCGTGAACGTGTGACGTCCCGTCGGGCTCGCCTCGCCCTTGCGCACCCAGTCGGGGATCTCGGCGATCGCCTCGCCAAAATCAGCCCAGCACCACGTGCAGTCCGCCGGCAGGGCATCGTCGCCTATCAGGCGGTTTGGCCACAGGTTCGTCACCCGGACCTTCAGGTCAAGGACGCCTTCGCCCGCGAGTGCGGACGTGACATCCACCTGATACGGCGGTTTCCAGCAGACGGAGAACGTCTTTCCGTTGGCCGTCACCTCCGCAAAGTTCCTGACGGAGCCCAAGTCCAGCAACAGCCGCTGTCCGTCCGAAAGGTGTGCAATCGAAACCGTCTTGGCGTATTCGGCGGTGCCGCTGAAGTGACGAACGCCCTCCTCCTCGTGCTGTGCCCAGTCGACGAGCTGCGGGAAAGCCACGCTTTCGGGCGCGCCCCTCCCCTTCGGGAAGCGCACGTTCCACGGCCCTTCGACCGTCTGCGACGCGACCTCAACCCATTTCGGCGGCGGCGACGGAATCTTCCCCTGCCGCTTCGCCCGAAACACGACGAAGACCGACCCCGACGGACGGAAGTCGAGGTCGATTACCGTCCGTTCGCCCGCCTCGCGCCACGTTGGCGCGCGCACGATGCGCCCCGTCAGCGGATTCCAAAGTTCGGGGACACGCCCCGTCGTCTTGAACGAGCAGGAAACCGTCTCCACGTCTTCGTTTTCCATGGCCACGAAATACCAGTCGGCATCGCCGTCCGTGCGGTGGCAGAAGGCGACGCGCGAATCGGCGCACGCGAAATCCGGCTCGATGCCCAAGTGCGCCAACGCCTCTGCCGGGGTCTTCTCCAGGACGCCTTTGGCCCAGACCGCATCGGACTGCGCCGCCAGCCGCGCATCGTCCGCCGGATCGGCCCCGAGGCCATAGACGCGAGTCGGCTTGACGCGGCCGACGACCGTTGCGCCGCGTTCCTGCAGCGTGCGGATCTGCGCCAGCGTCTTCAGGGACATGAACGGCTTGTCGGGCAGGATCAGCATCGCGTAGGAGACGCCGCTCGGCGCAATGAGCCGCCCGTTCTTCACCGTGAGCGCGAAAAGCGCCTCCGATGAGCAGACGTCCCAGCTGTAGCCGCGCGGCAGTCCGTAGGCGTCGTCGTCTTCGGCGCCGCTCAGGCTGCCGCCCTTGTTCGGGACGTCCTCACCGCAGAAGAACAGGGCGTCCGCCACGCTGCGCCCTTCCTGCAGCAGGAACTGGCAGCGCGTCTGGTAGGCGATCCACGGCTTCGCGAGATCCCACCAGGTCTGCGTGCGGTCAAAATGCATTCCCCACTTGCCCATCGTCATGCCCGGCACATATCGCTCGTCCACCCACGGCTGATGGGCGAATCGGTGGTAGATGATTCGGTTGACCCCCTCCGTGTAGACGCGGTCGCACTGCGCCTTGAGCCCGAACGGGTCCTTCTGCCAGCGCCCCGACGCGCCGCCCGGCATCGCGGTGAACGACTCGGTCGCGACGTAACGCTGCCCCCAGACGTGCGCGAGGTAGGCGGGAAACCGCGCATTGCCGACGCCCGACACGCCCGTTCCCGGCCCGCTCCAGAACTCGCCCATGGGGATGTCGGCGAACCGTCCGTATTGCAGGTTGTCCGCCGGACAGCTCCCGTAGCCCTCCAGCGAGAGCCGCAAGCCCGCCTCATGGCATTTGCGCGCCATTTCGCCCGCGTAGTTCTCGGCGAACAGGTCGGCAATCACGCGGCGGTAGTCCTCCAGAAACCGCTCCGAGTCGGCCATCGATCCGATGACATGCCCAGCCAGAACCGGTAGCCACGGCACGAGCGAATACCCCTTCCGCGCGGCGAACGTTCGCTCAAAGCCCTGCGTCCAGTTCTGAGATCCCACCTCGTAGCTGTCGACGAGCACGTTGTTGAACCCCGTCTTCACGCGACCGGCGAGCGCGCCAAGCCGCTTCCGCACCCTCCCGACGTAGGCGTCAAAGTGAAGAGCTGCCGCCGCCCTGGACAGCTTGTCGATCTCCAGTCCTTCGCCCTTGGCGGACGCGGGATGGTTCTTGCGCCCCGTCGCCGCAAAGCCGATGCGCATGACCGTCCACGTCCCGGACGGCACTTTCCACTGCAGGCGGCCGTCTGGGCGAAGCGCGGACGTCACGTCCACGACCGCCGACTTCGGAATCGCCTGATCCGCCGCAGCCACGACCGGACACGGCGTGACGGCCCGGCGCACCTTGAACGTCTTGGCCGGCAAGTCGGGGATGCGAAGCCCCGTCTGCAGGGTCACGTCCCGCGCCACCAGACTGGGATTGAGGGGAAATTCCGTCGTCAGCCGAAACGTCTTCGCCACGTAGGTTCGCGCAAACGCCAGATACCGCACGTTGTGGTCGTTCTCGCCGGACGGCGCCAGCTGGAGGTCGAACGCCTCGCGCCACTGGTAGTTGACGCCATCGTCCGAAGTCTCGACATGAAGCTTCCCCGGCGCCGTCCAATGCCAGTCGAAGTCAAACCGGCAGGACAGGCCCGCCGCCGCGAAGGAGTCGGGAAATGCAATCACCGTCTGCGCCGGGCTCGGCTGGGACACGGTTCCGCCGCAAGACGCCATCGTCCGCAGATCCGCCGTCGGCGTGGGGAACGCGAGGACGGCGATGTCACGGTAGAACCCGTGCGGATTCTCCGGCTGTTCGAGCGTGATCGCCTCCGTCGACGGGCCTTGAACCTGCGTCTCCGTCCAGACGACGCACTTCATGCCCATTTCGGGCGTCACCCACGGTCCGCCGGAATTCGCCCAGCCGCTGCAGTTCGACAGGCAAAGCTCCAACCCGAGCCGCCGTGCCTCGTGCGCCGCATGGAGCAGAAGGTCGTACCACGCCTCAGACCCGAACGCCACGGGGCCGGCTGGAATGTCGCACCCCGCGTCAAAGATCTGCGCGCCGCCGATGCCGATTCGGGCCATCGCCTCCAAGTCTGCAGTGATGCCTTCACGCGTCACGTTGCCGTTCATCCAGTGCCACCAGACGTGCGGACGCGCATCCGGCGGCGGCGCGCGAAAGCCAGACGCCAAGTCCCGCGCGGACAGTCCGCCGATCATCAGGCCACAGACTGCGGCGACGAGTGTTACCTTGCACATGGCGCTTCGCCTCCGTCAGCGGATGGAAAACACCGCGCCGTCCCGTCCTTCGACGTCGAGCGCACCGGGGCCGGAGAGGACGCCTTCCGCCGAACTCGCGTCGACCGTGCCGGTCAGTCCGTGCCCCGCCACCTTCAGGCGACGGACTGCAGACGTTCCCGGATAGTCCAGGACGAGCCGTGCGCCCGGATAGACTTTGACGACCAAATCCTTCGGAATCGCCGCCGTCGACAGGATCTCGTCACCGACCGCGACGATCTTCACGTCATCCACGAACGACGTGCGGTCATCCGTCTCCGTCAGCCCCTGAATCGCGAATGTGTACGCACCCGACTCCGGGACGCGGAAGAGCCACGCCTTGTCCAGCCAGACCGTTCCCTTCACCGCCGTCTCGGCAATGACCGACGACAAACCATCCTTCGTCAGTGAAAAGCGAAGCGGATTCTCGCCATGCTCCGCCGCCGAACCGTAGTCATGCGCATGCCGCGACTGAAGAGAACAGGAAAGGCGGTAGAGGCCCGCCGCTGGGAACGTCACCGTCTGCGTGGCGACACCCTGACGCTTCACCAGTAGGCAGTTGTCGCCGCTCTTCGCATTGGGGATGTAGTGCTTTTTCGGCGTCTCCTCGCCCGTTTTAGAAGTGTAGGACACATCAAGCACATACGTCTTGTTGCTCTCACTTTGCGCCAGCGTCCAGCCCTCGGCCTCCGCATATTCGCCCACCCACGACGGGTCGCTCGTGCGCGTCTCGAAGTCGCCGTTCGTGAGGAGGTTCTCCTCCTGCCGAACGAGCACGAGGTCATCGACAACAACCGCCGCATATGGCATGTACTGAGTCAAGCGCAACGTCACGCGATCCCCCTCTGACACGTGGAAAGTCGCCGAACCCGTCCGCTGGTCAAATGTCGTCGCGCTCGGCCAGAAGTTGGCGAGCTGCGTCTCTTCGCCGTCATTGACCTTCACGTACGTCACAAGGCCTGCCTTGCCGAGCATATTGCCGCCAATCTGAGGCCAAAATCCCTCCCAGCACTTGACGCGGCATCGCAGCTGATAGGTTCCGACGGGCGGCATGAATGTCGTCGTGGCGGAAGAGCCGTAGCTGAAGATGGCGAGCGCGGCGTTCCCGTACGGCGTTTCGCCCATCGTGTAGACGGCGGGGCCGTCCCCCACCTTGGCACCCGAATAGGCCACGCCCACGCTCGGAAACGGAGCCGAAGACCATGGGCCCTGATCGACAGACCATTCGGGCGGCACGTTGTCCGTGCTGAACGTTCCGTTCGGTTCGTTGCGGGCGTTCTCGAAGTCGCCGCCCGGTATTACCCACTCGGTGCGGTCGTGATCCGCGACGAGTTCCATCTTGAAGTCATCGAAGAGCGTGCAACCGTCAACGCTCAGATGGTTGTTGTAGGTCAGAAGGGCCTTGATCTTGAGAATCGCCGTTCCCGCAGCGAGATAGGGCGTGCGGAAAATGTAGTCCGTGTAGGGGCCCTTCGCCCGGCGCACAAACCCGATTCGCGTCAAGGACGATTCGTCAGCCCCGACGAGGATGTCAAAGAGGTTGACGTCCGGCTCGTCGCTTCGCGCAGAAACCTTGAACGACAGGTCGTAGCGTCCCGAGAACGGAATCGTGACCTGCGTCGAGACCTGACACTCGCCCTTGATTGCCAGCGAAACTTTTCCGTCCGGCGAATCGTAGTCGCATGGCCACCCATCGCTGTCGGTACGAGCCGCACGGTTGAAGTAGAAAACGGTTCGATTACCCCACGGATTGTTCCATGTGCTTTCCGTCACGGAGGCCGTCCACCCGTTGAGCGTTGTGCCGAGAAAATCCGTCTGCGCCTGCCACGCGAGGGATTCCTCGAAGGACGGGTTGGGAATCGTCGCGTAGACACGCGCTCCCTCGTCCAGAGACCAGTCGTTCGGCGGAGCCGCGAGCACGAGCGTTCCACCACGAACGAGAAGCTGCGCGACATCCGCCGGAATCTCGGTCACGTAGAGCGTGCCGTCACCTGTCTTCGTGACGATGCCGTCCGCGCCAGCCGACACCGACACGACATCGCCCTTCTCGGTGTCGGCGACGTTCACGACCGTCCCGGCGGCGACCGCCGTCACCGAGGGCTGCGTCAGGGGCGTCGTCTCCTCCGCGTGTGCCGCATCCGGCGGGAAAAGGCTGGACGCCGCGACCAACATTCCGAACTTGATGCAAGTGCTGTTTTCCATGACAGTCCTTTCTACCATAATGCGGAGACGTTTTTGCGAACGGTTACGTCCTTTATCGCGCAACAGCCGATTGACAAGTTCCCCAAAGGTTGGTATCCTTCCCTCTTGTCATGGGAAAGGTCAAACTTAAACTGCTGATTCACGGCGATCTGCGCCATGCCGCCTCGCGGGACATGCTGAGCGGCTTCCTGCGCTATGCCGCGACCCATCCCCAATGGGAGGTGCAGATCGAGGGCGGGCATCCCAGCAGCGCCTCAATCGAATACTACCGCAGCTGGAAGCCGGATGCGCTCGTCACCAATGACTATGCGCGCAAATTCTCGCCCGCCGAATACCGGGACTTGGCGGGCAAGTTCGCGCTCTACGTCAACGCCAAGCCCCGGCGCGACGTCCGCATACCCGCCTCCGCCGTCGAGTCCGACGACCGCGCGCTCGCCGAAGCAGCCGCCGCGTTCTTCCTCTCCAAGGCGCTGAAATCCTATGCGTTCGTCGGTTCGCCGGCGCACGAACGCTGGAGCGAACTTCGCATGCGATTCTTCCGCGACGCCCTCAGGGCACACGGAAAAGACCTTCTCTTCTTCCATCAGCCCGCGAACCTCAGTTGGAAGAAGCAGGAAGACGCGCTCGCCGCCTGGCTGGCGACACTGCCCGCGCCCTGCGGACTCTGGGCCGCCTACGACCAACGCGCAAAGCACGTCCTCGACGCCTGCCGCCTCATGGACATCAACGTGCCGGAGCAGATCAAGATCCTTGGCGTGGACAACGAACCCTACATCTGCAACCAGACGCTGCCGAAACTGTCCTCCATCGCACCAAATTTCGAGGAAGTCGGCTACCTGGCGTTCGACCGAATCGAGCGCGCACTCGAAGACCCCACATCAATTGAGCGGCTGCCGCCGCTGACGATTGGGCTGCGCGGCATCATCGAGCGCGAATCAACGCGCGACGACAACGGCACCGCCCGCCGCATCTTCAGGGCGAGGGACTTCATTCAGGGCCATGCAGCGACTTCCATCGGCATCGACGACATCGCGCGAGCCGTCGGCGTCTCCGTGCGGTGTCTGCAAAAGGACTTTCGGAGCGTCACCGGACACACCATCCTTGACGAGCTCCAGCAGGCGCGGCTCAAGCTCGCGCAAGAGCTCTTGCGCGAGACGGACACCAAGATCGACGACATCCCCACCTTCTGCGGATTCAGCTCCGCCTCGCACCTCAAGGCGCTCTTCAAGCACACGTTCGGCGTCACGATGAGTGCCTACCGCAAGAACTAAAAAGCAAAACGCTTCCGCCAAAAGGCGAAAGCGTCTGTCTGTTCCTTATCTCACAAGGAACCTGCTGAAAGAAAATAAGAAAGCCGGCGGCGTCCTACTCTCGCGCGGGCGAGTCCCGCACTACCCTCGGCGATGGGGCGCTTGACTTCCGTGTTCGGAATGGGAACGGGTATTTCAGCC
>ONTV01000115.1 GCA_900320855.1 uncultured Lentisphaerota bacterium
TCGTGGCGGCATACGTCTGGTATGTCAACGACGAACTCAAGTACCTCTACAGGCAGGCGTCATGACCCAAGAGTCGGTGAATTACTCAGATGCGCCCCCCTTTCGTGGTATAATTCGCGCAAAAGACAATCGTTCAAGATTCGTCCACAAAGGCCTGCTACGCTGATACACGACGACGGATCTCGGGCGGGAGTGCGATGTAGGCATTCCCGCTTGCAGTCGTCGTGCTGTAGCAGGCCTACGTGCTGCAAGCGGGGTGCCGTTTAAAAGGCATCGATGAGCAAACGGCAAAGAAAGATTCGAAAGACAAAAGACGGGATGTGCCGCCGCATCGCCGCCCAGTTTGGCGCCCACCACAGGCGATTGATAGAACGACGAAGCCACGACACATCCCGAGAGGTGTGTTGTAGCTCGTCCGCTATCAATCTGAAAGGTGGTGTTTTCCAAACTGCGAACTCTTACCGAGTGAGTATTGTAGCAAAATCCCCGCGCTGGCGCGTGGGGATTTTGCGAGGTGGAGGAAAGAGGTCCCGCCTTCGCCGAAATGCTTCCGCCTGCGCAAATGCTACGGCGGACAAGCCGGCGTGGCAGGGGAGGTGGAGAGCGGCGCGGTCAGTTCATGCCGGACGTCATGCCAGACAAGATGGACTTGTCCAGCAAGAATGGAATGACGCCCACGAAGGAGATGCCGTCGTCATCCGTGAAGAACGGCTGGTCGCCGCCCACGACCACAAGCTTGCGGAACGCATCACGCGTCTTGCGAAGGCTGAACGTCTCCTGCTTTCGCTTGGCATCGTCGTCAAGTTCAAGCGCACTTTGTATGTAGAGCTTCTCAAAGCCCGTGTTGACCACGAAGTCAATTTCATACTGCCGCGTCTCCCGCTTGCCGCTCTCCGCCGTGACCTTGACCTCCACGACCCCGACATCAACATTGTAGCCGCGCACGACAAGTTCGTTGTAGATGACATTCTCCATCAGATGCGTCTTCTCGCTCTGCCGGTAGTTGAGCCGGGCGTTGCGAAGTCCGACGTCCTCCGCATACCACTTGCTCGGATACTGCATGTAGCGCCGACCCTTGACGTCATACCGCGCCGCCTTGGAAAACAGATACGCCTGCGTCAGGTACTTGAGATACTGCTGGACCGTATGGACATCCGGCTTCACGCCCTGCTCGGTCGAAAGCGTGTTCGCCATCTTCGACGGATTCGTCAGGCTGCCCGTCGAACTCATCAGCACATCCGTCAGCAGACCGAGGACAAAGACCGAGAAGGGTCAGTCCCTAATGGTGGAGTAAGAGTGGTGGAGTAGCTCACGAGACCAACCTCCTTCCCTTGGCCACAAGGCGATACTTCCGCTGCGGCGAATGAAGGTTCTCGGTATCGACGGCGGCAATGCACCCGGCTTTTGCAAGCGGCGTCAGGTAGCGGGCCGTAAAGAAGTTCGCGCTGGCGATTCCGAGAGCCGCGCGCAGTTCGGCCGGACGCCTCGGGCCGTCCGCCAGCCGCTTCAGGATGTCGTACGCCTCCTTGTCACTGCCCTTCTCCAGAATGTGAGGGACACGGTCTTGACCCTCGAAACCCTCCGGCAGCGTGTCCCGCGACCGGATCGCGGACATAATCTTCGAGCGTTTCTCTGGCGTAAACTTGTTCATCACGACACTCCTTCAGCCCAACGGAAAGGACTCCTGCTCGTACCAGCATCCGCGGTCCAGCAGCATCTTGAGACAGTCCCCGTACGGACATGTCGGATTGCGCTCCAGGAATCGCGCGAGGCGCTGCCGCTGCGCGTCCGTCAGAGGGATCCCCGGAACGCAGCCTGGCACCGCGATGACCTCCTCCGCAACAATGCGCGAGCCCGGCATATTGCCCTGCACCAGTGCGGTGATGGCCGCCTATGACCAGCGCGGCGCACAGGTGCTTCAGGCCTGTGACGGGACGGGGCTGTCCGTCCCCAAGCACGTGCAGGTCCTCGGCGTGCGGCGTGGACGACGACCCCGTCTTCTGCAAGACCTACGGCCTCACGATGCGCGACTACCGCCGCACCATCCGAAACGACACGCGCCGTTAACCGGCCGGCGCAAATCAGGGCACGCGCAGGGGCACGTTCGGCAGACACATCTCCTCGGCAATGGCTGCGTCGAGTTCCGCCGCGCGGTCTTCGTCGTACCACCAGTAGGCCAAGACGCCGTCCTCGTCGCCGTAGCGTCCGAGGACGGACTTCGGCATCCCGAACTTGTTCCAGTAGAGAAGCCGACGCTCGTCCGTGTTCCAGAGCAGGACATAGGGAACCTGCGCCGCGACACGTTCGTCGATCAGCCGATAGACCGCCGCGCGGGCGTCGGCCGACATCAGCGACTTCTCCCGCGCGATGAGCGCATCCACCTCCGGCAAGTCAAGGCCCGTCACGTTGTTGCCGCCGGGCCGCTTGCCCTCGGCGGAGTGCCATGACGTCTCGGGGTTGCGGAAGACGCCCGCGCCCCACGACGCCCAGGTCATGTCGAAGCTGAATGCGTCCATGTCGCGCATCCACCCGGCGAAGTCCTTGCGGACGATCTCCATCTTCACGTTGCAGTCGGCCAGCGCCTGCGAAAAGAGCGAGAGGAACTTGTCCTCACCCGCCGAACGCGAAAGGAACGTGAACGAAAAGCCCTTCGCGTAGCCGGCCTCGGCGAGAAGCCGCTTCGCGCCCTCGACATCGTATGCCCATACGGCGTTTGCGCAGGGATGCGCCGCGTCGTAGAGGTCTTCGTAGTAGCTCTTCTGGAGGAAGTACTCGCCGTTCATCAGCGTGCGGTTCATCGTCTCGCGATCGACGAGCTTCGCCATCGCCTGCCGCACCTTCAGGCTGTCGAACGGCGGGCGTCGCATGTTCATCGCGAATCCCTGGAAGCCAATCGGGGCGCGGTTCTTCACGCGCCGCTTCAGGATCCAGTTGCGCGCAAACGCCGTGCCCCGCGTCCCCTCGTTCATGATGCGCGCGGAGTAGACGGGATAGACGTCGACGAGCCGCTTCTTCAGGGCCTCGAAGGCGTTCTCGTTGTCCGCATAGTAACGCAGGACGATGCGGTCGAAGTTGTAGAGCCCGCGCGCGGACGGGCTGCTGCGTCGCCACCACGTCTCCGTGCGGCGAAACTCGCTCTCGACCGGCTCGTCGACGCGCGCCAGACGGTAGGGCCCGCTCACGGGCATTCCGACGAGCGAAACCGTGTTGAAGTTCCGCCCCGCGAAGCCGTGCTGCGGCAGGACCCAGAACATCCCACAGTGCAGAAGGTCTCGCCAGTCGCGCGGGCTCTCCCCCTTCTTGCGGAAGCGAACCGTCCGCGCGTCCGGCGTCTCGGGACTCTCGAACACCCCGAGAATCGTCTTCCACGGCCCCGTCTCGCTCTTCGCGTCCAGCACCGCGTCAAAGGTCGCCTTCACGTCCGCCGACGTGACGGGCCGTCCGTCCGACCACCGGGCGCGCGCGTCGAGGACGAACGTGAACGTCCGTCCGTCCGCCGAGACCGCCCAGCGCCGCGCCAGCGCCGGCACGAAGTCAAGCGTCTCCGGATCGACCGAGACGAGGTTCTCGTACATCAGGTCGAACGTCATCTTCGTGTAGGCGTTGTTGTCGACGTAAGCGTTGTAGCTTTTCGGGGCCTGTCCCCCCGAAAAGCGTACCGTGCCGCCGACGCGCGCGCGTGGACTCGCGACGGGATCGGGCCGTTCGACCCAATTCGTCGCGGGATACCACGTCGCCGCCGCGAGAAGAAGCGCCGGAGCAATCACGTGCAGAAGCCGGGCTTACCGGTTTGTCGCGTAGAGCGGGCCGAAGTTCTTGCAAGCCCGGTAGTCCGCGCCCGTCGGGTCGTCCGACGCGCCGAAGAGGCCCCAGCAGTGCGGCTGGAAGACCTGCTCCTCCGGCACGTTGTGCATCGCGACCGGAATGCGGAGCATCGAGGCGAGCGTGATGAGGTCTGCGCCGATGTGGCCGTAGGCGATCGCGCCGTGGTTCGCCGCCCAGGCGTTCATCACCGAGTAGACGTCCTTGAAGAAGCCCTTGCCCGTGAGGCGCGGCGTGAACCACGTGCACGGCCACTCGGGGTTCGTGCGCGCCATGAGGGTCTTCTGCTGCTTCGCGTCCAGCTCGACCGACCAGCCCTCGGCGATCTGGAGGACGGGGCCCTGGCCCTTGACGATCGAGATGCGGATCATCGTGAGCGGCATCCCCTTCGGCGTCAGGAACGAGCTGGAGAAGCCGCCGCCCCGGAAGTACTCGACGCCCGCCGGCACCCACTTCGTCGCCTTCAGCGTCGCGTCAATGTCCTTCTCCGTGACGTCCCACCAGTTCTTGAAGACGCGCTTGCCCTTCTCCTTCATCTCGCCCGCCGCGTCGAGGCAGCACGAGCCCGAGTTGAGGAGGTGGATGATGCCCGCCTTCGCGTCCTTCGGCAGCCCCTTGCCCGTCGCGCGCTTCACGGCCGCGTCCGACCAGTACGTGCGCACGTCGGCGAACATCGAGGCCTTGTTCGTCAAAAGCCACATGAGCAGCATGCAGATGCCGTTCAGGGAGTCGTTCTCCGTCGCGAGGATCTGCGGCATCTTCTTGCCGTTCCAGTCGAACGAGCTGTTGCAGAGCGTCTCGGCGACGTCACCGTTCGGCCAGTGGTCCGTCCACTGGCGCTGGCCCTGGAAGCCGCCCGCGATCGCGTTGCGGCCGACGGCCTCCTCGCCGAAGCCCATCTCCTTGAGCTTGGGGTTGCCGACCATCATGTCGCGGACGATCATCGCCATCTTCGCGAGGAACTCCCAGTCGCGGTCCTTCGCCTCGCGCGACTTCTGGATCTTCGGCGGATTGTAGTCCTTGCCCTCCTTGAGGTTCGCGCGCATCCACTTGATGCACCGCTCGTACTCGTCCTTGTCGTAGATGCCCTCCTCGATGCGGCGGAGGATCTCGCACTCGTCCATGTTCTCCGGCGCGAGGCCGAGGTAGTCCTGCATGAAGTCGACGTCGACGAACGAGCCGGCGATGCCCATCGCGGACGAGCCGATCGAGAGGTAGCTCTTGCCCTTCATCAGCGCGACGGCGAGGCCCGCCTTCGCGAAGCGGAGAATCTTCTCGGCGACGTCCGCCGGGATCTTCGCGCTCTCGTCGCGGTTCTGCACCTCATGGCCGTAGATGCCGTAGGCGGGCATGCCGCGCTGCGCGTAGCCCGCGAGCATGCAGGCGAGGTAGACGGCGCCGGGACGCTCCGTGCCGTTGAAGCCCCAGACGGCCTTCGGGATCTGCGGGTCGAGGTCCATCGTCTCGGTGCCGTAGCACCAGCACGGCGTGACGGAGAGCGAGACGCCGACGTTGCTGTCGCGGAACTTGTTCGCGCACATCGCCGCCTCGAAGCGGCCGCCGATCGTCGTGTCGGCGATCACGCACTGGACGGGCGTGCCGTCCGGATAGCGCAGGTTCTCCGAGATGAGCTTTGCGGCGGCCTTGGCCATCTCCATGGTCTGGTCCTCGAGCGACTCGCGCACGCCGCGCCGGCGGCCGTCGATGATCGGGCGGATGCCCACCTTAGGAAATCCGTTGTGCGTAAAGACTGTCTGGTTCATTTTCCGTTTCCTTTCTGTTTTTGCCAATAACTCAAATACTCGACGTTGCCCATCTCCTTGCCGCGAATCGGCGACTCGGCGAGGCCGAGGAGCGTGAGCCCCAGCTCCTCCGTCGCGAAGCGGACGATGCCGTCGCGCGCCTCCAGCCGCAGGGCCTCGTCGCGGACGAGCCCGCCCGGCGCCTTGCCCTTGCCGACCTCGAACTGCGGCTTGACGAGCGCGACGATGCGCCCGCCCGGCGCGAGCACGTCGCGGATCGGCGGCAGGATGAGCCGCAGGGAGATGAACGAGACGTCCGTCACGGCGACGGCGGGGACTTCGGGCAGGTCAGCGGCCGTCAGGTAGCGCGCGTTGTAGTTCTCCCGAACCCAGACGCGCGGATCCGCGCGCAGCTTGTAGGCGAGCTGGTTCGTGCCGACGTCAACGGCCATCACGCGCGCGGCGCCATGCTGCAGCAGACAGTCCGTGAAGCCCCCGGTCGACGAGCCGACGTCCAGGCAGACCTTCCCCGCGACGTCCAGGGCCTTCCCGTCCGCCAGCCGCCCAAATTTCTCGAACGCCCCCTCCAGCTTCTCGCCGCCGCGCGAGACGAAACGCGGCGGGGCCTCGACCGCGACGTCCGCCGCCGCGTCCAACGCGCGCGACGCCTTCGTCTCGACCTGGCCATCGACGCGCACCTTTCCCTCCAGGACGAGCGCCTGCGCCCGTGTGCGCGAATCGGCGAGCCCCCGCTCGACAAGAAGGACGTCCAGACGCCTCTTCATCGGCGAATCGAGCCGTCCGGGTTCCGCAGCAGATAGCCAAGCGGGGCGACGGCCTCTCCCTCCCAGTCATACGGCGTCACGCCGTAGTTCGAGACGATCTTCGAGCCGTCGCCGAACGTCGTGAGGAAGACGTCGGGCGCCAGCGCGTCATGGCGCGTCATCAGCTCCTTCTGGAGGTGGCGCACAGGCACAAACTCGTCCCAGGCCCGCTTGATGCGCGGCACGTCCGCGAACTTGTAGGTGTAGAAGATCGGACGCCCGCCGAACTCGACGATCTTGAGCGCGACGCGCGGATCCTCCACGCCGTCGCCCTCCATCCAGCGCGGATCGCCGCTCTTCTCGAGCTTGTAGAGGCACTTGCCGCGCGTATGGTTCTGGCACCAGCGGTCGGACGTGTAGAGGATGATGCCGTGGTAGACGAGTTCCCAGAGCGGGAAGACGCCCGTCGCCAGCTTCGGCAGCTTGCCCTCGTCCAGCAGCTTGAGGTCGCGCTCGATGTAGTTGATGTAGTCGAGGTTGCCCGCGACGTGGTCGTAGCCCGACTCGCTCGCCGCGCCGCCCATGAGCCGCCGCCCCTCCGCAAGGATGCGGTTCTGCCAGGCGGCCATCTCCTCCGGCGTGCAGGGGTGGTTCGGGTCGCCGCAGCGCTGCGGATAGGTCGCCGAGTAGACGTCGATGTAATGCGGGCCGCGGATGCCGAGCGCCGCCATCTCCTTCATCTCCTTGGGAAGCCAGCCGTCCCACGCGCGCTTCTGGCAGACCCAGTAGCACTGCCCGCCGGCCCAGAGGCCGCCCTTGTCGAGCGAGCCGTCCGCGCGCTTGCACACCCAGTCCTCGTTCCAGAGACGCGAGCAGGTGTAGCCGTCCGTGTTGCTCGCGTGAAGCGCGAACTGGTAGCCGAGCGCCTTCGCCTTCGCGACGAGACGGTCGAACGCCTCCGCGCCGCCCGCCTCCGCGCCGACGGGGAAATGCCCCGGCACGCGACCGTCGTAGCCGCCGTCCTGCCACCCGGCGGAGCAGATCGAGAGCTTGTCCACGCCCGCGTCCTTGAGCGCCTGGAGGAACTCCTCCGTCACGCCGAAGGGCATGTGGACGACGACCGGCAGCTCCTCGCCGCGCGCGAAGAAGAGCTTCGCGTCCGTCTCGTCGGGAATTGGCTTGGCCGCGTGCGTCTGGATGCGCACGACGATGGCGTCGCAGAGATAGGCGAGCTCGGGCGAGGTGCGCATCCTGTCCTTGATCGTTCGCACCGCGCCGCTGTCCAGCTGGAACGCCTGGTAGGCGTGCGCCAGGCCGTTGTAGTCGGCCGCCGCGCCGTCGAGACGATGGAAATCGACCGTGATGTCGTTGTAGTAGTCCGGGAAGAACGCGCGCACCCGGTCGCAGCGGAAGCGCGGGAAGGTCGCGTAGGCGCCCTTCGTCGCCTCAGTCACGAAGTCGTAGTCGAACCGCCAGGTCTTCACGTGCCCGTACCAGAGCGTCTCGCCCTTCTTGACGCCGTAGATGGGCATGAGCTGGCGCTCCTTCGCGTAGACGCCGTCGTCCTGTTCGAAGCGGCCATATGTGCCGCGCGCCTGGATCCAGTAGCCCGCATCGCCCTTCTGCGCGCGCATGAACGGGGGCGTGACCTCGACGCACCAGGCGTCCGCCGGAATCTGCTCCTTCGGCAGGCAGAAGCGCCAGCCGCCGCCCGCCAGGGGCTGCAGCTCGACGACCCGCGTCTCGGTGCGCGTCGTCTTCTTCGGCGTGCCCCAGGCAATCCGCACGTCCGCCGTCTCGGCGAACGCCGCGCCGCCGGCCAGCAACGCGACCAGAAGCAATGCAACGGCCTTGGCTCTCATGGCTCTCCTCCCTGTCGTTTCGTCTCTCGTCTAGACGGCGGAAGGAGGCACGGCCATTCGCCGCGCCCCCTTCCCGCCGTTCTGTCACACGCCGTGCATCTTACGCGAACGTGTAGACGTCGAGCTTCTTGTAGTGCGTGTGGAGAAGCTGCTCCGCCTTCTCGCTCCCCGGCTCGCCGAGATAGTCCTTGTAGAGGGCCTGGACCTCGGGGTTGAGGTGCGACATGCGCTGGACGGACTTCTCGTCGTCGGCGTACAGGCCGGCCGTGCGCTTCGCGCGAACCGCGTCCGTCGCAAGGCAGGGCTGGCCACCGCCGCCGATGCAGCCGCCACGGCACGCCATGACCTCGATGAAGTCGTAGCGCGGCTTCTTCCCGGCCTTGACGTCCTCGCGGACCTGGTCCAGCACCTTCTCGACGTTGCCCATCTGGTGCGCGACGGCGATATGTCGACCGTCGCGGTCTTGATGCCGTCCATGCCACGGACTTCCTTGAAGTCGATCGCCGGCGGCTTCGCCTCCTTCGTGATGAGGCAGTAGGCCGTGCGGAGGGCCGCCTCCATGACGCCGCCCGTCACGCCGAAGATCGTGCCCGCGCCCGTGTAGACGCCGAGCAGGTCGTCGGCCTTCTCCTCCGGGAGGGAGTCGAAGTCGATGCCGGCGGCCTTGATCATGCGGGCGAGCTCGCGCGTCGTCAGCACGACGTCCGTGTCCTGCTGGCCCGTCGCGTGCATGTGCTCGTCGCGCGAGATCTCGTACTTCTTCGCCGTGCAGGGCATGATCGAGGTGACGTGGACCTTCTTCGCCTCGACGCCGTTCTTCTCCGCCCAGTAGCTCTTCGCGAGCGCGGAGAGCATCTGCTGCGGCGACTTGGCGGTCGAGAAGTTCTCCGTGAAGTCCGGCGCGTACTTCTCCATCCAGTCCGTCCACGCGGGGCAGCAGCTCGTGATGAGCGGAAGCTTGCCGCCCGTCGTGAAGCGCTTGACGAACTCCGTCCCCTCCTCCATGATCGTGACGTCGGCCGAGAAGTTCGTGTCGAACACGCGGTCGAAGCCGAGGCGGCGGAGGGCCGCGTAGATCTTGCCCGTCGTGAGCGCGCCCGGCTCCAGGCCGAACGCTTCGCCGAGCGCGACGCGGACGGCCGGGGCGATCTGCACGAGGCAGGTCTTCTCCGGATCCTGCAGGGCCGCCCAGACCTTCTTCGTCTCGTCGTTCTCGTAGATCGCGCCGACCGGGCAGTGCGCGGAGCACTGGCCGCACTTGATGCACGGCGAGTCCGCGAGCTTCACGCCCGCCGCCGGGGCCATCACCGTCTTCTCGCCGCGCCCGATGAACTCAAGCGCCCAGACGTTCTGCATCTCCTGGCAGACTTCCGCGCAGCGGCCGCACTTGATGCACTTGTCGGGGTTGAGGACGATCGACGGCGTCGAGGTGTCGTTCTCGTGGTGAACGACCTCCTTCGGGAACGGGATGTCGCGGATGCCGAAGTCGGCCGCGATCGCCTGGAGCTCGCAGGAGCCCGAGCGCGGGCACTGCAGGCAGTCCGACGGATGGTTCGCGAGGATGAGCTCGAGAACCGTGCGGCGAACCTGCACGATGTCGGGGTCGTGCGTGACGATCTTCATGCCCGGCATCGCCTCCGTGCAGCACGCGCGCAGGAGCTTCGGGCTCGGGACGAACTTCCCCGGCTCCGTCCGGCTCGGGACGAGCTGGCGGACGACGCAGATGCCGCAGCTCGCGCCCGGCTTGAGGTCGGGGTGGTAGCACAGGGTCGGGATCTTGACGTTCGCGGCCTTCGCGGCGACGAGCAGGTTCGAGCCCTTCGGGACGCTCACCGCGACGCCGTTGACCTCAAGCGAAATCATTTCAGTAGCCATAACTTAAGAATTTCCTTTCCTTGGTAGGGGTTCGGGGGCGACAGAGCCCCCGTCCATTGTCCCTCACCCGTGCGAAATCGCGCCGAACTTGCACGTCGCCTCGCAGGCGCCGCACTTGATGCACTTCGCCGGGTCGATGACGTGCGGAACCTTGACGGAACCCGCGATCGCGCCGGCCGGGCACTTGCGGGCGCACATCGTGCAGCCCTTGCACTTCGCCGCGTCGATCGTGTAGCGGATGAGCTTCGAGCACTTGCCCGAGCGGCACTTCTTGTCGTTGATGTGCTCCAGGTACTCGTCCATGAAGTACTGGAGCGTCGAGCGCACGGGGTTCGAGGCCGTCTGGCCGAGGCCGCAGAGCGACGCCTTGTTCATCGCGTCGCAGATCGACCGCATGTCGGCGATGTCCTGCTCCGTGCCGCGCCCTTCGCTGATCTTGTTCAGGTAGTTCAGGAGCTTGCGCCCGCCGATCCGGCACGGCGCGCACTTGCCGCACGACTCGTCGACCGTGAAGTCGAGGTAGAACTTCGCGATGTCGACGACGCAGTCCGTCTCGTCCATGACGATGAGGCCGCCCGAGCCCATGATCGAGCCGATCTTCGCGAGCGACTCGTAGTCGATCGGCGTGTCGAGGAACTGCGGCGGGATGATGCCGCCCGAGGGGCCGCCCGTCTGCGCCGCCTTGAACTGGTGGCCGCCGCGAATGCCGCCGCCGATGTCGAAGATGATCTCGCGCAGCGTCGTGCCCATCGGCACCTCGATGAGGCCCGAGTTGTTGACCTTGCCGGTGAGCGCGAAGACCTTCGTGCCCTTCGTCGTCGCCGTGCCGATCTTGCTGAACCAGTCCGCTCCCTTGTTGATGATGACCGGGATGTTCGCGAGCGTCTCGACGTTGTTGATCACGGTCGGACGGCCCCAGAGGCCCTTCACCGCCGGGAACGGCGGACGCGGACGCGGCATGCCGCGATTGCCCTCGATCGACTGGAGAAGCGCCGTCTCCTCGCCGCAGACGAACGCGCCCGCGCCGAAGCGAAGCTCGATCTCGAAGTCGAAGCCCGAGCCGAGGATGTCCTTGCCGAGGAGGCCGAGCTCCGTCGCCTGGCTGATCGCCACCTGAAGGCGGTGGATCGCGAGCGGATACTCCGCGCGGATGTAGATGAAGCCCTTCGTCGCGCCGATCGCGTAGCCCGCGATGATCATCGCCTCGAGGATCGAGTGGGGGTCTCCCTCCAGCGTCGAGCGGTCCATGTACGCGCCCGGGTCGCCCTCGTCGGCGTTGCAGACCATGTACTTCTGGCCCTTCGGCTGCTGCTGGGCGAACTTCCACTTCATGCCGGTCGGGAAGCCCGCGCCGCCGCGCCCGCGAAGGCCCGACTTCAGCATCTCGTCGACGACCTGCTCCGGCGTCATCTCGAAGAGGACCTTCTCGATCGCCTTGTAGCCGTCGCGCGCGATGTAGTCCTCGATCTTCTCGGGGTCGATCACGCCGCAGTTGCGCAGCACGATGCGGTACTGCTTCTGGTAGAACGGGATGTTCGCCTCGGCGACGACGTCCGTCGCCTGCTCCGGGTCGTAGCAGAGGCGCTGCACGACGCGGCCCTTGACGAGATGCTCGGCGACGATGTCCTTGACGTCGTCCTTCTTCACCTGCACGTAGAACGTGCCCTGCGGCAGGATCTTCACGATCGGGCCCTGCTCGCAGAAGCCGAGGCAGCCCGTCTTGACGACCTGGACCTTGTCCTTGAGGCCAGCCGCCTCCAGGCACGAGGCAAACTCCGTGACGAGGTTGTCGGCGCCGCCCGAACAGCACGCCGTGCCGCCGCAGATCAGAACATACGATTGATAAGCCATGGATGAACCTTTCTTTAATAATCGAATTCTCGAATGATCGAATTCTCGAATTGGTCGAATAATCGAAGCTTGGAGATAATCAGATATCCGACGACTCGAACATTCGATTATTCGCTGATTCGATTATTGTCATTTCTCCTTCACGATGTCAACCGAGGGCTTCTCGAGGATCTTCGCCTCGACGATCGCCTTGCCGATGACGTGCTTCTCGACGATCTCCTTCGCGGTCGCCGCGTCGACGTGCCCGTAGATGACCGTCGGCATGTCCGCGACGACGACCTCGACGGTCGGCTCCGCGTGGCAGAGGCCCATGCAGCCCGTCTGGCGGACGAGGACGTTCGTCAGCCCCTTCTCCGTGAGCGTGTCGATGAGCGTCGTGAAGACCTCCTTCGCGCCGGCGGCGATGCCGCACGTGCCCATGCCGACGATGACCTGCGCGTCCTTGTTCGAGTTGTCGCGCATCTCCATCGCCTTCTGCCGTTCGCCGCGCATCTTGCGCAGGTCGTCAAGTGTCAACTTTGCCATGATGAAATCCCCTTTCCCGGTTAGCCAAGCGTCCTGTACTTCTCGATGATGCCCGCGACGTCCTTCGCCTCGAGCTTGCCGTGGACGTCGCCGTTCACGACCGCGACCGGCGCAAGGCCGCAGCAGCCGAGGCAGCGCACCGCCTCGATCGAGAACAGCCCGTCGGACGTCGTCGTGTTCACGCCCACGCCGAGCTGGCGCTCGAACTCCTTGATGAGGTCGTCGCCGCCGCGCAGGTAGCAGGCCGTGCCGAGGCAGACCTGGATGATGTACTTGCCCGCCTTCTGGAGCTTGAAGAAGTTGTAGAAGGTCACGACGCCGTAGATCTTCGCAAGCGGCACCTTCAGGAGCTCGCTCGTCTCGATCGCGATTTCGCGCGGGATGTAGCCGTAGGTCTGCTGGACCTTGTGGAGCACCATAATGAGGTTGCCCGGCTTGTCCTTCCACTCTTCGATGAACGCCCGCAGGTCTGGCGTCATCTTTTCGGTCTCATTGCTCACGTCACGTTCTCCATTGGGTTGGTAAATGGGCGTAGTATATCACGCCGCAAGCAAGTTAGGCAAGGGAAACTCTCGCCGAGAAGGGAAACGGAGAAACCCTCGCCGGCCGCCCGCCTGTCCGGCGCGCGCGCCTATTCGACGATCCGGTCGCGGCGGAAGGTGAAGAAGAACGAGACCGCCATGACGAGCGCGCCGACCACGTAGGCGCCGCCCATGAGCGCGAAGCCAATCTCGAAGCCGCGCACGCCATAATGCTGGGACATCGCCCCCATCACGACGCCCGACAGCCCGCCGAAGAAGAACGCGAAGACCGTGAAAATGCCGACGGACGTCGAGCGGTACTGCGGCGGGATGACGTCGAAGAGCGAGGCGTGCGTGTTCACCTCGAAGAAGCCCCGGAAGACGCCGTACGCCGCCGTCAGCGCGATCATCGCAAGCGCCGTCGGCGCGAGCCCGACCAGCAGGAGGCACGGCGCGCCGCAGAGGAGCGAGACGATCTGGAAGCCCAGGCGGAAGCGCGGCATCCGCCTGACGAGGCGGTCCGTCAGGAAGCCGCCCGCGAGGATCGCGAGGAACGCGAAGAGATGATGGTAGAGCATCGTCTGCGTGCCGGCCGCGCCAACGGACGTGCCGAACTTCATCGCCATGAACTTCGGCGCCCAGAAGAGATAGGCGTTGTTCACGAACACGATCGCGACGAACCCCGCCATCGCGCACCACGCCGACGGCTTCTTCGCGAAGTAGACGAGGCCGGAGAAGAAGGAGGGATGAGGGGAAATAATCGAATGGTTGAATGGTCGAATAATCGAATGATCGGATGACCGAATAATCGAATGGTCGGATGAGGAGGAAGCCCGCGCCGCCGAAGACCATGAAGACGTGCCGCCACGTGCCGAGGATCCCGAGCGCCCAGGCCGTGATGACGCCCGACGTCATGAGGCCGAAGTAGAGCGCGCCCTGGTGGATCGAGAGCGCGATCGAGCGCGTCTCCTTGTGGAACGCGGCGATGAGCGGCGGGTAGCACGGCCCGTAGAAGCTCTCGCCGACGCCCGTGGCGATCGAGCGGAAGAACATGACGACGAAGAACGCCGGGATGACGAACCCGAAGAGCCGCCAGTCGCCGACGAACCCCATCATGAACGTCATGAGCGACCACGAGAGGAGCGAGAGCGTGATGATCCACTTGCGCGAGAACCTGTCGCCCACCGGGCCCGCGACGAATGCCATGCCGGCAAGCGTCCAGGAGAGCACCGTGTTGATCCAGCCGATCTGCACGTCGGTGAGATGCAGCTCCTCCTGGATCGG
>ONTV01000117.1 GCA_900320855.1 uncultured Lentisphaerota bacterium
CCGAACCGATCCCGATTATCCGCAGTCGCCCCAGCAGAGGTATTGCCTGACATGAGTTACTATATCAGCGATACTATGTCAATAAGCTCTGACCCTTGCACCCCCCGCAGCGAACGGACTTGAGGCCGCGCTCAAGCAGTCAACGCGTAAGGAGAAAAGCTCGTGCGGATCATGATGAAAGGCGGACTGCAATGACGTCGCGCAGTCGGACGGTTGGCGGCCAGCGGCCTCGGCATGACTCCGGGGCCCCGCCCGCCATGCTCGCGAGCGTCCCGACGGGTCTCCGCGCCATGGGCGGAGGGGCTCGAAGCCGCTGAATGGACGGGATTGTGGGCAAGGTCCCCGCTTCCGGGCCATCAGGCTGGCAGGGTGAAATTTTTGCGCGTGTCGGCACGGCGCGTGAAATTATGGTAAAATGCGCCCCTGCAAGAGAAAAGGGGAGGTTCATGCAAGACCAGACAGACATTGCCGCGCGACACGACACGCGTTCTGCCGTTGATCGGTTGCTGCGCGAAAACAGCCGACTGAGGGCGGACTGCGAGGCGGCGCAGGCCGAGGCGCGGCAGACGGAGCAGACCTTGGCGTCGCTGCGCGGGCTTGTGCGGAGCGCCCTGATCGAACTTGACGAACGGGCGCGTGCGAACGCGGAGGCGACGGTGACGCTCGCGGATGTGCGCGCGCAGGTCGTGTTCGGCCTCTCGGAGCTCGTTGCGTTTGCCGGCGAGACGTTGGCCGGAAATCTGGAACAGGAAATCGCGTTTGCCGATCCGGACTTGGCGAATTGGGTGAAGACCGGGGTTGACGACGCCCGCGTCAAGATGATCGTCGGCGTACGCGGCGCGAACAAGACCGGGGTGCTGCGGGCGGTGAGGAGCTGGCTTCAGACACGCGGAATCGAGGAGGCGCGGCTTGTGGACATCGACTTCGAGGACGTTCGGTTCCGCCGCTTCGAGACGATGGAGGACGTGCTGGACCTCCTTCGTCGCCTGCCGCCGTGTGACCGTCCGCGCTTTCTGTTCCTGGACGAGATCGGTCGAATCGGCGGACATGTCGAATTGCTGCGCCAGCTGTCGGAGAGCCGGGCGTGGAATGTCTGGGCGGCGTCTTCGACGGCCTACGCGGTCAGCGATGACCATCCGTTCGTGCCGTACGTCTGGATGTCGGTTTATCGGGCCAAGCCGAAGCGGGGGATGGTTCGTCCCCGGCAGGTTCTGGAGCGGATCTGGTGTCAGATTTTCCTGCGCGACGTCGTCAGCGGCGTCAAGCACCCGGACATCCAGGCGAAGGCAGCGCTGGCGGAATACTTCTCTGACCATCTGGGCGAGATAAAGACGTTGCGTGAGGTCGCGGCGGAACTGAACGTCTGCGGACGGAAGATCTCGCCGAACTCCATCCGCACGTACCGAATGGCGCTGATGGCGGCTTATCTGATCGAGGTCTCGGAAGTCTATGACACGTTTGAGCGGAGCGTGGTCCGGAATCAGGGCGGGCGCGTCTTCTGGACGGATCTGGAGCTGCGGAACTGTCGGTTCGGCGCGGCGCTTGAATACGAGTCGGAACGGACGGCCTTAAACGAGCTGTATCTCACGTTGCGCCAGACATATGACAAGGTCTACACGCCGCGCGGTTCCGACGCCGACTTCTTGACGCTTGAGTGTGATGGCTCGCCGCGATTCTGGTATGCGCCGCTGAAAGACGCGCGCGCGCAGGCCTTCTTCCGCCAGGGGGGGGGGGGTGGGTATCTTTGCAAAACGGAAGAGAAAGCCATCGAAATAGGCTATTATAAGGCGGCATAGAGGCTGCCAGACAGACAGAATACAAGCCGGACGCTGCGTGGCGTGTGGCTTGCGCAGCGTCCGTTGCTCACAGGAAGCGCAGGGCGATGAGACGGAAGATGTCGCGCAGGCGGATGGGCCAGAGGCGCGAGGGCGTCTCGGCTTCGAGCGGGTCCTGGATGAACGCGGGCAGCTCGGGGTTGAAGTCAAGCCCCGTGAGGCGTTCGAGCTCGTCAATCGAGACAATGTTGCGCGCGGCCCACTCGCGCCAGGAGACATCCTGCCGGAAGAGCATCGCGACCGCGCGCACGTCCATGCCCTCCTGCGCGATGATGATCTGATAGAAGTCGGTCGGCACGTCGATGTCCGTCGCGCCGAGCGTCTCGCGTCCGTACTGCGGCGAGAGGCATCCGACAACGACCCAGATCTCGCCGTAGCGGGCCGTCCAGAGATCGGCGATGCGATGCTCGACCTCGCGCCAGACGCCGCGGTTGAGGGCGGGCGTCTGCGGGGCGACGTTCGACATGAGGAACGTCTTGCGGCGCTCGGCGTCGCCGTAGCGCGTCGCGATCGCGTAGTTGGGGACGAGATGCCCCCGGTCGTAGCCGCTCTTCGCGTAGGCGTCGGGACGCGGCGCGGCGGGCACGCTGTGGTCGATGCAGAACGAGGGTCGCTTGCCGACCTCGAACTTCGCGTCCCGCTTCACGTGGTAGGCGCACCAGACGGGATGCCGCAGCGAGTCCGACCAGCCGATCGCGAACTCGCCGCGCCGGAGGATGCGGATGTCGTTCGGCGCGGGCGTGCCCGTGCGCACGGGAGGCCCCGCGAAGAAGACCGAGCCGGAGGGCGCCTCGAGGTCGTACTCGTAGACGGCGTCGTGGCCCGTCCAGCCCAGCGCGTCCGTCACGTCCGCAAGGGGGTTGCCGAGCCAGAAGAGCGGCACCGTGACGACCTTCGGAAGCGTCGCGAACTTGCGGTTCAGCCAGGCGCGCGGATGATGGACGAACCACTCCGCGCAGCCGCCCCAGATTGCGAGGACGACGAGAAGGGCGATGCCGAGACGAAGCGACCGACGCTGCGAGGGCGTCCGCCGACTTTTCTTTCCTGTGCCTTTTCTCTTTTTCATCCGACGACCAAACCTAAGCGCCCAAACGTTCAGGCTCAGAGGTCTCCGAGCTCGATGCGGATTGTCCGGGACTTCATCGCCTGGATGGCGTCGGGGTCATCGTCCCCGACGCCGTGGCGGACGACGCCATCCGATTCCGGTTCAGGGATTCGGATCTGCGCCCCGCAGGCGGGGCATTCGGTCTCCTGTCCGATCATGTCCAGCGAGGCCTGGATTTCCGTGTGGCACTTTGAGCAGAGAAAGTCCGTGTAATTGGATGCCATAGGTGTCGTGTCCGTCTTAAAGGCCGAGCTTCGTGGCACTGCGCCACTGGTAGTACTTCTTGAGCGTGAGCTTCTTCGCGGCGGCCTCGTCGCAGAAGATCCAGCAGTCGTTGTGGGCCTGGAGGGCGGAGGCCGTGCAGAACTGGGTCATCGGGCCTTCGACGCAGCCCTTGACGGCGTCCTGCTTGTTCGCGCCGAACGCGAGGAGGATGATCTTCTTCGCCTCGCAGATCGTGCCGACGCCCATCGAGAGCGCGCTCTTCGGGACGGCTTCCATGTCGCCGTTGAAGAAGAGGCGCGCGTTGTCCTTCACGGTTGAGGGCGTGAGATAGACGATCGAGGTGCGGCTCTTGAGCGACGTGCCCGGCTCGTTGAACGCGATGTGTCCGTCGGAGCCGATGCCGAGGATCTGCAGGTCGATGCCGCCGGCGGCCTTGATTTGCTTCTCGTAGGCCTTGCATTCCCGTTCCGGGTTCTTGGCGAGGCCGTTGAGGACGTGCGTGTTTTTGATTTGGATGTCGATCTTCTTGAAGAGGTTCTCGTTCATGAAGTAGCGGTAGCTCTGGTCATGCGTGCCGGGAAGCCCATAGTACTCGTCGAGGTTCCAGCTCTTGACCTGCTTGTAGGAGACCTTCTTCGCCTGGACGGCCTTGGCCATCTCGTTGTACAGGGGGACGGGCGTCGAGCCGGTCGCAAGGCCGAGCACGGTCTTCGGGTTTTTCTTGACTTGCGCGGTGACCATGTCCGCCGCGAGTTTCGAGGCCTCTTCTTTTGTCTTGCAGATGACAACTTCCATGATACGTTTCGTTCCTTGCGGGTTGAATTTGGGGCGAGATTATACCTCAGTCCTCAGTCGATGTAAAGGGCGGGGATGTCCTGCGGCGTGCGCGGCTCGGTCGCGGCGGACGATGGGGCCTTCGCTTCGGGCGCGCGTGGTTTGGCGTCTGACGAGGGCGGCTTCGGCGCGGGGGCTTCGGCGCGCGCGGGCTCGTCGAGGGCTGTCGGCTGTTCGTCTGGCGCGGGGGCGCCGCCGGTCGCGCGGTAGAGCGCACGCACGCCGGCGATCAGGCCCCAGAGGACGAGCAGGGCGACGCACGCGAGGATGCCGAGACGCCAGACGGACGGCGGAATCGCGATGCGCGGGCGGTCGCGGAGCGGCGCGGCATAGCGGGAGAGATGTGGGGAGGGGGCGTTGGAGGGGGTGGAGTTGGATGAGGTGGAGGTGGAGCGTGGAGTGTTAACATCCATGCTCGGACTCGAGCTTTCGTCTCCAGCTTCAGGGTCGGAGGCGGAGAGAGGAAGTTGACCATCCTCGCTCCACCTCGACCTTTCACCTCCAACTTCACCCCTCTCACTCCCACCACCGACTGCTCGCTCCTTGATTTCGACAACCCGATTTCCGTTGAAGATATCCGTGAATTCGTCTGCGAGCGGCTTCGGGTCGAGTCCGACGGCCTGGCAGTAGAGGCGCACGAAGCCGCGCCCGTAGATGGCGGCCGGGAAGCTCGTGAAGTTCTCGTTTTCGAGTTCCTCGACGCGCGCGGGCGTCATGTGGGTCTGTTCCGCGAGCTGGGCGACTGAGAGTCCCTTGGCTTCGCGCGCGGCGCGCAGGGTCTTTCCGAATTCGATCATTCTGTCTGTTCCTCCTGAGAAAAGAGATCGGGCTCGGCGTCCGGCGGCAGGCTGGCGCCGCCATCGTCCGTCCCGTCGCCACGGACGGTGGCATCCGCCGCGTCGTCTGTCGCGTCGGGTGCGTCCGCCTCGGCTGCGCCGCCGTTGAAGATGGCGAGCAGCTCTTCCTGCGACATGACGATCTGGCGCGGCCCCATGCCCTGCTGGGGCGAGACGATGCCGTGCTCGGTGAGCATGTCGAGGATCTTCGCCGCGTGGTTGTAGCCCCAGCCCATCTGGCGCTGGAAGTGCGACGTCGAGGCTCGGCGCGTGTTGATGACGCATTCGACGGCTTTCTTGAAATCGTCCGCCGCCGCGTCGGCCTTGACCTGCGCGCGCGCTTCGGCGGCAGAGGCTTTCGCCGCCTGGGCATCCGCATCGGGGTCGGCGAAGAGGTCTTCCTCCTCCTCCTTGATCGTCGAGAGCTTCTTCGTGAAGCGGTCGTCGAACTGGACGGTCGAGTGCTCTTCGATGAACTTGACGACGCGCTCGATCTCCGGGTCGCTGATCCACGCGCCCTGTGCGCGGATGAGAAGGCCGTCCTTCGACTTGAAGAGCATGTCGCCCTTGCCGATCAGGTTCTCGGCGCCGCCCGCGTCAAGGATCGTGCGCGAGTCGATGCCTGTCGCGGTCTTGAACGCGACGCGGCCGGGGATGTTCGCCTTGATTGCGCCCGTGATGATGCGCGCGTCGGGGCGCTGGGTCGCGAGGATGAGGTGGATGCCGGCGGCGCGGGCCTTCGCCGTCAGGCGCGCGATGTGGGGCGAGACCTCCTTCGAGCACTGCGACATGAGATCGGCGACCTCGTCGATTATGATGACGATGTAGGGGACGGTCTTGGGCATGTCGCTGCCGACGGCCGTGTCGCCGCCGAACATGTCCGTCTGCGTGAAACTCGGCCGGTGGTTGAAGTCGTAGATGTTCCTGACGCGCGCGCGGGCGAAGAGCTTCAGGCGCTTCTCCATCTCCGCGACGGCCCACTTGAGCGAGAAGACGACCTTCTGGTTCTCGGTGATGATCGGCACGATCAGGTGCGGCAGCGAGGCGTAGCTCGTGAACTCGACGGACTTCGGGTCCACCATGATGAGCTTGAGCTCGTCCGGCGTCTTCGTCATCAGGAGCCCGTTGATGAGCGAGTTGAGACAGACGGACTTGCCCTGGCCCGTCGCGCCGGCGACGAGCATGTGCGGCATCGACGCGAGGTCGGCGACAAGCTCCTTGCCGGCGGCGTCCTTGCCGAAGAGGAGCGGCAGCTCGCCCTTGGCGTTCCGCCAGGCGGCCGACTCGATGATCTCGCGGAAGGAGATGCCGGCGGGGCGGCGGTTCGGCACCTCGATGCCGATCGACTCCTCGCCGGGAATCGGCGCCTCGATGCGGAGCGACTTCGCGTGCAGCGCGCCCATCAGGTTGTCGGAGATGTTCGTGACGGCCGAGTAGCGGATGCCGGGCGCGAGGTTGAGCGCGTACTTCGTGACGACGGGCCCCTGCACCGTGTAGGCGAGCGTCGCGTCGATGCCGAAGATCTTCAGCGTGTTGATGAGGCGCGCGGTCATCTCCTCGACGTCGCCGTGGTCGGCCGCCGACTCCTTGAGCGGGTTGAGGAGCGAGAGCGGCGGCAGGACGTAGGGGCCCTTGTCCTCGGCCTCGGCCGGGTCGGGCGTCGTCGGGGCGGCGGCGCGGCGCGCGGGCGGCTGCGGGGCGACCGGAACGGGCGGCGGCAGG
>ONTV01000112.1:0-5050 GCA_900320855.1 uncultured Lentisphaerota bacterium
CGTTCGCGGGCCCGACGTGATTTCGACCGCCACGGTAAAGGGCGCGCGTGAAGGCGCGCGCGTCGAAATCATGTCGGTGGGGTGCCCGCGAACTGCGGGTCGGGCGAGCAGGTCGGCGCAGGTCTCGATACCAACCGAATTGCGCGCAAGCGGTTCAACGGTTTAGAATCGCACCCCCCACTGCCCTCGCGGAGTTGAACGGCTCGCGGTTCGTGGATTTGTTATAATACTCGGAGATGAAATTACCAAGGCCAGTACGAATCGGATGGGAGTCGGTGAAGGCGAATGCCGTGCCGATGGTCGTGCTGTGGGCGTTGGCGGTTCTGTTGGCCGCTCTTTATTACGCTTCGCCGAGAGTGTCCGAAGTGTTTGAACCGCTGGTCAACTTGGAATTGACCTATGGATGGCGAGCGGCAGTCGTCAATCGGGTTGTCTTTACGGGATTTGTCCCCGGACTGTTCCTGCTGATGATCAGATCCATTCGTCCGAGATACCCGCTTGCCAAGCTGGGCTTGCAGATCGTCTGGTGCGGGTTGTGGGGCGTTCTTTGTGACTACATGTATGTGTGGGTGGACGCCCTGTTTGGCTCAGGATCGGATTTCCGAACCGTTGCCGCCAAGGTTCTTTTCGACCAGTTGCCGTGGACGGTTCTCGTGGTGATGCCGCTCAATGCGCTTTTCTACTTCTGGCTGGGACGGGACTTCTCCATCCGAAGGATGAAGACTGAGTGGCCGAAGAGCTTCTGGGGCGAAAGGGTGCTGCCGATGCTCCTGGTGAATTGGTGCGTCTGGATCCCCGTGGCGGTCGTGGTTTTCTTGCTACCGCTGCCGCTCCGGGTTCACGTCAATGGCTTTGCCGCGTCCTTCTGGACGCTGGCGTGTCTTTACCTCGGTTCGCGCTCGAAGTTCTGCTGACGCCATTGGCCCATCGGCAGCCCGAAGCGTCTCTTGAAGACGACCTGAAGATGCGAAACGTCGGCAAATCCGCAGGCGTGGGCGACCTTCGTCACGGACATGCTTGTGCTCGCCAGCCGCTTCCTGACTTCCTCAAGGCGCACTCTGAGGATGGCTTCGCTGATCGTCTCGCCCTGATATTCCCGGAAACGGAGATCGACAAGACTGCGCGAGACGCCGAGGTGGGTTACGACATCGTTCACGGTGATGTTCTTCGACGCATTCTGGCGGATGAAGCTCAAGGCGGTCGTGATGAGGTGCGAGGCCGGTGCGATTGGCGCGGTTGACTCGCGTTCGATGACGGTTTGCTCGTCGCAGATTTCGCGTTTCGGGAGGGAGGGCGGCCACCCACGAAACATCCGCGCAAGCGCCTTGTCCGCAAGCTCGCCGACCTTGTCGTGGCGGGGCAGGACGCTGGAAATCGTCGGCGCGGCGAATTCGCACAGAAGTTCGTCGTTGTCCACGCCAAGGATGGAGACTTGCTCGGGGATGGATATTCTGGCTCGCTTGCAGGTCTCGATGATTTCCAGCGCCGTCGTATCGCAGGCGGCCATGATCGCGATGGGCTTGGGAAGGGAAATCAGCCATGCCTTGAGGGACGTCCGGGCGTTGTTATGGGCGAAAATCACCGCGGATGCGCGATGCCGGGCGATTTCGTCCGCAAACGCCTCCGCACGGAGCCGCGACCAGCCGTGCTCGACTTCGGTCGGCACGAAGCCGAACGAGCGGAAGCGTCCGAGCCGAAGAAGATAGTTTGCGCCGAATCTGGCGATTGCGACGTTGTCGTTCTGAACGAAGGCGACATTTTTGGGGGCGTTGGGGGCGTAGGTGCCGAAGACAACGACGGATGTGGCCTCCGGAATCGTTCCCTTGGGCAGCGAGTTGAACGTATCCTCGTCCGTCACGATGCCGTCGTATCCGCCGAGCCGGATCGTCTGGAGAATGTTCGATTCGGGTATTCGCTTGGAAATGCGCAGATGAAGCTGCCAGTTCCGCCGCGCACGGGCTTGTTTGGTGAAACCGCCGAGGAACTCCCGCCCGGACGAGATCGTTGATGACCACAGGAGGATCAGGATGTTCTTTGGCCTTCGTGACTTGTCGTTCCGCTTGCTTCTCATGCGCATGATTATAGCAAATAAAACAAGGCGATTGTTGGGAAAAACACAGTCGATTGGCCGGGACGCGTTGAGTATCCGACTGTCGAACCGGAATGCTTCTGGAGCGAGACGCCCGTCGAGGGTTATGACTTCATCGCTGGCGAGAAGGACGTCCCGCCGCATCGCTGCATCCGTCCGACCAAAATAGACAACCTCGAATAATGTTAGGATTCATGGGTAAGCAACCCTGAAAAATGTCCAAACTTATCATAAAACAACTGCGACTTTTGTCCAAGTAATTTGGTATAATACAACACATGAGGCGAAAAATATCTGAAAAGCTTGTTGAATGGCGAAATAGGGATAGGCGTCATCCGTTGATCCTGCGCGGTGCGCGTCAGGTGTGAAAGACATTTCTTTGATTGCGCACTCTCAGATCGTCATATGGCGGTCTGCTAATCGCGATATTGACAATAGCAGACCGTTGTGTTGTGTTTTAGCGCAATATTATGGTATAATGCTTCCGATTTGCTAAGAAAGCGAGGCTTGCAATGGGATTTTATGGGCGAGAAGATATCTTGATAGATTTGGATTCTCTTTGGGGAAAGAACGCATCCTCATTGGTGACATGCCGTGGACGGCGTCGAATTGGCAAGAGTACGCTGATCAAGAGATTTGCCGAACTGTCAAATGCGCGATTTATCAAGATTGAGGGTGAGCGTCCTGACGAAGGCATGGACAACGATGCCGAATTGGAGACCTTTTCCGAGCAACTTTCGCTTCAGGCCGAACAAGAGGTTCCAGTTGCCAAGAATTGGCTTGGAGCGTTCAAGTCGCTCAATGAAGTGCTGGATGATCGGCGAACGGTCGTGTTGCTGGATGAGGTGTCGTGGCTGGCGCATTATGATGATCGTTTTGCGGCTGCTTTGAAGATCTCGTGGGACAATCTGCTGAAGGATCGTCCGCATCTCATATTTGTCGTTTGTGGCAGCGTCTCGACGTGGATCAAGGAGAAAATCGTAGATAGCAAGGCGTTCTACGGGCGTCGTTCGATGGACATTGTCGTGCCGGAGCTTTTGTTGAGGGATTGCGTCCGGTTCTGGGAAAAGCGCAGCGAACGTGTTTCCTCGCGAGACATTCTCGATATCCTTTCGGTGACGGGCGGAATCCCTCGCTACCTGGAAGAAGTCAATCCATCTCTTACTGCGGATGAGAATATCAGGCGAATGGCTTTCCGCCCAAATGCAATCCTGCGGCGGGACTTCGATGAAATGTTCAAAGATGTTATCACAAGGCGTCCGAGGATGGTGGCAAAGGTTCTGGAGACACTTGTGGATGGCCCGTTGACGATGTCGGAGATTGCCGCGAGGATGGCTGCGGGTGTGGGTGGAAATGTCTCGGCGGCGTTAGATCAACTTGTCGAGTCGGGCATGGTGGCTCGGGACACGGGCAAGAATCCCGAAACCGGAGTCGAGATCAGGGAGCGTCGGTACCGGTTGAGTGACAATTATACGCGCTTTTACCTCAAGTGCGTCCGTCCGGCATTCGATACGATTGACGATGGATCTTTTGCCTTCACAAGGTTGTCTCGTCTGGAAGAGTGGGAGAGACAGAAGGGGTTTGCATTTGAAAATCTTATCGTGAATCACTATGTGGAGCTCCTGCCGCACTTGCATCTTGAGGATTCGCTTGTTTATTCTGCGGCACCTTACCGAAAGAGCGGATCCAGAGGCACGGGGTATCAGATTGACTTGCTGATTCAGACCAAGCGGTCGCAGTGTGTTGTTGAAATCAAGCGACAGGGCACGATCAGGAAGAGCGTTATCGATGAAGTTGCATCCAAGGTCTCCAAGCTGAAGCGTACTGAAGGATGCGCTGTGAGGGCCGCTCTGGTTTACGACGGGGAGTTGGCTGAGACGATTCCCGCAGACGGGTATTTCGATGCCATTGTGTCGTTTCGGCGACTCCTTGGCATATAACTGACCAGCCATCCGTTCCACAGGCGGTAACGACATCCTGCGGGGTGCTGCTGCTGAATCTTTTACTCGGCCCAGCTGCCGCTGCTGTCCCCGCGCCGAAATTGATTGTTTGATTAAACATAAAACTATTGGCGGCAAACAAATACAATAAGTAGGCGGGGATTTGCTATAATGCGCGACATGAAGACAACCTCATGCTGCTCAAGGCGTTCGGCCTCGAGATCCCAGCGAAGATCTATACAAACGGAGACATCAGGGAGTTGAAGTCGTCAGTGAACCCGTTCTGAGTAACCACATAATTATTATGAAGCCCGCAAGCGAAAAACGCACGCGGGCTTGGTCGAGAACACGATTTTGGAATTTTCAACTGGCAAACTCGGGGAGTAAATTGCATCTTCCCCTCTTATCGCCTACGCCCATAACGATTGTGATGCGGGAATGCGAAACGCTCTGAGTCTCTGTGTTAAAATTCGCTTTTCCAGGTTCCGAAACAACAATAGGGAACTGAAAACTGCGCTAGCAAAAGTATAGAAGAAGATTCTGAGGTTTTGAATGGCTAAACCTGCATTGGCAGGTTTTTGAGGTAAAATCCAAGTCGCCCGGGATTTAGGCGGCGTTTTATGGTATTATGTTTTCAACATGGCGATAGAAAAGGAGAGAACACGATGAGAAACATAGTTACCAATATTCGTAGGGTGGGGGGTAAAATCCTAATTCTGGCGGTTTCCGGTGCGTCGCTGGCTGCGTCCGCCGCCGCCCGGTTCAGGTACACCCCCAACGAGGCGGCGGAGACCCCCTCCTGGACGGAGACGGACTCGTTCGCCGCCTGCATGGGCGGGCTGTTCCCGAGCAACGGCAATCCGGTCGAGGGGGCGGGCCGCATGGTGATCGAGCTTCTCGAAGACGTCGTCGTGGACGATTCGGACATCGGGGGAACGCTGAACGGGATGTGGTTCTGGCATAACGGCGACAAGGTCGACCTGACCATTCGGTCGGGCGGTTCCGTCCGCCGCACGTTCAC
>ONTV01000112.1:5113-11913 GCA_900320855.1 uncultured Lentisphaerota bacterium
CGGCACGCTGTTTGACGACAGCGCCACCGGCGGTCGCGGAACGACGCTGCAGGACGGCGCCGAGTTCGCCGGCTCCACCTGCCGGGCGGTCAGGCTGGGCGCGAGCAAGCCGTATGCGACGGCCCGGCCGTTTACGCTGTGTCCGGGGTCTGCCATTCGCGAAAATGTGTCGAACGGCTACGGCGGCGGCGTCCTGATTGACGGCGACGGCGCGGAGCTTGTGCTGGCCGGCGGCGTGATCACGGGCAACACGGCCATCTTGGGCGGGGGCGTCTACCTTTCCAAGGCGGGCAAGGTGGTGTATGCCGGCGGCTCCTCGCGCGTCAGCGACAACACCTCGTCCAGCGACGCGACGGGCGCCGGCGTCTATGCCGCGAGCTCGTGCCTGCCCTGCTTTCGCGTCGATGCCGTGGCGGCCGCGAAGGTGTTCGACTACTTCTCGCCGGCGCCGGTGTCGGACGGCCTCGTCTACGGTTCCTACACCGTTGAGGATGCCGACCTGCTGACGCATTTCCCCTGTTTCATCACGATGCCGTCCGGCGCGACGCTCGTCGCGGAAGAGGGATGCGTCGTCGTGCACGGCGCGGCCGTCGCGCCCATTCGGCTTTCGACGGACGGCGGCTTGACCTGGACGAACATGGACGACCTGCGGAGGGCGATGGAGGCCGCGACGAGCGACGGCCAGTCGATTATCGAGCTGCAGGACGACGTGACGTACGCGAGCCAGGCGAACTTCCAGAACCACAGGTTCACCTTGCGCTCGCGGTCTGAAGCGGCGCGGCACACGGTGACGCTGACGAACGGCGGCTTCTTCTGGCTGAACAAGACGGACGTCGTCCTCTCGAACGTGCTCGTCACGGCGGAGAGCGGATTCTCCAACGGACACGGCTTGGCTTTCGTGTTTCAGGGCGACGCGGCTTCGTTGACCTTGCAGGGCGGCGCCGAGATCGCGGACATTCCCGTTGCGGCGGTTGGCGAGATGGCGAACGGGTCGTCGGGCGGTCGGCTGGTGCTGGAGGCCGGCGCCAGGATCGTGCGCTGCGGCTCGGCGGCGCAGAACGGCGGCGGGTTCTCATCCGTTTCCGGCAACGTCGGAATCGAGTTGCGGGGCGGCGAGATCTCGTCGTGCCGCGGCAAGCTTGGCGGCGTTTACTTGCCGGATGGCGCAATGATGAGGATTTTCGCCGATTCGGTCGTGACGGGGAACCTGAACGCGGCGTCCGCCGTTGCGAATGTCTACCAGAGCCGTCCGGGAGCGGTGGTGATCGCCTCTGCGGCGGTGACAGGCGCGAACAAGGTATTTCTCGCGACGCCCGAAGGGAATGACGGCGAGCTTGTGGCCGGCCTTGCCGAGGGGCTTGAGGGGGGCTACGAGGTGCCAGCGGCCGTGCTCAAGTCCGACGACAATGCGACGGCGATGGCTGTCCGCGCCGCCGACGGCATCGCCTGGTCGACGGAACGTCCGCACAAGGCGTTTCGCTATGCCAATGACGATGGCGTCCTGTTCTTCGAGGCGGACACCTTCAAGGAGGCGTATGCGTCGCCGGTCGTCGGCCAGAAGGCGCTGGTGATCGAGCTGATGAAGGACGCCACGATCGGCGACGCGGAGGGCGCGTTTGTCCAGGACGGGAGGTCCTATGTCAACCGGAAGATCCTCTTGCGCTCGCATGGCGCGACGCGGCGCACGCTGACCCGGTCGGGAGGTTCCAATCTGCTGTACCTCTTTGGAGGCGCGGAAGGCAGCGTCGTCTCCAATGTCGTCCTGACGGCTGACGCGGAGACGTACAGCGGGGCTTTTGTCCTCGGATCGGGCGGCGGAACGCACTATCTGGGCGACGGCTGCGAGATTCGTCCGCCGGTGGGGGTGCAGGGTCTTTTCCTCGGCGGCTCCTCATCCTCCTTTGCGCGGCTGGTCATGCTTCCCGGCTCGAAGATCACGGGCTGCAACAAGGACGTGCTGGGCGTGGCGGTCGAATGCCGCAACGCCGGCGCCATTCTGGACGTGCGGGGCGGCGAGATCTCCGGGAACGTCGGCCAGAGCGCGATTCTGCCGTATCACGACGGCAGCAAGTCGCCTATCTTCGTGTCGGGCGGTGCGCGGATCACCAACAACCATAACCTCGCCGGCAAGTGCGCCAACCTTCGCTTCGAGACTGCGCAGGGGCTGCTCGTGCAGACGGGCGACCTGACGGAAGACGCGGAGGTCTACGTGAGCCTGAATAACGTCAAGGGCGGCGTTTTCGGCGTTTCGTCCAACGAAACGGCCGGCTGCTATCAGGTCTGGAAGGGCGCGGAGCGCTTCCACAGCGACGTAAGGAAGTCTCTTTTCGGCTCGTCTCTTGCCGCCGATGAGGTCGTCCGCCTGGTCTGGACGAAATTGTCCAAGGGAACGCTCCTGGTCATCAGGTAAGCAAGACGCGACCAAGAGAGGAAGTCGTTATGCAGTGCTTACATCGTTTCGCCATTCCGGCTGTTCTGCTGGCCGCCGGAAGTGTCGCCGCCGCGCCCCTGTTCACCGTGCCGATGCCGGACGGGAAAGCCCGGTTCGGCGCATCCGCCGCGCGCGCGGCGCGCCCGGCCGAGTCGATGCCCGTGATGAACGCTGGGGGCGTGATTTCGTGCCTGAACAAGTCCGTCGCCTTCAACTTCGACAACCGGCGGATCGTGCTGACGGCCGACGGCGAGGAGCTCATGCACGTCGAGTCGTGGTACTCGTGGCGTGACCCGGTGACGGGGAAGAAGGGTGTGACGCGCGAGCGTCAGTTCCCGCATGACCGCGAAAAAGCCGTTCAGGGCGTGAAGGACGGTGTCGTCTACTGGGAGGGGTGGATCCGCTGCGGGGATCTCGAATGGCGCCATTCCAGGTGGGAGATGTCTCTGACGAAGGATGGTCTCGTGCGCATCGACATGGAGGAGACGCCGTCTCCCGATCCCGCGAAGTTCACAATCCAGACCAGCGGGTGCGCCCTTGTGGGGCGGCCGAACGCACTTGCGGGGACGACGTGTGCGTTCGCCGACGGGACGACGGTGGTCGTCGACCCGGCGGCGTCACAGGACGTCCGGCCGAAGCGAGGCAGCGAGGACTTCTCATTTCGCTGCTTCAAGGGCGACCCGGCGAAGTCGTTCGGCGTGGTCGCGCGAAAGGCGGAGGGCGTCGAGGGCGTGTCCCTCCGGACGGACCCGTCGTGGGTGATGGTCCAGTTCACCGGCGCGCGAAAGACGCTGTATCTCGACATCCGCAAGGGGGTCTCCTATGATGCGGCGACGCTGGCCGACAAGCGGGCCAACGTCGATTTCGGCCGTCTCGAGGGGCTGCGGATGCCGGACGCCTCGCGACGGAACCTCTTGCCGAACGGCACCTTCGAGCAGGGGCTCAAGGGCTGGAGCATCAACGAATGCGGCGAGAAGTGGGGCGTTGACGAGTCGCGCTGGACGACGACGTTCTACCAGCTGACGGACGATGCGCATGCCGGCCGCTACGCCGTGCGCATGAAGGCGTGTCCGCCGCATCACGATCAGAACAACTACCGGGCGGCCCACTGTCCTCACGGGTGGACGCCGCTCGTCTCGATGGCGATCCCCGTGACGCCGGGCGACTATACCATCAGCTACTGGGCAAAGGCCGAAGGCGAGGCCGAGGTGTGGAGCAACGTCTGGCTGCCGCAGCTGCTCGGCTGGTTCCATTGGGGCTACGGCGGCGACGCCGCGCGCATCGGGCGCGAGTGGAAGCGGTACTCGTTCAAGTTCACGGCGAAGCGAGACGAGGCACTCATCTTCTATTTCTCCGCCACGACGCCGGACACGCAGAAGGAGGGACATATTCTCTATGACGACATCCAGGTCGAACGCAGTCCGGTCGCCACGGCCGACGACCGCCCCGTCGCGGAAGGGCGCCTCCTCACCTCCGCCCCCGACGGCTTCTGCGCGTCTGGCCGTCCGATCGACGCGCGCGTCGAGATCGTGACGAAGCCGCGCGCCGTCGGCAGCCTGCGCGTGCGGATCACGACGTTCCTGCAGGAGACCGTCCTTGACAAGTCCTATCGATTCGAGGCGGACGACAAGGGCTTTGCCGATGTGAGGCTCTTCCCGGCGGACACCGTCTTCCCGGACGGCCTGTGGGTGATGCACCGCGACTACGAGGTTGACGGCGTCCTGGCGTTCGAGACCGACCGGTTTACGGTCGCGCCGTATCTTGACAGCTCGTTCAAGAACTTCCGGCTGGCGATGAGTTCGCTTGCGGACGAGAGCGAACGCAGCGACTTCCTCCGGCGGCTGGACCGTCACGTCCAGCTGGGGTGGGGGGCTGTCTCCTGGGGCCCGAAGAGCGAGCACCTGCGCCGCGAATACGAGAAGCGCGGCATCGATCCGGGCGACCTCTGGTTCGTGGACTACGTCTACGAGCGGAACTCCCACACCAACCGCTACGGCTGGTTCGACCACAAGGAGGCCTGCTGGGGGTTCGTCGAGCGAAGCTATGACCCCAAGGATCGCTGGCGGTCAGCCGACTATGGCACGCCGGGCATCGAGGTCTCGTTTCGCGGCGACGCCAAGGGCGCGCCCTATGCGAAGTATTCGGATGAGTATTTCAAGGCCTACCGCGAGGCGGCGCTCGCCAAGGCGCGGCGCTATCCGCACGTGAAGAAGTGGCAGTTCACCAACGAGCTGGAGGCACATTTCGGCCTCCCGTGGTGGAGCGAGACGTCCGACGAGGAAGAGTTCGTCTTTCGCTACGGGCAGTGCCTCAAGATCATGTGCGAGGCCATTCACGAGGTGATACCCGACGCGATCGTCATGCCGGACGCGCCATGCAACTTCTCCGAGAACGGCTTCCTGCCGCGCACCCGCAAGATCATAGCCGAGACGGTTCGGCAGGGCTTCCGCGTGGATGCGATCGCCCAGCACTTCTATCGCGAAAAGCCGGAAGACCCGGATCTTGACAGGAACTTCAAGACGCTGTTCGAGACGCTGGACGCGCACGGCTATCTGAAGACGACGGGGCTCTGGCTGTCCGAGGGCATGATGTGGGGCCCCTACGAGATTCCGCACTGGGGCATCCACTGCACGTCCTGGGGCGCCGGGATGTGGCGGCATCGCGGCGGCGTCAGCTACGACCTCGGGCGGAGCGAACGTCGCAGCGGCGCGTGGTGCCTGCGTAGCTGGCTGGTGGCGTATAAGTATCAGGACCGCACGCTTGGCATGGCCGGCGGCAGCCCCAACAACGGCGAGATGGACTGCCTCTACACGCCGCGCGTCTCGTGGCTGATGCCGAACGTGCTCGGCCGGTTCATCGGCAATGCGTCCTTCCGGGACGACATCCGCTTCGCGCCGTTCACCCGCGTCTATCTCTTCGAGGACGAGAAGCGTCGCCCGGTGGCCTTCGTGTGGGGGCACAAGGACGCGCTCGACTTCGAGACGGAGGACGCGCGGATGGCGACGGCGGACTTCGGCGGGGCACTGGAGGGCGTCTATGACATGCTGGGCACGCCGCGCGACTATCGCGGCGGCCCGTTCCCGATCCTGCCCTATCCGCTCGTCTTTCGCGGACGGCCGGGAACGCTTGACCAGCTGCGGACGGCTTTTCGCGAAGCGACCATCGTGGGCGGTACGCTGTCCGACCGCTGCCGGATCGAGGTCAACCCCGGCGGGCCGCGCCAGATGAAGGTGCGCCTCACCGACCACATGACCGGCACGGTCTCAAACTTCACCGTCGCGACGTCGCAGACGCTCAAGCCGGACGCGCCGACAAGGGTCTTCCACGAGGAATTCGGCCTCGGTTATGTCGGGATGGTCGCGAAAAGGGCGCCAATCGGCTCGACAGTCGACACGCTGGACTGGTCGCGCTATCCGCAGGTCGAGCTGACGAACCGCATCGGAGGTCGTTCGGGCGAGAAGGCGGCTGGCCAGCCCGGATTCCGAGCGTCCTACCGCGTGGCCTGGAATGCGCAGGGGCTCTTCCTGGAGGTCGACGTGACGGACGCGGCGTTTTCGCATTGCGAATACGAGCGTCCGGGAGACCGCTGGGCCAACGACTCGCTCCAAGTCTACCTTGATACCTACGCGAACGCGCGGGCGAACGAGACGAAGGGCTTCGACAAGGACGACTACGAATATGGCGTGTATCCGTCCTCGGACGGTTCGCGCGCGATCGCCTGGCGCACGCGTTCAGCCGACATCCAGCTGACGCTCGGCACGCGGGCGCCGAAAGACGACACCGAGGCGACGGAGCTGACGACGTCGTTCCGCAAGACGTCGAAGGGGTACGTCTACCGGTTGTTCATCCCGAACGAGTTTGCCTTGCCGCTCGCGTTCAAGAAGGGCGAATGCCTTGGCCTCGGACTCTCCGTGAACAACGCCGACAGCCCGGCGCCCCCGAACGGCTCGCCGTGCGGGCGCCTGCGCCGCACGGAAATGCTGACCAACACGGTCGAGCCGGGGAAGGAGTGCTATCTCCGACCCGACCTCTATCCTGTCGTCGTGCTGGGGGACGACTGATGGCGCGACGAATCGTGCCGAGGTGCGCGAAACGGGTGGCGGTCTTGTTGGGGGGCGTGCTGACGGCAGGCTCCCTCGCGGCCGCCGACCGCGAGCTGGCGGACGGCTGGCAGTTCCGGCGTGAGGGATCGGTCGCCTGGCAGACGGTGCGCGTGCCGCATGACTGGGCGATTTCGGGCCCTTTCGACGCGTCTTCGACAGATGGCGGGACGGGGAAGCTGCCGTGGAAGGGCCGGGGCTTCTACCGCACGGCGCTGGAGCTGACGGCCGACGAGTCCGCCGTCTTGTCGGCGGGCGGCCGCGCCTAC
>ONTV01000118.1 GCA_900320855.1 uncultured Lentisphaerota bacterium
CCTATCTCGTGAAGTATGTGCAGGCGTATGGGAAGGAGGGCATTCGGATTGCGGCGCTGACCGTGCAGAACGAGCCGAACACGGATCAGTTCGGCATGTCGCCTACCTGTCTCTGGACGGGCGAGCAGGAGACGGACTTCATCGTCAACCACCTCGCGCCCGCGCTGAAGGCGGCCGGACTGGAGACGAAGCCCTGGCTGTGGGACCACAACTTTGACGGGACAAACCGCGTCGCGCAGGCTTTGGCGCGCGCGGGCGTCCTGGAGAGCGTCGGCGCGGTCGCGTGGCATCCGTATGCCGGCGAGCCCGAATGGATCCAGCCCCTCCGCGCGAAGTGCCCGGACCTGCCGATGGTCATGACGGAGATGGGGCCGCACGTGGACCGCTACGCCCGCGACCTGCTCTGGTGGGGCGGCCTGATGCTGCGCACGTTCAACAGCGGGTGCGGTGGCTTCACGAGCTGGTGCATGGTCCTGGACGAGCACGGCCAGCCGAACATCTCGGGCGGCTTCCCGTGCGCGGGCTTCGTCGAGCTCAATTCCGTCACGGGCGAGGCCGTGCCGAGCGCGCAGTTCAAGGCGTTCCGCCACGTCGGTCGCTTCGTGCGGCGCGGCTCGGACATCCTGAAGGGCTGCTGGAAGGTCGGCGACTCGGACTGGGCGCGGCGGAACGACCGTCGCACGGTCTGCTCGGCGTTCCGCAGCCCGGACGGCTCGCACGTCGTCGTCATCGCCTGCAAGCCGGATCAGAAGGGCGACCGGTTCTTGCCCGTGCAGGTGCAGGTCAAGCACAGGAACCGCTACCTGATCGTCCAGGCCCTGCCGGGTTCGCTCACCACGGTGACGATTTCACGTTAATGCACAGAAAACGACTGTAATGATACGAATCAAGCCAAATTACCAGAAAGGAAGCACCATGACAAACGCAAAACGAATCATGCTCATGTTCGCGACGGCGATACGGGCGGCTGCGGCGGGCGAAGCGCCAGACTTCGCCGAGACGACGGTGATTGACGCGCCGGCAGGCCAAACCGCCATCGTCGGCGACCTGATTGCCGGCGACCGCGCGAAAGTCTACAAAACGGGCGCGGGGACGCTCGCCGTCGACGCGAACCGCCACGTGCGGACGACGGATGGGCGTTTCACCGTGCTTGAAGGCGCCGTCGCCGTCACGCCTGGCGCGTCGGCCGACTTCACGGAGCCGCCCGCCGCCTGTCAGAAGGCCGCGTTCTGGGTGAACGAGACGAGCCTCGCCACGACGAACGGCGTCGCCGCCGCCGAAGGGGACCCCGCCTATGCCGCGCGCTGGTGCGACGTGCGCGAGACGGATCGCGCCTCGCCGACGCGGCTCTACGCCGAGCCGAAGTGGTTCGGCAACGCGACCTACCCCGCCGGCTTGAACGGCATCGACCCCGTCCAGTCGACGTTCGACGGACATGCGGGCGTCTATTTCGGCGGGGCTTCGAGCGGACAGTACATGGGCTGGAAGCGGGCCGGCCAAACGGCGACGCTCTCGGACATCCACCACCTCTTCATCGTCCACGCCGTCGCGAACTGCGTGGGGCATCCCGTCGGATGGGAGACGGGCAGTCGGAACGGGCCGTTCCTCAACACGGTTGGGGCGGTGACGCGGACCTTCGTCCCGAACGCCACAGACCCGATGCTCGTCAACCGCGGCGACGTGTGCGCTCCGCAGATGAGCGCGCGTTTCTTCCTCGACGGCGAGCAGATTGATCCGCGCACGACGCCGCCGCGGGCAGGCTGGCAGCTCTTCGCGTGCGACTACATGGAAATCCTGCCGGGCGCGGACAACTTCTTCCGCAGCGGCTTCGAGACGCTGCAAGGCGCGCAGGGCGGTGACTGGCTCGGCGAAGTGCTCGTCTTCACGAACCGGCTGCAGGAGACGGAACGTGCCGCCGTGGAACGCTACCTGCTCGCGAAGTGGAACCTTCCGCAACTGAAGGGAGCGGTGCCGCGCGTGAAGGGGACGGAATTTGCGCTCGCCGCCGGAACGTCCGTTTCGGTGGCGGGGGAGGCGGAGACAGTGACGCCGCCACTCTCCTTCGCGGGTGCGGGCGCTGTCGCGAAGACGGGTGCGGGCGTCCTCGCCCTTGGCCCGACGGACGGCCTCGCCTTCACGGGCGACTTCGCCTGGGAGGGCGGCGCGCTGCGTCTCCAGGGCGGGCGTCTTCCCGCCCTCGCCGTCGCGGGCGGCGAGACGTATGCCTTTACGAGCCACATGGGGTCGGAGGCGCCGAGTGCGGCGGGCGACGCCGCTTCGGGCCTCACCTGCGAGAAATCGGCGGGCGGCACGGACAACATCGTCGCGACGACTGGGAACGGCTGGCTGCGCGTCCACACGGTGAAGCCCGGCGTGCGGCGGCTCGCGGTGGGCATCGCGGACGCCCAGCGCGGCGCCGTCCTCCAGCTGGAGGGGCGCGTCCGCGCGACAGCCGCGCCGACGGGCGGCGCCGTGGAGGCCGTTTTCCCGAACCCCGACGTCGAACAGCCGTTCACAGTCACAGACGCGGGCCTTGACACGACGATCATTTCCCGCGGCACCACGCTCAACGGCTGGACGGCGCACGAGGGCACCCCGCGGTTCATCTGCACACAGGCGCCGCAGACGCAGAAGTGGACGTGGCGGAACTGGTTCCGGGATGGCGATCCCGCGCCGCGCGGCGGCACGAATCTCCTCCTCCTGGCGCAGAGATCGGTCGTCTCCACGAAGATTTCCGTGCCGGCGGGCGGCGTCTACGAACTGAGCTTTGACGCGAAAAGCCGCTACGGCTACGCGAACGGTGGAACCGAAAATGGCTATCCCTATTCCGACATGCAGCCGCAGGTCAAGATCAAGCTCGGACGCACGTGGGACGCCGCGTCTGACGTGGCGACGCTGCCGGTCGGCTGCCGTCTGCTCAACCGCTTCCGTTTTCGCGTGGCGGTGGCCGAGGCCGGCGACTGGGTGCTGGGCTTCGAGCCGACCGACAGCGGGCGCGACGCCAGCGTGTTCCTTGACAACTTCCGCATGGTGCGCATCGCCGAGCCGGCGGAGGAAACGTGCGCGATCCCGAACGGGTGCTTCGACGACCTCGAGCGCCCGGCGGAAGCCTACATCCACGCGCGCTACAGCACGCTGAACATCCCGAAGAATTGGACGCTCTCCGTCCAACCGGGTTCCCGGTATGCGGCCGTCGTCACGAACGGCGTCATCGGCGCGATCACCAGCGGAACGGCCATCAAGAAGGGTAACGTCACGCTACATCCCTTCCCGTTCGCCGAGGCGACGTGCGGTGCGGCGGCGCTTGGCTTTACCGCGACGGGCGGCGTCGCCGCAACCACCTTCACGGTCCCGGCTGGAACGTGGCGCCTGCGCGGACTCGTCCAGCGTCTCGCCTCGTTCATGGACATGTCGCCTGTCAACTCTGATGCGAACATGATGGGCTACGCCCCCGCATTCCGCGCCACGCTCACCCGGGCGGACGGCTCGACGGTCGTGCTGGGCGAAGTCACGGCAGGGACGCAGCGCCTCGTGTCGGCGCTCTGGCCCGAATCCTTCACCGTGGCGGCGGACGATGGCGAGGAGGTCACGCTGACGCTGGCGCAGACGAAGGAGATGGCCATGGGGATCCTCGACGAACTCGCGCTCGTGCGCGACGAGACGGCCGACTTCGGCAACCTGATCGCCGAGCCGGGCTTCGAGACGATGACGCGCTGGACGGCGTACGCCGTGCCCGACATGCCCACCACGCAGTACCGCAGCGCGGAGGCGAAGTCCTATTCGGACAGACCTCAGATCTGGGGCTACAGCGCCTACGAAGGCACGTATCGCCTGCGTCTCAACAACCGGATGGGCGTCCGGCAGGACATCACGATTCCTCAGGCGGGACGCTATCGCTTCACGATGCACGTGCGCGCCCGCGCCGATTCGGACTTCTACGCGAACAACCCCGTCCGTGTCTGGCTCGCGAAGGGCGGCGTCACGAACGTGCTGGCGACGACGCCCACGCTCTACGCGCGGCAGTGGATGGAGGTCTCCTATCTCGTGGACGTCGCGGAAGCGGGCAACTGGCGCCTCGGCATCGAGGGCCGCGGCTGGCTGAACGACGGCGACACGGCGTGGCCGGCCGACCTCGACGCGCAGATCGACTCTGTTTCGCTCGTGCGCGACCGCGACGAGCGGGACGAGGCACCGTCGCTGCCGCGCGACCTGCGGATTGACGTCGCAAAGGGCGCGACGCTGCTCCTGGACTATCCGGGCGTCGTGCGCGTGAGGAGGGTCGTCTACGACGGCAAGTCCTACCTGGGGACCGTCAACGCAAAGACGTGTCCCGACTTCGTGACGGGGCCGGGCACGCTGGAGGCGGTGCCCGACAGCGGGGCGCTCCTCATTGTCCGCTGACAGGGGTTCAGGTATCCTACGGTCATGGGCATGAAGCGAATTGAGACGGTTTTGGCGGCGGCCTTCGCCGTCGGAGCCTCCTTGGCGGCAGACGTGTCGATCCGACCCGGTCTGGAGGTCCGTTGCGATGCGGTATTCCGGGCGCAGCCGCTGGGCGAGACGATGATTCTCGTCAAGAATCGCGAGTATCTGCTGCGCTACGACCGTGAAGACGGGGAAATGGCTGGCGCGTTCCGCTTCTGGGTGTGGCTCGACGGCGGATGGCAGCCGAGCGCCGGCGTCACGGCGAATGTCGAGACGGGGCGCCTCTACCGCCTCTCCGCACACTGGGACGGCCGTATGGTTGCGCTGGACGTCGAGGGAATCGGAAAGGCTGAGTGTCGGAGTCGCGGTCGGTGCGCGGCGAATCTGTCCGCGCATCTCGTGCGCGGCACGCCGTCGATCGTGGACGTCACGAACATCTCGATTCGGATTGCGCCGCAGGTCGTCGTCGAGCTCGGGGACTTCCGCACGCGCGAGCTGCTGCCGCGCATGGGCCGACCGGCAATGCTGTGCGGCATCCTGAGCAACCTCGGCAAGGCGGTCGGCCCCTGCACGGTCACGGCCATGGCGCGCGGCGGCGCGAAGGTCGTGCCGGGGACAATCGCGCTTCCGGAATTGTCGGCGGGAAACGCGAAGTCGTTGGCTTGGACGGTCGATGCCGATGCGGACGGCTTCGCGACAGTCGATTTCACCGTGGAGTCGTTGGGGTCGGCGAAAAACACCGCCCCGCTCTGCCGCGTGTCCAAGCGCATCGCCTTCATGCCTGCGCGCGAGCCGGTCCTGACGGCGAAGGCCTGGACGCCGCCGATCCGCGAGACGCGCGCGTTCTACGTCGACGCGGACGCGGGCGACGACGCAGGCGACGGCCTGACGCCGCAGACGGCGTGGCGCACGTTTGCGAATGTGAAAGGCCGCGTCCTGGGGCCGGGCGAGCGGCTGCTCCTGAAGCGCGGGTGCGTCTTCCGCGACGAGCTCGAAGTCGCGGCGGCGGGCTCGGCGGACAACTGGGCCGAGATCGGGACGTACGGCGAGGGCGGGCGTCCGCAGATCCGGCGGACGCGCCACCTCCGCGAGCGGTGCGTCCATGTGCCGCGCGCGTCGCATCTCGCCGTGCGCGACCTCATCGTCTGCAACGCGGGCAGCGGAATTTCGGTCGTCGGCGGGGCGCCGGCGCGTGGACACGTCCTCGTCGAGCGCTGTCTCGCGCACCACATCGAGGGAAAGTACCGCGCAAATGCGCACGGCATCCCCGAATGGCGGGACGTCCGGACGGCGAACTGCGCGGAGGGGCTGGCCGTCCTCAACGCCCATGACGTCGTGCTGCGCGACTGCGAGGCGTACCAGTGTACAAGCGGGTTCTACGTCAACGGCACGGACACGTTCGTGAACCGCGTGTTCTGCCACGACAACTACGCCCCCAACACCTCGCCGCATCCGTACGACGTCGCCAGCCGGTCGTGGCTGACGGACTCCGTCTTCGACGCATCCGGCTTTCAGGCCTCCGCCGGCACGATGGGGATCATGCTCGCCCACAACAATGGCCTTGTCATTCGCGGCTGCCACTTCCTGAACCAGCCAGACACCGGCTCCCCTGATCAGGGCGGCGTCGATTTCGAGGCCTGGGAGGAGAACTGTCTCATCGACCGCTGCACGTTCCGGAACAACGCGGGCGCGGCGATCGAGATCCTCGGTTTACACCGTCCGCAGGCGCGCAATGTGGAGATCCGGGGCTGCCGGTTCGACCGCAACAACTGGGCGCACAAGAACGGACCGGCCGAAATCGCCGTCTATGGACAACCTAATACGTCTGCCGATGTCGCCTGCTCGAGCGGACGCATCGCCGGCAACGGTTACGTGCTTCTGCCCGGCGTGTCGTTCTACGCGAACGAGACGCGCGCGACAAACGACTGGGTCCTTGCGGACAACCGCGCGTTCGACTTCGCGGAAGACCTCGACGCGGCGTTTCCCTACCCGGAGCCGCCGGCGGTGACGGCGTGCGGCGAGGTGTGGACGGACGAGCCGACGGCGGCTCT
>ONTV01000120.1 GCA_900320855.1 uncultured Lentisphaerota bacterium
CAAGGACGTCGAGTGGACGATGGGAAGCGCCAACTGGGGAAATACGGAGAAGACGCACAAGGTGACGATGGACGAGAACTACTACATCGGCGTCTTCCCCGTCACGCAAGCGCAGTACCTGCGGTTCATGACGAAGAAGTTTGACTTCGCGGTCGAAGGAACGATGCGTCCAGCGGGCAACGTCAAATACACCGAAATCACGGACACGTTCCTGAACCTGCTCAACACGAAGACGGGGCTTTCGTTCGCCCTGCCGTCGGAGGCGCAGTGGGAGTTCGCCTGCCGTGCGGGGAACGGTTCGGGATACTGGGGCGACGGTTCGCCAATCTTGACGGACGACGAAGACGCCAACTTGGCGCGGCTGGGCCGGGCCATTTACAACGGAGGACAGGTGAAGGGCGCTGACGGACAGTACGGCTATCCACCTTCCACGGTCGGGCCGGAGAACGGGCCGTCCATCGTGGGCTCGTATGCGCCGAACGCTTGGGGCCTTTATGACATGCACGGCAACGTGTGGGAGTGGTGCCGTGACTGGTACAAGGACGACATCACGTCGCTCAACGGCGCCGTGAACGAGGACGCGGGGACGCTGCGCGTTCGTCGGGGCGGCAGCTTCAACTCCAAAGCCAATCCTTGCCGTGCGGCGTATCGCGGTTCCAGGGATCCATCGAAGGACAGCGCTGACGGTGGCTTCCGTCTGGCGTTGCCGATTGCGGCGGAATAGGCTCTAATGGACGCCCCAACAGAAAGGGACTTGTAACGTGATGCGAGTTGCGACCTCGGTCTTCTCTCTCGCGCTCGTGGCTTCGGCCGCAGGCGCGAACATGCCGGCGGAGAACGTCTACGGCGCGTGTGCGCACCTGACGCGCGGTGAGCCGACGACACCCACCTGCGACCTGATCCGCCAGATGGGCGCGGGCTGGGTGCGCTGCGACTTCGACGGGCGTGTGGTCGAGCGGCAGCCGGGCGTCTGGGACTTCGCCCGCTACGACGCGATCGTGACCGCCTGCGAGGCGGCGGGTCTGCAGCTGCTGCCGATCCTCTACGAGCCGCCGAAATGGTCGTATCCCGCCTACGAGCACCTGGACGCTTGGGGCGATTACGTGCAGCGCGTGGTCGCGCAGTACGGACAGCGTCTGCCGGTTTTGGAAATCTGGAACGAGCCGAACATCAATCCGTTCTGGAAGAATCCGAACCCGACGAACTACCTCGCCGTCTTGCGCCGCGCCTATGAGGTCGTCAAGGCGCACGACCCGTCGTTGCGCGTCGCGCTCGGCGGCATGGCGGGCGTGCCGCTCGACTTCATCGAGGAGATTTACCGCTTGGGCGGCGCACGGTATTTCGACATCATGAACGTGCATCCCTACACGAACCTGCGCGAGCCCGAAAGCCGCGCGGACGCCTGGCTGGAACAGCTGCACGCGCTGATGGCGAAATACGGTGACGCCGACAAGCCTCTTTGGATTACGGAAATGGGGTGGCCGACGCACCGGATTCATGTCAATGACGCGGCAATCCTCAGAGCCGGACTGCGCGTAGCCGATCCGTCCAAGACGGCGTGGCGCGCGGTCTATGTGCCGGCTGAGCCGGATGGGCTGGATGGTGCCATCAGGGCTGTGCGCGAAGCCCTGCCGGCGGGTTCGACGGTAGAGGCGTGCCGTGCGCCGAAACTGGCCGAACGCCTTGCGCACGGCAATGTGGACGTGGTCATCCATCCGTTCACCGAAGACTATCCCTCCGACAGCCTTGATGCGGTGGAGGCGTTCGTCAAGAAGGGCGGCGTGTTCGTGGACTTCGGCGGCATGCCGATGTTCAACGCCTATCGGACAGACGCAAACGGCCGGGCCTGTCCCGACCCGAAGGCCGACAGCGCGCGCGACCGGGCGCGTCTGCGCATTCAGGAGGTGGCGTGGTGGATGGACGCGCGGTATCCGGCGGGCGCGACGGTGCGTCCGACGGACGCGATGGACGGGTTCTGTCCGACCGGCCAGACGTACGCGGCGTCGCGCTTCCTGACGCCGGCGCGTCTGCGGCCGGGCGATGCGTTCATTCCGCTACTCGCCGCGCAGACAAACGGCGTTGACCTCGTGGCGGCCGCCGTCTACAAGTTCAACAGCGACTACAAGGGCGCCGTCGTCGTCAATGCGCGCGTGGAGTGGGCTTCGGGCGCCTCGGACGAAGCGCGTCAGGCGCGCATGCTGGCGCGTTCGCTGGGCCTCTTCTTCGCGGAGGGCGTCGAGAAGGTCTTCTGGTACGAGTTCACGTCGAAGGAAGAGGATGTGCACGGCGTGCATTCCCACTACGGCATTGTCCACGACAACTTTGCGCCCAAGCCGGCCTACGGCGCGTACAAGACCTTTATCGACCGCCGGCCCGTCGGCTCGGTGCAGAAGTCCGTTCGCTGGAAGAGCGCGGGCGGACGCGCCTACTTCCCGCAGTGGCGGCGTCCGGACGGGAAAGACGCGGGGATGATCTGGACGATTGGCCCGACGGGCGAGCGGTGGCTTGCGTTCACGACGGATCACGTATCGTTCCATGACGTGACGGGGCTGCGGCTCTTTCCGAAGCGTGACGGAACTCGGTATCTTGTGCCGGTGACCGATTCGCCAGTCTATTTCACGGGCGGCGCGTTGCAGGACAAGTGACTTCTCCCAAGGGAAACAGACGATGAAAGTACTGATTTTGGTTCTCGTGTGCGCACTTGCGGCGGTGTCTGCGCGAGCGGAGGGGACGGTGCGTACGGTGACGTCGCCCGATGGGCGCGAGCCGGCTGACTATGTGCCCGCGATGCTCTCGAACGGGCGGCTCAACGCGTTTCTGGACTACGGTCTTTCCGTCGCATCGACGACGAAGGAGACGCGTCGGAAGCATTTCCAGCCTGGCATCTACTGGGAAGGGCGGCGCTTGGGGGACAACGCGGGAAAGGCTACGCGTTTCGGATGGGAACTCCTGCCGCAGGGCGCGTTCCGCACCGTCCTCGCCGTGGACGGTGTGGTGCTGTCGAAGCCCGTGCGCTGGACGCAGACGCTTGACCTGCATCGTGCGCTGATGACGACCGAAGGGGCTTTCGCCCACGGTGTGACGTTGCTGGGCGAGGCGTTCGTGGCGAAGACGCGCAACGTCATCGCCGTGCGGCAGACCGTGACGAACGGTTCGGACGCCGTGCGCACGGTCGCGCTCGGACTCGTCTACACGACGCCCGACCATCCGCGCATCTGCGGAAACTGGCGCGCTGACGCGGACGGCGCGACGTGGGCTGCGACGTGCTACGGGCGTTTTGTCACGCGCGAGACGATTGCGCTGCGCGCGGCGGATGCGGGCGGCACGCCAGAGACTGGGGCGGACGGGTTCGACGGTTCGGTGCGCCGCACGTTCGCGCTGCGCCCCGGCGAACGGCGCACGGTCGCGTGGTTCGTGGCATACGACGACGACCTCGAAGACCATCTGCCCGCCATCACGTCCGCGCCGAAGCCGGTCGCGCCGCGGGCGACCTACGCCGCGCTGCGCGACGAGCACGTGGCGGACTGGGCGGCGTTTGCGGCGGAGAGCGAGGTTCGCGTGCCGGACGCGCGCATCCAGGCCCTCTTCGCGATGGCGCGCTATCACCTGCGTTGCGTGGCGACCGAATGGTCGATTCCCGTCGGCATCATCCAGAGCCATTGGGCGGGACGCATTTTCGCGTTCGACGAGATGTATGCCGCGCAGGGACTGGCGGCCGCCGGGCACCTCTCGACGGCGCGCGTCGCGGCCGACTTCCGGGCGGCGACGCTGACGAACGCGGCGATTCGCTGCAATCTGGATCAGGGCCGGCCGTTCGGCAAGTGCGGCGCGCGCTGGGTGTGGGAGGCGGCGGAAGGCAACGACATCGAATGCTCGCCGCTGGGGTTCTGGATGGATCACGTCTTTCAGCAGGCGGCCGTGGCGCAGACGATGTGGACATACTTCCGCTACACGGGTGACCGTGACTACCTCGCGCAGAAGGGGTATGACGTCATCCGCGAATGTGCGCTCTTCTTCCGGCGGTTGCAAGTCATCGACCTGCCGGACGGAACGTCTTTCGTGACGAAGTGCACGGATCTCGAACGGATGGGGCCGGGGCACGAGCGTGCGTTCATGACGACCTGCGGCGCGATCACGACCTTGCGCGCGGCGGCGGACGCGGCGGATGTCTTGGGCCGAGACGTCGAGCTTGCGGCGGACTTCCGCGCGTGCGCGGATCGGCTGGTGTCCAGTCTGCCCGGGCACGACGGACGCTACATCGCCTATCCGGGCTGCACGGAGGAGTCGATGGGGACGCTTGCGGGCTTCTATCCCTTTCACGCGTTCGACCGTACGAACGGGAAGCAGGTCGCGGCGGTGGAACACTTCCTGAAGCACGGGCAGGCCTTCGGCAACATGTACGAGACGGGCAAGCGCATCTGCCCGTGGTACGCGGCGACGATGGCGATGGCGTCGCTGCGCGCGGGCAACGTCGAGTTTCCGGCGGTCCGCTGGCTGCAGGAGGCGGCGCGCAGCGGCGGCGTCTGGGGCGAATACTGGGAGATCAACGAACCGGGCGTGTCGCAGTACCGCCCGTGGTTCATGACGGCGGCCGGCAACGTGCTCTATGCGATCTGCCAGCTGCTCGTGGCGGACATGGAAGGCGGCGTCCATCTCGCGGCGGGCGTGCCAGACGACTGGCGGGACTATTCCTTCCGCTTGCCGGCACCCGGTGGCTGGACGGTCGAGATGCAGGTCAAGGACGGAAAGGTGGCGCGCTTCGACGCGCACCCGCGCCGGGAGGGCCTGCCGCGTCCGAAGTTCTTCTTTCGGGGGAACGCGCTATGACGCGGCTTCTGCTGGCAGGGGCTGTGGCTACAATTGGGTTCGTTTCGGTTTCGGCGGTCGAGCCGCCGCGCGACTGGCGCCCGGAGACGTGGTTTCACCTGATTGGCGGAAACGTCTCAAGGAAGGGGCTGACAGCCGACCTGGAGGCGATCAAGTCGGCTGGAATCGGCGGCGTTCACCTGTTCCACGGGCAGATGGGCGAGAGCCGGACGTGGCCGGGGGTGACGAACCCGATTCCCTGCCTGAGTGTGGACTGGGACGCGATGGTCGCCCACGCGGCAGCGGAATGCCGACGGCTGGGTCTTTCGTTCAAGATGCAGAACTGCCCCGGCTGGTCGATGAGCGGCGGGCCGTGGATTCGTCCTGAGAACGCCATGCGGAACTTGTGCCTCTCACGGACGGATATGCGGCGCGGCTCGCCCGTGCGACTGCCGCCGCCGGCGGAGGCGTCGGATCATCCGGCGCGCGACTACCGCGATCTCTTCGTGCTGGCGTTCCCGACGCCGAAGGGCGACGCGGCCGGCTGGCTGACGCCGGCTGACGTCTTCGCGCCGTCTCAGCAGGTGCGCCTCTTCGCCTTTGACGAACCCGTGACCGTGCGGACGCTGGAGATCCCCTCGACGTCCGCGCTGAACCACGACCGCACCTACGACTCCGAGACGACGGTTGTCTTCGAAGCCGAGACGGCACCGGGCGTCTGGCGGACAGTCGTGTGCGAAGCCCTGCCGCCCGGAAACTGGCAGGACAACCGAACGGACGGCATGCGCCAGACGCTCGCGTGCGACGAGGCGACGGCGCGCCGCTGGCGGCTGACGCTCCGGTCGAAAGAGCCCGTCCGCCTCGGAGACGTGCGCCTTTCCTCTGCCGCGCGGATGGAACACTGGGAGGGGCTTGCGGGCTGGACGGTTCGCGGACTCGTTGACCGCGCCGCGCCGAAGCAGGATCCGAAATGCTGGATCGCCCCGGAGGCGATCGTCGACTTGACCGGGCGGATGCGTCCGGACGGCTCGCTGGACTGGATGCCGCCCGACGAGGAGACGTGGACCGTCCTGCGTCTTGGGCACGTCAATGGGCTTTACAGAAACGGCCCCGCGCCCGAAGAGGCGACGGGCTGGGAATGCGCGAAGCTTTCGCCGCGCGGAATCGAGGCGAACTACGCCGCGTATGTCGGACGGCTCGCGCAAGGGCCGCTGAAGGGGTTGCTCGACGGCGTGGTCGTGGACAGCTGGGAATGCTATCGCGACAACTGGGCGGACGGGCTGGACGCGGCCTTTGCTGCGCGGCGCGGCTATTCCCCCGTGCGCCATCTGCCGTCGGTCTTCGGCTGGGTGATCGGTTCGCCGTCCGAAACGGAACGCTTTCTGCGCGACTGGCGCGGTCTGCTTGGCGAGCTGGTCGAGGAAAACTACTACGGTCGCCTCGCGGAATTGGCGCACGCGGACGGCCTTTCGGTGCAATACGAGACGGCGTTCGGCGACGCGCTTGCGGGAGACCTGCTCGCCTACTGGAAGCAC
>ONTV01000021.1 GCA_900320855.1 uncultured Lentisphaerota bacterium
GTCGCCTTCACGCGGGACGATCTCGCGCAGACGAGGCCCACGATCGAGGCGTTCGCCGCCGTCGAGGGGCTGGACGGGCACGGCCGCGCCGCGACTGTCCGCTTCGAATGACCTTTCTCCAAAGGCACGCCTACGGCATCGGCTGCGCCCTTGGCGCAGCCGTGTGGCCGTTTCTTGGCAAGCGGCGGCGCCTGGCCATCGACAATATCCTGCGGGCGAAGGTGACGGACGACCCGAAGGCGGCGCGCCGAATCGCCCGACGGTCTCTCTGCCATCTCGCCGGGCACATCGGCGAGGCGCTCTTTGTTCCGTCGGTCGTCACGCGGGCGAACTTCCGCGACCATCTCGACACGTCGGGCGCGCCGTCTGCGCTTGTGAAGCTCCTGCTCGACACGCCCGACCGTCCGATCCTGCTCGTCTCGTCGCATCACGGCGTCTGGGAAGCGGCGACGAACATCCTTTCGTTTGCGCGGCCGATGATCGCCGTCGCGCGCGTGCAGAACAACCGGCTTGTCGCGAAGTGGATGAAGAACCACCATTTCAGGGGCCCTGTCACGATCGTGGACAAGAACCACGGCTTCACGCCGGCCGTTCTGGCGCAGTGGCTGCAGACGAATGCCGCGATGACGATCCTGATGGACCAGCATGCGGGGAAGGGTGGCGCGCGGCTGTCGTTCTTCGGGCGTCCGGCGCGGACGTACACGACGGCGACGCGCCTCGCGATGCGGACGGGCGTGCCGATCGTGGTCGGCTCCTTCGTGCGCGTTGCGCCCTACCGCTATCGGCTTGTCGCGTCGGGCGATCCGATTGTCCTCTCGAAGACGTCCGACCGAGACGCGGCGACGCAGTTGCTGAACGACCGGCTGGAGGAGGCGATCCGCCAATATCCCGAACAGTACCTGTGGATGCATCGGAGGTGGCGCGATGACTAACGTGACGGTCTCGCTGGTTTGCGACTGCCTCTGCCTGGGGTTGTGCCTCGTTTTCCTCTGGTCAACGCTGATTGTCCTCGTCGGCCTCATCAAGCCCGCGAAGTCCCATCCGAAGGCCACGCGGAAGCTGACGTTCGCCGTTCTCGTCTGCGCGCGCAACGAGGAGGCCGTCATCCGGTTGCCGGTGAAGAGCGTGCTGCTCGCGAAGTATCCGGCCGACTGCCGCGAGGTTATTGTCTTGGCGGACAACTGCACCGACCGCACGGCCGAGGCCGCCCGCGCGGCGGGCGCGACCGTCTGGGAGAAGACGACGCCCAGCCAGGGCAAGGGCGACGTGCTCGCGTGGGGGCTGCGGAAGCTTGCGGCCGAACGGACGTGCGACGCCGTGGCCGTCTTTGATGCGGACAACATCTGCTCCGACGGCTGGTTCGACGCGATGAATGACGCGCTGCAGGACGGCGAGACGGTCGTCACGGGCCGCCGCCACTCGTCCAACGCGCGGGCAAACGTGATCGCCGGCTGGTACACGGTCTACTGGGACATGATGAACGAACTCTCGAACCGTGTGCGGACGAACCTTGGCCTTTCGGGCAAGCTGACGGGCACGGGCTTCGCCTTCCTCCTTTCCGCGCTGGACGCGGAGGGCTGGCAGACGCGGACGATGGTCGAGGACGTCGAGTTCACCGTCCAGACGAATCTGCGCGGCGGGCGCGTCGCCTACGTGCCGGAAGCCGACTATGCCGACGAGCAGCCCGTTACGGTGCGCTACATGTGGCGACAGCTCTGTCGCTGGGCGACGGGCGGGTGGCAGGTTGTGCGCGCCTATTCCGTGCCGTGGGGACAGAGCCTCTGCCGCCATCCGTCGCTGCGGCTCTTCGACAGCTTCTTCGCGATTCTGACGGGAATGTCCGTCGCGTTCATTCTCCTGTTCAACTTTCTCGCGCTCTTCGTGCGCCTCGCGTGTGGCGCGGCGGACTCGGCGGCCGTCCATTTCTTCTTCGGCGTCTTCCTCTTCGTCTTCGTGATGGGCTGGTTCACGGCGTGGGCGGCGGTCGCGCTGTCGCCCCAGAAGCGGCGTCCGCGCGTCGCGTCGATCCTGACGTTTCCCGTCTTCTCGCTCGTCCTTTCGGCTTCCGTCATCTGCGCGCTGGTCTGTCCGACGCGCCGCTGGAAGCCGATTCCGCACGGCGTTCCCGAAAGCTGACCGATGACGTTTGCGCTCTCCACGAATTGGAACAACCGACGGCTCGCGACGGGGGAGGCGATTGTCGAGGAGGCGCTGGAACTTGGCTTTGGGGCGCTGGAGCTCGGCTTCCACACGTCGGCGGAACAGGTCAAGGGCTTCAAGGCGCGGCTGGACGAAATGCCCGTCGGTTCGATCCACGCCTTCTGTCCCGTGCCGCTTTCGGCGCCGTGCGGGCATCCCGAACTCTATCAGCTCGCCTCTTCCGACGATGCCGCGCGGGCGCTTGCGCGGGTGCACGTGCGCAAGAATGTCGCGTTCGCCGCCGAGATGGGGGCTGGCGCCGTCGTTCTCCACGCGGGGCGCGTGCCGTGCCGGACGCTGTTTCGGCGCAACCGGATGAAGAAGCGCACACGGCTCGGACGTCGGCTTGTCGATGTCTTCCGACGGGAACTGGACGCGCTCGTCCCTGTTTTGGAAACGAACAAGGTCCTGCTGGGGTTGGAGAACCTGCCTTACTTGGAGGGCTTCCCGAACGAGGCGGAGCTGCAGGCGCTTGTCGGCGACTGGGTGCGCCCGTGGCTTGACACGGGCCATGCCTATGTCCGCGAGGTGAACGGATGGGCAGCCCATTCATCCTCCGATTCGATCATTCGACCATTCGATCGTTCATCCTCCGATTCGATCATTCGATCATTCGACCATTCGATTATTTCTTCTTCTCCTCTTGGCTTGCACGTGAACGACTCCTGCGGCGGCGACGACCATTTGCCGCCCGGCGAGGGGGAAATCGACTTTGCCGCGTTGGCGCCGATTGCCCGCGCTGCGCGCCATCTTGTCCTGGAGCCGCACACGGGCGTGACGCCCGAGGCCCTGAAGCGCGGACTGGAATTCCTAAAGGCCGTTTGGGCGTAGGGAGAATTCTGAAATCTACACGCCATGCGTCGTCGCGGCTCGGCGTGGACGGCGGGAATTTTGCTATAATAACCGCCTATGGGATGGAAAGGGATTGCGTTTGGCGGCTGTGTTGGCGGCTTCTTCGGCGGCCCGCTTGGCGCGTTGCTCGGCGCCGCGTTCGGCCATCAGGTCGAGCGGCGCCTGAACGGCGGCGGTTCGTCCGCGCGCCGTTCCGCGTCGTTCTGCCTTTACCGCGACCTGTCCGCCGCGCGGCGCGCGCGGATCTTCTGCGCCTGCGCGGCGGCGATGCTCGCGAAGATGGCGAAGGCCGACGGGCGCATCTCGCGTGAGGAAATCGCAGGCGTCGAGCAGGCGTTCGCGCGGCTCGGCTTCACGGCGGCCGCCCGCGAGTATGCGATCGGCGTCTTCCGGAAGGCGAAGGACGATGCGCACACGATCGACCAGTATGCGGAGGAGTTCGCCGCCGCCGTCGATTCCGTCGAGGTGCGCGAGCTGTTCTACGAGATCCTCTGGGACATCGCCCGCGCCGACGGCACGGTGGGCGCCGCCGAGCGCGCGATCCTTCGCCGGATTCCGCGCGCGCTGAGGATTCGCGCGGACTGGTATGCGTTCTTCGCCCAGGCTGGCGCGGGGCGGGTGGCCTCGGACGACCTGTCGGCGGCGTATGCCGTCCTGGGCGCGTCGGCCGAGGACTCGGGCGAGGAACTCAAGCGGAAATACCGTGCGCTGGCGAAGAAGAACCACCCGGACGCCCTGCGGGCGCAGGGATTGCCCGAGGAGCTGGTCGGGAAGGCGACCGAGCGCATGGGCCGCATCAACGCCGCGTGGACGACGGTGCGCGCGGCCCGAGGCCTCTGACGCGAGCGGCAGGAAGGCGACTGACGATTATGGAAAAACTGATACAGACGTTTCGGGCGGGCGGGCCGGTTATGTGGCCGATTCTCGTCCTCTCGATTCTCGGACTTGCAATCCTCATCTGGAAGGCCTTCGCGTTCCGCGCGGGCCATCGCGACGGAAAGGGCCTTACGATCGTCTCGACGATCATCACGGCCGAGCCGATGCTCGGCATCCTCGGCACGGTGACGGGCATCATGCAGACGTTCAGCGCCTTGAATGGCGCGGACGGCGTCGCGAACCCGATGGCGGCGACGGCCGGCATCGGCGAGGCGCTCATCACGACGGCGGCGGGCCTGATCGCCTCGCTGGTGCTCATCTTCCCGTACAACGTCCTGGAGCGCCATGCCGAAGACTAGGCGACGGCGCGGCGCACGGCTGGAGATGACGTCGCTTATGGACGTCATGTTCCTCGTCCTCGTCTTCTTCGTCTACTGTATCTTTGACATGACGGTTCACAAGGGCATCAAGGTCGATTTGCCGAACGCGGCGGGCGCAGGCGAGAAGGGCGAGCGAATCGTCCTCACGATCGGCGCGGACGACTCCCTGCAACTCAACGGCGAGCCGACGACGCGTGCGGCGGTCGTGGCGAAGGTGAAGGATTTGGCTGCCGTGGATATGCGGCTTCCTGTGCTGATCTCCGGCGACCGCCAGTCGTCGCTCGGCACGGGAATCGAGATCCTGTCCGAACTGAAGGCGGCCGGAGTCGAGAAGGTCAGCTTCCAGGTGCGCGGGGGAAAGCGGGACTAGGCGTCCGTCAGGAGCGGGAACGTGCGGTTTGAAGTCGCTTTCGGATGCTCGGTCATTCTCTCCGTTTTCCTGCACGCGCTGCTGGCGGCGGGCGTCGTCGGCCTGTTGGAGATGACCTCGGCATCGCCGGATATGTTGGCGCAGCTCGATCTGTCGAGCGTCGAGCTCTCGTTCGCCGAGAAGGAGGACGACGCGGCCGCCGTCCAGCCCGTCCTCGCGTCTGCGCCCGCCGAGCCCGTGCCGGAGATGCGTCCGCCGGAGTCCGTTCCGCCGCCGGTCGAGCCGCAGCCGCCGCGTCCGCCAGAGCCGGAGGCGTTACGTCTGCCGGAGCCGCAACCGTCGTCGTCGCCCCTGCAGACGCCGGAACGCCCGAAACCGACGGAGGAGCCGAAGCCGGCCGCGCCGTCCCCGGCGGCACAGCCCGTGGCGGCCGCCGCGCCGCGTCAGGCGCGCGTCGATGCGCCGCCGCGTCCACGCCGGAGCCTGTCGCCCGACTATCCGAAGGGCGCGCGGCTTCGGGGCGAGCAGGGAAACGTCACGCTGGAGATCCGCGTCTCGGCGCGTGGAACGGTCGAGGGCGTCGAGGTCGTCACGTCGAGCGGCTTTCGAGAACTGGACGCGGCGGCGGAAAAGGCCGTGCGCGCCGCGCGGTTCACGCCGGCCCAGTCGAAGGGGCGCGCCGTGCCCGCGCCCGTCCGCGTGACGTTGGCGTTTCGGTTGAGATGAATGGGAAGGACGTTCGGATGACAGCCTTTGATGTGCATTTCATGCAGATGGCCCTGCGCGAGGCCGAGCAGGCGGCAGCGGACGGCGAGGTGCCGCTCGGCTGCGTGGTCGTCGCGCCCGCCGTGCGGGAGCCGGCGCATGACGGGCATCCGGCCGTCTACGACCCCGATCCGACGCAGGCGCGGATCCTGGGGCGGGCGCACAACCGGACGGAGGGCCTTCGGGATGCGACGGCGCACGCGGAGATGCTGGCGCTTTCGTCCGCGTTCGCGGCGGTCGGCGACTGGCGGCTGACGGGCGCGCGGCTGTACGTCACGAAGGAGCCGTGCCCCATGTGCGCGGGCGGCATCGTGCTGGCGCGGCTGGACGCGGTCGTCTGGGGCGTTTCCGATCCCAAGCGCGGCGGCGGCACCGTGTTCGGCATCTTCGGCCATCCCGGCATCAACCATCATCCGCAACTCGTCACGGGCGTCTGCGAGGCGGAGTCGAAGGTGATCCTCCAGGACTTCTTCCGTGCGCGGCGCGGCGCACGGGCGACAGCCTGTGGGGACAGGCCCCAGGGCCGGGGACAGACCCCAGGGAGCAACGCATGAACCGAATCCTTTTCGAGCCGGCGGAAATCGCCGGAGACCTGGCCACGTTCGGCGGCGCGCGCGCCGAGCACGTTCGCACTGTCCTCCACGGCGAAGTCGGCCAGATCCTGAAGACGGGCGAGCTGGACGGGGCAATCGGCACGGGCGAGATCGTCGAGATGGGCGAGTCGATCCGCGTCCGCGTTCGCCACACGGACGTGCCGTTGCCGCCGTGGGTCGATCTCGTCCTTGCGCCGCCGCGTCCGCGCGTCCTGAAACGCCTTCTGCCGCAGCTGGCGACGCTGGGCGTCGGACGAATCGTGCTGGTCGGCGCGAAGAAGGTCGAGAAGGACTTCTGGGGGGCGACGCTGCTCAAGGAGGAGATCTACCGTCCGCTGCTCGTCGATGGACTGATGCAGGGCTGCGTGTCGTCGCGGGTGCCGACGCTGGAGACGCGCCGCAACTTTCGGAAGTTCGTGACGGACGAGCTGGACGCGCGCTTTCCGACGGCCAACCGCCTGGTTGCGCACCCCTATGGCGCAGACGGCGGCGGCGCGGCGAACGGCGCGCAATCGGGCGCGGGACGGCTGCTCCTGGCGATTGGGCCGGAGGGCGGCTGGACGGACGAGGAGGTTGCGCTTCTGGAGGCGCACGGCTTTGCGCGCCATTCGCTGGGGCCGCGCATCCTGCGTACGGACACGGCGACGGTCGCGCTTCTCGCGCAGCTGATGCCGCGCCTATAAAGGCGCGTTCGTCTTGGGGGTGGTGGGCAATTGCGGACTTGCAGTCTCCCGCTGTTGCCGTTTGCTGAATATTCGGTTGATTTGGTGGCCAAGGCCGGGATCGAACCGGCGACACACGGATTTTCAGTCCGTTGCTCTACCAACTGAGCTACCTAGCCACATGTGCGTCGGTCAAGGTCGGAGATGGTAGGGGCGCAGGGATTCGAACCCTGGACCCAGTGATTAAGAGTCACTTGCTCTACCAGCTGAGCTACGCCCCCATCTCACCTTGGCTTCCGTTGGAGCGAGGAACGGGACTCGAACCCGCGACAACCACCTTGGCAAGGTGGCACTCTACCAACTGAGTTATCCTCGCGTCGCGAAAACGGTGCGTAGTATATCATATTCCGCGTACTGTGTGCAAGGGGGTCTCGTAAAAAAAATTTGCGCGGCCGCGAATCGGTTGGTCGGTGTCCGTGCAGTTCCGTAATTTTGATATAATTCGCGTCATGAAACGCATTGTTCTTTTCTTGGTCACGAACCTCGCCGTGATGCTCGCGCTGGGCATCATCGCGAATCTCCTCTGCGCCGTCCTCGGCACGTCCGTCGCCCAGCTCGTCGGGCCGGAATGGGCGAACCTCCTCATCTTCGCGTTCGTTTACGGCATGGTGGGCGCGTTCATCTCGCTTTTGCTCTCGAAGCCGATGGCGAAGATGGCGTGCGGCGCGCGGACGATCGACGGCACCGAGGGCGAGTCCGAGCGCTGGCTCGTCGCGACGGTCGAGGACCTCGCGCGCCGCGCGGGCGTGGCCATGCCGGAGGTCGCGATCTATCCGGGCGCGGCGAACGCCTTTGCGACGGGCGCGTTCCGCAACCACGCCCTCGTCGCCGTCTCGACGGACATCATGGGGCAGATGTCGAGGGAGGAGCTGCGCGCCGTTCTCGGCCACGAGATGAGCCATGTGGCGAACGGCGACATGGTGACGCTCACGCTCGTGCAGGGCGTCCTCAACGCCTTCGTGATCGTCGTCTCGCGCGTTCTCGCGTCCATCCTCGCGAATGCCGGGAAGGGGGAGGGCGAGCGCCGGCGCGACGGCGGCGGGCTCTATTTCCTCCTCGTGATGGTGCTGCAGCTCGCGCTCGGCGTCCTCGCGTCGCTCGTCGTCTTTTGGTTCTCGCGCAAGCGCGAATACGCGGCGGATGCAGGTTCGGCGCGTCTCCTGGGCTCGCCGTCGCCGATGATTGCGGCGCTGCGCCGCCTCGGCAACCTCCAGCCGGGCGTCCTGCCGGATTCGCTCAAGGCGATGGGCATTGCCGAGGGGAAGAAGACGTCGATCTGGTCGACGCACCCTGCGCTCGAAGACCGCATCGCCGCGCTCCAGAACCTTTCGATCGCCGCCGTCTAGCACGGTCGAAACTGATGTCCTTCCGCAAATGGCGCTCTTGACCGCGCGACGGCAAAAAGATATAATCGCACTCATTTAAAACGGGAGTTTTCGCACATGGAAGATCTGCAGGGGCTGCTGGAGAAAATCAACCGCGACGGCGTCGAGAAGGCGAACGCCGAAGCCGCGCGCATTGTCGGCGCCGCGCAGGCGAAGGCCGACGCGCTCGTGAAGGCGGCCGAGTCCGCCGCCGCGCAGGCGAAGGCCGACGCCGAGAAGGCGGCCGCCGACTATCAGGCCCGCGCCGCCGAGACGGTGAAGCAGGCCGCGCGCGACGTCGTCCTGGGCGTCCGCGAATCGGTGACGCGGCTCCTGGAGGGGCTGCTCGCGAAGGACGTCGAGTCTGCGCTGGCGGATGACGCCGTCGCCGTCGGACTCGTCTCCGCCGCGATCCGCGACCTGACGGGGCCTGGCGAAGTCGTCGCGGGCGCGAAGCTCGCCGCCGCGCTCAAGGCCCAGGCCGCCGCGCTCAAGGACTTCACGCTCGTGACGGACGAGGCGCTTGGCACGGGCTTCTCCGTCCGCCTCGACGGTGGGCGCGTCGAACACGCCTACACGGGCGAGGTGATCGCGGCGGAACTGGCCAAGCGTCTGCGGCCCGATCTCGCCGCGCTTCTCAAATGAGCACCGACTACATCGTCGCGAGCCTTCCGGCCCTGCGCTTCGGCGAACCGCCCGCGCTCACGTGGGAGGCGTTCGCGGCGCGGGCCGACGTCGCGCTGCCGCCCGCGTGGACGGATCTCGAGACGCAGCTCCGCAATGCGATGGCCGAGGCGCGCGGCGGCGGCGAGAAGTACCGCCATGCGGCGGACGGCTGCTCGCTCTACTGGAAGAACCGCGTGCTGGCGTGCTTCCAGGAGAAGGACGTGCTGAAGCGCGACGAGCTGCTTGACCGCGTCTGGTGGGATGCGGCGGGCGAGCTGACGCCGCCGGCCAATCCGCTGGGCGCGGGCGCGCTCGCGACGTATGCGGTTCGCCTCAAGGTCGCGCTCAAGCGCGCGCGCATCTCGTCCGAGGCCGGCAACGCCGCGTTCGACCGCCTCACCTCCGAGACGCGGGTCGAGGGGACCAAATGAGCGATTGTGACATGAGGGAGTTGAGAGGCGTGAGAGACGTGAGGTTCTTGTCCCTCGCGCCGCTCGTGTCCCTCAAGTCAAGATGACGAATTTAACTTACAGGTAACTCCTTATGACGACAGGCCAAATCACAGGTGTCAACGGCAACATGATCACCGTCCGCTTCGACGGGGCGGTGGCGCAGAACGAGGTCGGCTACGCGAAGCTGGGCGACAAGCGGCTCATGGCCGAGATCGTGCGCGTGCGCGGCGAGAAATGCGACCTCCAGGTCTTCGAGTCGACGACCGACCTCACGGTCGGCACGGATGTCGAGTTCACGGGCGAGCTCCTTGCGGCGGAACTCGGGCCGGGCATGCTGGCGCAGGTCTATGACGGACTCCAGAATCCGTTGGCCGACCTGGCGAACGAGGCCGGCAAGATCTCGAAGGACGCGGCGTTCTTCCTCCAGCGCGGGCTCTACCTGCCGGGGCTGCCGCGTGACCGCAAGTGGGATTTCCATCCGCTCGCGAAAGCCGGCGACCGTGTCCGCGCGGGCGATTTCCTCGGCTGGGTGACGGAGGGCATCTTCGACAACAAGACGATGCCGGGCCACAAGATCATGGTGCCGTTCGCCTTTCGCGGCACGTACACCGTGAAGTCGGTTGCGCCCGCCGGCGACTACACCGTGACGGAGACGATCGCCGAGCTTCTCCCCGACTCGTCCGAACATCCAAACGTCCAAACGCCCAAACGTCCAAACGCCCAGCCCCTCCCCGTCACCATGCTCCAGCGCTGGCCGGTGAAGGTGCCGATCAAGTGCTTCACGGAGCGTCTGGCGCCGGAGGAGACGCTGGAGACGACGGTGCGCACGATCGACACGTTCTTCCCCGTCGCGGTCGGCGGCACGTACTGCATTCCCGGCCCGTTCGGCGCGGGCAAGACGGTTCTCCAGCAGACGACGGCGCGCTATGCGAAGGTCGACGTCGTCATCTCCGCCGCGTGCGGCGAGCGCGCGGGCGAAGTCGTCGAGACGCTGAAGGAGTTTCCGGAGATCGCGGACCCGAAGACGGGCCAGTCGCTCATGAAGCGCACGATCATCATCTGCAACACGTCGTCGATGCCGGTCGCGTCGCGCGAGGCGTCCGTCTACACGGCCGTCACGCTCGCGGAGTACTTCCGCCAGATGGGGCTCAACGTCCTCGTCCTCGCCGACTCGACGTCGCGCTGGGCGCAGGCGATGCGCGAGCTTTCGGGCCGACTGGAGGAGATTCCGGGCGAAGAGGCGTTCCCGGCCTACCTCGAGTCGCGCATCGCGGCGTTCTACGAGCGCGCGGGTCGCGTGCGTCTCCGCAACGGGGCGACTGGCTCGGTCACGATCGGCGGCACGGTCTCGCCGGCGGGCGGCAACTTCGACGAGCCGGTCACGCAGGCGACGCTGAAGGTCGTCGGCGGCTTCCATGGCCTCTCCCGCGCGCGGTCGGACGCGCGCCGCTATCCCGCGATCGATCCGCTCGACTCCTGGAGCCACTACAACTCGGTCATCGAGCAGGACCGCGTCGAGCGCGCCCGCGCGATTCTGCGCAAGGGCAGCGAGGTCGGCCAGATGATGAAGGTCGTCGGCGAGGAGGGCACGTCGCTCGAGGACTTCACGACGTACCTGAAGGCCGAGTTCCTCGACGCGGTGTATCTGCAGCAGAACGCCTTCAGCGAGGCGGACGCGACGACGCCCGTCGCGCGGCAGAAGGTCATGTTCGACGTCGTCGAGAAGGCGTTGCTGGCGACCTATTCCTTCACGGAGAAGACCCAGGTGCGCGCGTTCTTCATGGACCTCCAGCAGACGTTCATCGACTGGAACGACAAGGCGATGGACGCGCCGGAGTTCGCGTCGCTCCAGGCGTCGCTCGTCCAGAAGATTGCGGCGGCGGAGGCGGCGGAACGCTGATGGGGCGCGTGCGTCGGGGGCTTGTCGTGCCCGCCGGCGCGGTCTGCGGAGAAGATGAGGTGCTGAACCGTCTCACAGTCAGGAATCTCGCGGTCGTCGAGAAGGTCGAGGTCGCGTTCGACCCTGCCCTCAACGTCATCACGGGCGAGACGGGCGCGGGCAAGTCCGTCCTGATGGGCGCGCTTGAGCTGGCGCTCGGCGGCCGGGCGGAGGCGTCGGTCGTGCGGGACGGCGCGAAGGAGGCCGAAGTCGAGGCCGACTTCGGCGATCTGGTCGTCCGCCGCACGGTGACGCGCGAGGGCCGTTCGCGGGCTTGGGTCAACGACGAGAGCGTGTCCGTCGCCGAATTGAAGGAACTGGGGCGGACGCTGGTTGACATCCATGGGCCGACGGCGAACCAGCGGCTCGTCGAGGAGGCCTTCCAGCGCGAGCTGCTGGATGCGCAGGGCAAGGTCGGGCCGCTGGCCGAGGCCTACGCGGTGCGCTGGCGCGACTACTCGGCCGTGCGGGCGGAGATCGCGGCGATCCAAGGCCTTGGCGACGAAGACGAAGCGGACATGCTGCGCTTTCAGGTCGACGAGCTGGCGGGCGCGGCGCTGACGGAGGAGGACGAGACGGTCGCCGAGCGGCACGCGCGGGCTGCGCACGCCGAGGAAGCCGTCGAAGACGCCAATGCGCTGACGGAGGCGCTGGGCGGCGATCGGGGCGTCTCGGAGATCCTGGCTGCGCTTCAGCCGAAGTTTCGCGCGATGGCCCGGCACCTGCCGGCGGCGGAGGCCTGGGCGTCCGAGGCGGACGAGATTGCCGTCCGGGTGCAGGAGCTTTCGCGGTCGATTGCCGATGCCGCGTCCGCGCTGGACGTCGGCGAAGAGGATTTCGCGGCGCTGGACGCGCGGCTGACGCTCGTCAACCGCCTGAAGCGCAAGTATCGCGCCGAGAGCGTGGCGCGGCTCCTTGCGCTGCGGACGGAGAAGAAGGCGCGGCTGGAGGCGATCGAGAACCGCGATGCGCGGCTGGCCGAACTGGAGGCGGCGCGCGCGGCGGCCGAGCGGGAATTGCGCGCGGCGGGCGAGAAGCTGACGCGGGCGCGCGCGGCGGCGGGCGAGAAACTCGCGAAGGCCGTCACGCAGGAGCTGAAGGACCTCGGCTTCCGGCAGGCGAAGTTCGCCGTGGCGCTGGAGCCGCAGACGCCGGATGCGCACGGCTGTGACCGCGTCGTCTTCATGTTCGAGCCGAACCCCGGCGAGGCGGCGCGCCCGCTGGCGGCCATTGCGAGTTCAGGCGAGATTGCCCGCGTCATGCTCGCGCTCAAGGTCGTCACGACCTCCCCAACCTCCAAACGCCCCAACGTCCAAACCCCGAGACCTCCAAACCACACGACGCCCCAAACCCTCGTCTTTGACGAGATCGACGCGAACATCGGCGGCGAGGTCGGGCGTGTCGTCGGAGAGAAGATGCGGGCGGTTGCGCGCGCGCATCAGGTCATCGCCATCACGCACCTGCCGCAGTCCGCCGTCTACGGCGCGCGGCATTTCGTCGTCTCGAAGTCCGTTTCGGGCGGTCGGACGCGCACATCACTTTCACCCGTCGCGGGCGACGCGCGCGTCTCGGAGATCGCGCGGATGCTTGGCGGCGAGAAACTCACAAGCGTTGTCAGAAAACATGCGGAAGAACTCCTCCAGCTATCCTGTTGAACTTGTCTCGGACGTCTTCGGGGACTCCCCCGTCCTGGCCGACATCCTTTCCGGCGTGTCGCGCGTCCTTTTGGTTGCGGACTTGAACGTCGTCCAGCGGACGGCGGGCCTTGGCACGAAGATCGGACGCTACGTGCAGGCGCACGGCATCACGCTTGCGGGCAGTCCCGTCGTGATTGGCGGCGGCGAGAAGATCAAGTCCGACGGGCTCCAGAGCGTGCAGACGCTCGCCACGGCGATTCTCGACGCGAAGCTCGGGCGCGACGACGTCGTTCTCGCGCTGGGCGGCGGGACGCTTCTTGACGTCGCGGGGTACGCGGCGGCCCAGACGCGCGGCGGCGTGCAGATCGTGCGCCTGCCGACGACGCCGCTGTCCATGATGGGCGCGGCGTTCGCCGACCGGGCGTCCGTCAATCTCGCCTCGGTCAAGGACGCCTTGCGCGTCGCCTCGGTGCCGAAGGCCGTCGTGGTCGATCCGACGTTTGCGGCGACGGTGCTGGACGGCGTCTGGCGCAGCGGCATGGGCGAAGCGGCGCGGCTCGCGGTCGCGATGGACACAACGCTCCTGAAGAAGCTGGAGAAGCTGCTGCCGGACTATGCGGCGCATCGGCCGGGGATCCTGGACGAGGTGGTGCAGGCCGTCCTGGCGACGCGGGCGAAGAAGGGCGGCAGCGACCTTGCGCTGTGGGCGGCGAACCGGTTCGAGTCCCTCAGCGGCTACAAGCAGCCGCACGGCTACGGCGTTTCGCTGGGCCTTCTGCTGGAGGCGCAGGCGGCGGTTGCGCGCGGCGCGTTGTCCGAGGCGGACGCCCAGCGCGTCCGGGATCTCCTGCAGGGATGCGGCGCGCTGGACGGGCTGTCGCACGCGCAGCATCTGCTGCAGCAGGCGGACGCGCTCCTGTGCGGGCTTGACGCCTGGCTGCTTGGCTCGTCCGAGGGCGTACCGACGCTGTCGGCCCTGGGCAAGAGCGCGCCGGCGGCCGCGCCCGACCGCGAATCCTATCGGGCGGCGCTCAAGGGGATGTGCGCGGGCTAACGGCACTTTTTGCTATAATACGAAAATCCATGAAACGAAAACTCCTCTGCTGTGCGGCGCTTGTCGCCCTGTGCTGCGGCCTTTCGGTCGCCCGCGAATCGAAAGTCGTCGTCGGCGAGGGCGATGCCGCGAAGACCTACGAGCTGGCGAAGGCCGAGGACGCGAAGGCCTACGTCGAGGCGTATGCCGACAATGTGCAGGCCGATCCGGAATTCAAGTCGCACGAGGCGCAGGCCCTGAAGACGGTGCGCGAGACGGAGCCGCTGTTCGGGACGTGGTGGGCGATCCTCCCGCCGCTTCTCGCGATCGTGCTCGCGCTCGTCACGAAGGAGGTCTACTCGTCGCTCTTCCTCGGCATCGTCTCGGGCGGCGTCCTCTATGCCTTTAGGGCCGACGGGTTCGTCGGGATGTTCGAGACGGCGATCACGCATGTCGTGCAGGCCGGGTTCATCGCGAAGGTCGCTGACGCCTACAACGTCGGCATTCTCATCTTCCTCGTCCTTCTCGGCGCGCTCGTCGCGATGATGAACAAGACGGGAGCCTCGGCGGCGTTCGGTCGCTGGGCGCAGACGCACATCAGGAGCCGCGTCGGCGCGCAGATCGCGACGATCGTCCTCGGTATGCTCATCTTCGTCGACGACTACTTCAACTGCCTGACGGTCGGCTCGGTCATGCACCCGGTCACGAAAGCGAAGAAGGTTTCGGCCGCGAAGCTCTCGTACCTCATCGACGCGACGGCGGCGCCGATCTGCATCATCGCGCCGATCTCGAGCTGGGCGGCGGCTGTCGCCGGCTTCGCGAAGGGCGCGGGCGCGGAGAGCGGCTTCTCGCTCTTCATTGCCGCGATCCCCTACAACTTCTACGCGATTCTGACGCTCGTCACGATGTTCGCGCTCGTGCTCATGAAGTTCGACTTCGGCCCGATGCGCCGTCACGAAGAGGCGGTCTCCGCCGGGCTGCCCGATCTCGGCGCGCTGGAGGAGGCGACGGCCGTCCTCACGAAGAACGACCGCGGCCGCGTCATGGATCTCGTCATCCCCGTCCTCGTGCTGATCGCCGCGTGCGTCGTCGGCATGATCTACTCGGGCGGCTTCTTTGCCGAGGGCGAGGCGTTCCATAACTTCATGGTGGCGTTCTCGAACTCCGACGCCTCGGTCGGTCTGACGCTCGGCTCGATCGTCGCGCTCGTCTTTGCGGTCGTCTTCTACGTCTGCCGCCGCGTCATCTCGTTCCGCGACTGCATGGACGGCTTCCCGGAGGGCTTCAGGGCGATGGTGCCGGCGATCATGATCCTCTGCTGCGCGTGGACGCTCAAGGGCATGACGGACGCGCTGGGCGCGAAGGTGTTCATCTCCGACCTCATCAACGGGCCGGCGGCGGGCCTCTACAACTTCCTGCCGGCGATCATCTTCGTCATCGCGGTCATCCTCGCGTTCTCGACGGGCACGAGCTGGGGCACGTTCGGCATCCTCATCCCGATCGTCCTCGCGGCGATTCCGGACTGCTCGATGACGATCATCGCCGTCTCGGCCTGCATGGCGGGCGCGGTGTGCGGTGACCACTGCTCGCCGATTTCCGACACGACGATCATGGCGTCGGCCGGTTCGCAGTGTAACCACATCGTGCACGTGAACACGCAGCTTCCCTACGCGCTCCTGGTGGCGGGCGTCTCGTTCGTCGCGTACATCGCCGCGCCGTTCGTCGGCTCGGCCTGGGTGGCCCTGCCGCTTGCGATTGGCCTCATGCTCGTCACGCTCTTCTTTCTCCAGCTCGTCATGACCGGGCCGGAGACGAAGATCGGCGACGACGCGATTGCGCACAAGCGGCGGCAGTTCGAGAAATAGATGGGGAAAAAATCGAATGGTCGAATGTTCGAATGATCGAATGGTTTGGCTGTTTGGTGGTTTGGGAGTTTAGTTGTTTGGAAGTTTGGATTTGGAAGCTTGGGAGTCTTGGGGTTTGTGGCGGTTTTGAGGAGTAGGGGGTTGGTTGATTGGAAATTTGAGATCTGAAATCTGTAAAAGCAAAAGGAAAACGAAAATGAAGAACCTGATGATGGCACTCACGAAGAGCCGGACGAAGGCACTGGCGAAGAGTCTGACGAAGACGCTCACGAAGAATTTGATGATGGCACTGGCGGCGGCGGCGACGCTCTGCGGTTGCGCAAAGAACGACGCGAACACCCTCAAGATGATTACGGAGGCGACGTTCCCGCCCTACGAGTTCCTGCGCGGACAGGAAATCGTCGGCATCGACGTCGAGATCTGCAAGGCGGTCGCCGCGAAGATGGGCAAGACGTTCGCAGTCGAGAACGTCGATTTCGACTCCGTCATCCCGTCCGTCATGTCGGGCAAGGCCGATATCGCGGCCGCCGGCATCACGGTGACGGAGGACCGCAAGAAGAACGTCGATTTCTCCGACGTCTACGCGAAGACGGAAATTGTCCTCATCTACAAGAAGTCCGCGCCGCTCCTCACGGCGGCCGACTGCAAGGGCAAGCGCATCGGCGTCCAGGGCGGCAACACGGCCGAGGCGATCGTGATCGAGCAGTTCAAGCAGGAGCCCGAGCGCTTCCGCTCCGCCGCCGAGGCGTGCGCCGCGCTCAAGGCGGGCCGTTGCGACGGCGTGCTCGTGGACGTCGAGCCGGCGAAGAACTGCGTCCTTGGCGAGGCCGAGCTCGCGATTGCGCCGACGCCGATCAACCTTGAGGAATACGCCATCGCGATCAAGAAGGGGCGTCCCGAACTCCTGAAGGCGATCAACGAGACGATTGCCGAACTCAAGGCGAGCGGCAAGATGGCCGCCATCCGCGCGCAGTATACGAAGGAAGCGGATGCGTTGAAGAAATAGAGTGGAGAAATAATCGAATAATCGAATGGTCGAATGGACGAATGAGAGGATGGTCGAATGATCGGGTGATTGAATGGCCGAATGATTGAAGTGGGGTAGGAGTTTGACTGTTTTGGGGTCTGGAAGCTTGGATGTTTAGACGTTTGGATGTTTGGAGGTCTGGGAGTTTTGACATTTGGGTGTTTTGGGCGTTTAGGCGCTTGGGCATTTAGGTGCTAGGGAATTTGGGTGCTTGGGAGTTTGCGTGTTTGGACGGTTGGACGTTTGGGTGGCCGGTCGGTTGATTTGAGATCTGAAATTTGAAATCTGAAATCCGTAAAAGCAAAAGGAAAACGAAAATGAAGAATCTGACGAAGGCACGAGCGAAGAGCCTGACGAAGGCACTGGCGAAGAGCCTGACGAAGGCACTGGCGAAGAACCTGATGATGGCACTGGCGGTGGCGGCGATGCTCGTCGGCGGTTCAATGTTCGTGGGCTGTTCGGAGAAGGGCGAATCGCTCAAGATGATCACGGAGGCGACGTTCCCGCCCTACGAGTTCCTGCGTGGACAGGAAATCGTCGGCATCGACGTCGAGATCTGCAAGGCGGTCGCCGCGAAGCTCGGCCGCCCGTTCGAGGTTGAGTCGGTCAACTTCGACTCGGTCATTCCGACGGTCATCTCCGGCAAGGCCGACCTCGCGGCGGCGGGCATCACGGTGACGGAAGACCGCAAGAAGAACGTCGACTTCTCGATTCCCTATGTGAAGACGGGCGTCGTGTTCGTCTACAAGAAGGGGACGCCTTACGCGAAGGGTTCGGACGCGAAGGGCAGGAAGGTCGGCGTCCAGAGCGGCACGACGAGCGAGGCGTTCGTGACGGACGAGCTCAAGCAGCAGCCGGAGCGCTTCGACTCGCCGGCGGCAGCCGTCGCGGCCTTGAAGGCGGGGCGCGTGGACGTCGTCATCGCCGACATCGACCCGGCGAAGAACTGCGTGAAGGGCGAGGCAGAGCTCGCGCTCTCCGGCTTCATCACGTCTGAGGAATACGCCGTCGCGATCCGCAAGGGACAGCCCGAACTGCTGAAGGCGATCAACGAGACGATTGCCGAGGCGAAGGCCGACGGACGGCTCGCGAAGTGGGTCGCCGTCTACACGGCCGAGGCGGACAAGCTCAAGGAGAAATAATCGAATGGTCGAATGTTCGGATGATCGAATAACGGGATGTGCGAATGTTCGAATGTTCGAATAATCGAGTGGTTGGATGTTTGGGTAATCGGGTAACCGAATGGTCGAAGGAATGGTCGAACGACCGAATAATCGAGTAACCGAGTGGTCAAATATTCGGATGTGTGAATGATTAGGTGGCTTTGATACATGATTCAGTCTTTGATTGACGATTTTCAGCTCTGCTTCGTCAAGAACGGGCGCTGGCAGTATTTGTGGAACGGCCTGGGCGTTACGCTCGAAGTTGCGCTGACGGCGATTGCGCTGGGGCTTCTGATTGGCTTTGTCGTCGCCATCATTCGCTCGTCGCACGACAAGTACGGGCGCTTTCCCATCCTCAACGCGCTTGCGAAGGTCTACCTCACGATCATTCGCGGCACGCCGATGGTCGTGCAGCTCCTGATCTGCTACTTCATCATCCTCCAGTCGCTCGACAAGGTGGTCGTGGCGATTCTCGCGTTCGGCATTAATTCGGGGGCCTATCAGGCCGAGATCCTGCGCGCGGGCATCATGTCGATCGACCCCGGCCAGATGGAGGCGGGGCGCGCGCTGGGCCTCGGCTACTGGAAGACGATGCTGCGGATCGTCCTGCCGCAGGCGATTCGCAACGTCCTCCCTGCGCTCGGCAACGAGTTCATCGTCCTCATGAAGGACACGTCGATCGTCGGCTACATTGCGCTCTGCGACCTCGCCAAGGGCGGCGACATCATCCGGTCGCAGACCTACTCGGTCTACACGCCCTACCTGACGGTCGCGGCGATCTACCTCATCCTCGTGATGACGTTCACGTGGCTCCTGGGCAAGCTGGAGCGCCACCTGCGCAACACGGGCGCCGATCCCGTCCACAACGACTCGTAAGGCCAGGTTCGTCGGCCCGAAGGAGGATTTCCCATGGAAGACCACAAGAGTGGCGCGCGAGCCGTTGGCTCGGCAAAGGATCATCTGCCCGGACGTGCGCGCCGCGCGGCGGCGTTCATCGTCGTCCGCTGGCTCGTCACAAAGGAGTTCCCGGCAACGCTTCTGCCGGACGGGGCCGACCGTGCGTTTGTGCAGGACCTTGTCTACACGGTGATTCGCCGACTTCGCCCCTTGCGGCGCATTCTCGGCACGCTCGTGAAGCAGTGGCCCAAGGGCGAGCTGGAGGCGCTCCTCTACGTCGGCGCGGCGCAGATCCTGTATATGGACGACGTGCCGGATTTCGCGGCGGTCAACGAGACGGTCGCGGCGGCGAAGGCGTGCTGGCCCTCGGCACGGAACTCGAGACGTTCCCCTCGGCGCTCGTCCGTCGCTGGACGGCGCGCTTTGGCGCGGCGGAGGCCGAACGTCTGGCCGCGTGGCACAACGCGCCGGCCGTCACCTATCTCGCGCGCCGGGACGGCACGTTCGTTGCGCTTGAACGCGGCAAGAAGGTCACGGACGTCCCCGGCTTCGCGGACGGCGAGTTCATCGTGCAGGATCCGGGCACGCGCCTTGCGGTCGATCTCCTCGATCCGCAGCCCGGCGAACGGATTCTCGATGCCTGCGCGGCGCCGGGCGGCAAGGCCGTCCAGCTGGCGTGGCGTGGCGCGGACGTGACGGCGCGCGAGGTCAATCCCCGCCGCCGCGCGCGGCTGGAGGAGAATGTCGCGCGGCTCAAGCTGCCGATCAAGGTCGTGGGGGGAGATAATCGAATAATCGAATGTTCGAATGATCGAATCGGGTCGAATAATCGAATGGGGGAAGTGAATGCGCCCTGCCAATCATTCGACAATTCGAACATTCGACCATTCGATTCTTTCCCAAAAGTCCTCGTCGATGCCCCCTGCTCCAACACGGGCGTCTTCCGGCGGCGGCCGGACGCGCGCTGGAACTGGAGCGCGGCGAAGCTGTCCGAGCTGGTGAAGCTTCAGGCGGAGATTCTTGATGCGGCGGCGGGGCAGGTTGCGCCGGGCGGGCTGCTCGTCTACTCGACGTGCTCGAACGAGCCGGAGGAGAACGCTGACCAGGTCGAGGCGTTTCTCGCGCGCCATCCCGACTTCACGCTGCGGGAGTCGAAGGAGTCCGTGCCGTTCGAGACGGGGCACGATGGCGCGTTTGCCGCCGCGCTCGTTCGCGGCGCCTAGCCGTTGCGCCGCGCGCGTCCGTTTTTTGTTTCAGGGACAGTCCCCCGCAGGGTGAAAGGGAGGCAACTCATGCGAAAGGTTCTTGCGCTCGGCTGTTTGCTGGCGCTGTCGGGGTGGACGGCTCTGGCCGACTGGATTACGCATCCGGACATGGCGGGCCTTCGTCCGCGCAACGTGTGGGCGCGGCAGCTGAAGCGGAAGAAGCTTGCGCCCGTCGATGTGCGCTGGCAGAATCGGCACTACCTCTTCCGCCGCGCGTTTGACCTCGCGGTCGTCGGGAAGACGACGGTACGCATCACCGCCGACGACTACTACAAGCTCTACGTGAACGGCACGTTCGTCGCGATGGGCCCGGCGGCGGGCACGACGGACTGCACGTACTACAATGTGATTGACGTGACGCCCTATCTCGTGAAGGGCCGCAACACGCTGGCCGTCCACACGTACTACCAGGGGCTCGTCAACCGCGTTTGGGTCTCGGGCGACAACCGCCACGGGCTGTGGCTGGAGCTGGACGTCGATGGGCGTCCGCTTCTTGCCAGCGACGAGACGTTCAAGGTCGCGCGGCATCGCGGCTATTCGGCGTTGGGGACGGTCGGCTACGACACGCAGTTCCTCGAATGCTACGACGCGGGCGCGCCGGAAGTCGGGTTCGAGCATCCGTCGTTTGACGATGCGGACTGGGTGGCCGCCGTGCGCCATCCCCTCGGCGGCGACTATCGCCTTGTCGAACAGCCTACGCCGGGCGTCGTGACGGAACGGCTCCGGCCCGTCGCGGTCGAGCGGCTGGCGGACGGCGGGCTGCGCCTGGACTTCGGCGGCATCTTCGTCGGCAGCGTCGAATTCGCCGCGTCCGGCAAGAAGGGCGATTCGGTGGTGATCCGGTGCGGACAGGAGCTGAATGCGGATGGCTCGGTGCGGCACAAGCTGTGGGCGAATTGCGACTATGTCGAGCGGATGGTTCTTTCCGGCGGGCCGCGCGACCTCCTGAACCAGTATGACTACAAGAGCTTTCGCTATCTGGAACTGGCCCCGGCGGCTGGCGTGCGAATCGACGAGGGCAGCGTTTGCCTCCTGGCGCGTCACCAGCCGTTTGCGCTGAAGGCGCGCCCGACATTCACGGACCCGGTCCTGCGGCCGGTCTGGGACCTCTGCGTCAACACGTTCCGCTATGGCGTGCAGGAGCAGATCATGGACTGCATGGAGCGCGAGAAGGGCTACTACCTGGGGGACGGCTGCTACACGATGCTGGCCTACTGCCTTCTGACGGACGACTGGCGGGCTGCGCGGAAGTTCTTCGACGACTTCCTGCGCACGAAGCGAATCGACCGGGGGCTTGTCACGTGCGCGAACTGCTCGTTCATGCAGGAGATCGCCGAGTATCCGTTCATGCTGGTCTTGTTCGCCCACTGGTATCTGGAGCAGACGGGTGACGCGCCGTTCGTCGCCGCGCGCTTCGACGCGCTGGCGGACGTCGTCGATTCCTATCGCGCGCGCTATGCGCGGCCGGACGGCCTTCTCGCCAACCTCGACAAGTGGTGCGTCGTCGAGTGGCCGAAGAATTTCCAGGACGGCTATGACGCGGACGTCCGGGAGGGCAAGGTCTGCACGGACGTGCACAACGCGATCAACGCCTGGTACGTGATTGCCGTGCGCAGCCTGAACGCCCTCGCCGCGCGCCTGGGGCGTCCGCCGTATGCGGACGTGAAACCGCTCGCGGACGCCTTTCGCGCCGCGTTCTGGGACGCGGATCGCCATCTGTTCGTCGATCGCGTGGGCTCGCGCCACGTGAGCCTGCCCGGCAACGTCTACGCGGCGTTTGCCCGCCTGGCGCCGGCGGACGACGCGGCCGCGTCGGCGGCTTTCCGGCGTCTCGTGAAGGAGAAGGGCTATTCGTCGATCAGCCTCTTCCAGTTCTTTCCGCTGTTCTGCTGGCTGCGCGATGTGGGCGACGAGGCGCTTCTGCATGAGCTGCTCGTCTCGCCGGACGCCTGGCTGCGGAACCTGCGCGAGGGCGCGACGCGCACGTTCGAGGGCTGGGGGCGCGACACGAAGTGGAACACGTCGCTCTACCACCTGACGATCGCCTCGGTGGCGCTCTTCCTGACGGACGCGCGCCTCTCCCTGCCCTAGGGTCGTCCCAACGCGGCGCGGAAAAGCGCCGTTTGCGTGCGCCAGGTGTCGGCGAGCGGACGGTAGTGGCTTGTGCGGTTGCCGTCCTCGTAGACGGTGGCGATTGGAATCTGCACAGGCGGCTGCGGCAGTTTCACGGCCGCGACGAGCATGCGGGACTCGTAGTCGTAGCGGTCGCCCGGAATCGTGGTGAAACACGACAGGAATGCGCGCGGAATGCCCCGGAGGCCCGTCTGCGTGTCGCGGATCCACGTGCCCGTGAGGAGAAAGAACTCGCCGCACGTCCAGAAGTTGCCGAGGCGGCTGCGGAAGGGCACGGGACCGTCGAATGCGCGGACGCCGAGCGTGACGCGGTCCGGATGCGCCGCCGTCGCTTCGGCGACGCGCCGGATGTCGTCCGGAAGGTGCTGCCCGTCCGCATCGGCCGTGACGACGCCCGTCGCGTCCGGGAACTGGCGGAGGACGTCGGCGAAGGCCGTCTTGAGCGCCGTGCCCTTTCCGTAGTTGCCCGCGTGGCGAAGGAGTCGGACGCCCGGCAAGGCCGCGACGGCCGCAAAGACGGGGGCGGAGCGGCGCGAACCGTCGTCCACGACGACGACGCCCGCGAAGGCGGGGGCGAGTTCGCGGACGAGTTCCGGCAGGCGGGGGCTCGGCTCGTAGGCCGGCAGGACAAGGACGAGGCTTCTCATGAAAAGCGCATTATACCATATGATAGGATACGCGCTATGCAAAATGCAAAGCCGGACGACGCGACCGCCGACAGTCTATCGGACTGCTTCAGTCATTCCCCTCCCCGCGCAGTCGCGGCGGACGGCGAGCCTCTTGGACATCGGTCTGTCAAAAATCTGGGAGGGTGCTGTCGCGGGGGTGCGATTTTAATTCGTTGAAAATCTGCGCCATATTACGCCGCGCTCCTGAGCCGTGCGATGATGGCGCAGACGCACGCCGCGGCGGAGCCCGCGCCGTGGCGGAGCATGATGGCGCGGCATGTCCTGAACTCCTTC
>ONTV01000124.1 GCA_900320855.1 uncultured Lentisphaerota bacterium
CGAATTCTCAACTTGCCGTGACGAAGGACGCAGACCCACGGATTTGAGTTTGGCGATTTAGGCAGAGGGGATGTTGAAACTCGTCCGCTGTTTTAGTATCATACGCCTTTCTTTCAGTTCACCAGGAAGTAGGGAGAAGAATGGCTTTAGACCAAGTTGGCGAGGGGCTGCCGGCGGATGCGCCGAGCGGCGTTGTTCGGAATCTCGACGTGAAGGACTACGTCCTGGCGGGCCTTGCGGGGCTGCTTGCGGCGGCCGCGATTCTCGTCTGGGGCATTCCCGGACTGGATCCGTCGATGTGGAACGAGGCGGCCGTCGCGGCGGGCGTCCGTCCGCCGCAGACGATCTTCCCCGGCTTCTGGCGGATCGTCTCGGGCTGGACGTTCTCGGCCCTGGGCGTGGGCGGCGCGATTCGTCTCCTGACGGGTGTCGGCGCTGCGCTGGGCGGTGTCTCGGCCGCGCTGGTCTACCTGATCGTCCGGCAGACGCTGGCGCTCCTCATCCGCACGGGGCGTCCGTACCCTGTCTGGAGCGGACGCATCGCGCCGTTCTTCGCGTTCGTCGCGGCGTTCCTCTTCGGCATCGGCGACCCGCTCTCGCGCATCGCGCGCGTCTTCTCGCCGTCCCTCCTGCGCCTGACCGTGGTGCTGGCCATCCTTCATCTCGCGCTGCGCTGGTTCGTGGCGGGCGGCCGGTGGCGGCTCTTTCCGCTCGTCGCGCTCATGGGCCTTCTCGCGGCCGAGACGCCGTTCGCGTTCCTGTTGCCTGTCCTCTTCATCGGCGCGTACGTCATCGTCTGGCATGGCATCCTCGACGGCATCTACCAGAAGCCCGAGAAGCTGCCGGAGCCGGACGAGCTGCCGAAGTGGCGCATGTTCTTCCTCTTCCTCGGGTCGCTGGCGTTCGCCGCGTACCTGAACGCGGCCGAGTTCGCGTCGCTGGGGGGCGTCGCGGCGAATGGCTGGGGGGCGAATGACGTCTATTTCCGCTACGTGGGCGGCTACTGGCGCGTCTTCGCGGGCGCGGCGAGCGTCGTCGGCTGGGTGCTGGGGCTTGTCTTCGGCGTGCTGCCGCTCCTCGTGGCGCTGAAGGTCTTTCCGATGGTCGCGCGCGACGACCGCCCGATGCCGTTCAACCTCGGCGTCCTCCTCTTCCTTGTCGGCATGCTGGCCGTGATGCAGTGCGGGGCCTTGCCGGCCGCGCGGTTCTGGACGTTCACGAAGGACATCGTCCTCGTGCAGAGCGGCTTTCTCCTCGCCTTCTTCGCGTTTTGCGCAATGGTCGCGCTCGCGCTCTTCGGCGCGGCGTTCGCCTTCGAGTGCCAGCGCACGTACCTGGGCGAGGGCGAGCGGAAGCCGGGCATCCTCCTGCGCGGGCTCGTGCCGGTCCTGACGGCGCTCGTCGTCCTGCTCGCGTGCCGGACGGTGCCGAAGCCGGTCGAGTCCGAGATGCAGCGGATCGTCGACGACGCCGTGCGGGAGACGGTTGCGGAGTGCGCGGGCGTGACGTACCTCTTCACCGACGGGCATCTCGACGCGGCGGTCGAGCTCTGCGCGAAGGAGCGGGGGCAGACGCTCTACGCGCTCAACATGATGTCCGGCGCGAGCGCGTGGGAATGCGCGGTGCGCACGCGTCCGTTCGAGCCGGAGACGGACGACTGGAAGAACGCGCAGGTTGGCATCCCGGCGCTCCTGCGCATCTGGGCCGGCGAGAAGGTCGGCGGAATGGACGCGGCGGCGATCCAGCTCGGCTTCGAGTTCTGGAAGCGCGAGCGCAAGCCGCTGCCGACCCTCTCGGGCCTCGTCGCGCGCGAGAAGGGGCTGGACGAGGCGACGGCCGCCGCCGGCATCGCGCGCGCGAAGGCGCTCTCCGACCGCATCCTCGCGATCTCGCCGAAGATGGAGACGGCCGACCCGTCGCCCGCCCTCTCCTCAGCCCTCTCGGCCGTCTCGTGGCGGCTCTCGCGCTTCGCGCGCATCCGCGAGGACGCGACGCTCGCCAACGACCTCGACGCCTCGAACACGGCGCTCAAGAAGATGCTCTCGGTCATCGAGCAGGAGCGTCAGCGCACGTTCCTCCAGATGACGCCGCGCGAGGGGCTCCAGATCGCGCTGAAGCGCGCGAACTTCGCGGACGCGCGCCGCTACGCCGCCGCCGTCCTGCGCGCGAACGAGGACGACGCCGAGGCGAACTTCGCGATGGGCATGAGCGCGCTGACGCTGAACCGTCCCGCCGACGCCGAGCGCTATCTGCGCCGCTGCCTCAAGACGCGGCCCAACGAGCCGGCCGTCCTGAACAACCTCTCGATCATCTGCCGCAAGCTTCGCCGCTACAAGGAGGCGGAGGACTTCGCGCGGCGGGCGCTGAAGGTTCTGCCGGACTCGCCGGAGGTGAAGCAGACGCTTGCCGACGCGCTCAAGAAGGCTCCGTAAGAAAATGATCTACTACCTTTCGACGTTCCTCCAGCAGGTCTGGGGCCCGTTCCGCCTCCTCCAGTCCCATGCGCTGCTCCTCGCGGGCGGCGCGTTCACGGCGGCGATCCTCACGTGGGCGCTCTTGCCGCGCCTGTGGGACCGCCTGCCGCGCGACCGGGGCAAGACGCTCCTCAAGGACCTCGGCGGGATGGGCAGCCAGGGCAAGCCGACGGGCGCGGGGCTGTGGGTCTCGCTCGTCGCCCTGCCGGTCATCATCCTCTTCGCGCCGCTCAAGCCGTGGGATCTCGCGGCCGTCTTTGCGCTCTACGGCGCGATGCTCTTCGGCTATCTCGACGACCGCGCGCTCGTTCCCTGGGGCGAACTCAAGAAGGGGCTTCTGGACGCCGTCGTCTCCGTCGCGATCGCCGTCTTCATCTTCCTCGGCCACCACGAGATCGTGGACGGGGCGCACGTGATGATCGCGTGGCTGCCGTTCGTGAAGGGGCCCGTGCTGATGAACGGCGTCGGCGTCTGGCTCATTCCCGCCTGGGCCTACGTGCCCGTCGCGGCGTTCGTCCTCTGGTTCACGATGAATGCGACGAACTGCTCGGACGGCGTGGACGGCCTCGCGGGGACGCTGACGCTCATCGCCCTCGTGATGCTGGCCGTCGTCCTCTACGTCGTCGTCGGCTACCGCCCCGTCGCGCACTACTTCCTCATTCCCGCCTACGCCGAGGCGGCGCGCTGGGCGATCGTCGTGATGATTGTCGCGGGGGCGTTCGGCGGCTACCTCTGGTACAACGCCGAGCCGTCGAAGATCCTGATGGGCGACGCGGGCAGCCGCTATCTCGGCATCCTTGTCGCGACGGCCTCGCTCATGACGGGCAATCCGTTCATCGTCCTTGCGCTCGCGCCGATCGTGCTCGTGAACGGCGGCGGCGGCCTCGGCAAGCTCGTCCTCCTGCGCCTCGCGAAGAAGGCTGGCTTCGACATCGGCGAGGAGAACCTCATCCGCCGGGTCCGCTTCCCCCTGCACGACCACTGCAAGAAGAACCTGAAGTGGTCGAACGCGCAGGTGCTGATGCGCTTCGTCCTCCTGCAGCTCGTCGTCATGCCGGCGCTGCTGCTCATCCTGCTGAAGGTCCGCTGACGCGCCATGGGCCTTCTCGCGACCGCCCTCGTGCTGGCGCTTTCGCGTGCGGAGATGATCGCGCGCTTCAAGGCGCCCGTCCTCACGCAGGCCGAGGGTCTCGTGAAGGTCTACGCGAGCTGCACCGAAGACCGGCGCCGCGAATACCAGGCGCCGGTCGCGCGCTTTGCGGGCGAGACCGTCCTGACGCTCGCGGGCGCGTCCGGGCGGCGGCTGGCGCGCGTCGCGCGCCCCGGCATCGTCCTCCACCTCGGCGACGTGGCGACGAACCGCACGGACGTCCTTGTGCGCGTCGCGACGAACGACGGCGCGGTCGTCACGCGGCTCTTCCTGCCGAATCCCGCGACGACCGACCTTGCGGCCCTGCGCACGGAAATCGCGCGCGCCTACTTTCGCGCCGTCGAGAAGACGGAGCGGTCGGCGGCGGAGGCCGCCGAAGCCTATCGCATGACCGATCCCGGCTACCGGGTCGCGCGGGCGCGGCGGCGGCTGGCGGACTGGCTCGACCGGGCGGAAGGCCCGGACGCGGACGGCTTTCGCCTCCTCTACCACGTCTTCCGTCCGGGCGAGCTGAGCCGAATCGAGGCGCGCGTCTTCGCGTCGCGCCTCTGGCTCTATCCGCAGACGTTTGTCCGTCCGTTCTGCGGACGCTTCGGCGCGCTTACGTTCCGTGCGGCCATCGCCTGCGCGAAGGACGATCCGTTCGTGCGGCTCGCCGCGCGCGCGAAGGCGGACGCGCTGCTCGTGTTCGGCGGCGGGCGCGGCGCGGCTCTCCAGGCGGCGACCGACGCCTACCGCGCCTTCCTGCTCGCGCTCGCCCAGGGCGAGGCGGACGAGGAGTCGCTGAAGGACCTTCTGGAGACGGCGGACGGCTTGCTCAACGTCGCCTTCGCCGAGGCGAAAGACGAACGACGGGAAGGAGGGCTGACGCCATGACGCGAATCGAAATCCTGGAGCCGCACGGACTCTGCGCGGGCGTGAACGCCGCAATCGCCAAGGCGCTCACGCTGCGCGACGTCTACTGTCTCCACGCGCTCGTCCACAACGAGATCGTGATCGGCGACCTGAAGGCGCTCGGCTTCCGCTTCGTTGACGGGATCGAGGACGTTCCCGACGGCGCGACGGTCGTCTTCTCGGCCCACGGCGTCTCGCCACGCGTGCGCGAAGCCGCCGCCGCGCGGCATCTGACGGTCGTCGACGCGACGTGTCCCTACGTCGCGAAGGTCCATGCGGCCGCGCGCGACTTCGCGCGGCGGGGACTCCCCGTCGTCATTCTCGGCGACCCGGACCACGTCGAGTTCCAGGGCATCGCCGGCGAGGTGCCGGCGCCGCTCACGTTCGCGGAGGCCCTGTCGCCCGCGTCGCCGCTGGCCGAGGGCGCGCGCCTCGGCGTCGTCGCCCAGACGACGATGAACGCGGACGACGTCGCGCGGCAGGTCGCGGACTTGCGCACGCGCTATGCCGTCGAGACGGCCGCCGAGGTCTGCCGCGCGACGAAGGAGCGGCAGGACGCCGTGCGCGCGTTCGCGGGCGACGCCGTCCTCGTGCTCGGCTCGCGGACGTCCGCCAACTCGAGGCGGCTCGCCGACGTCGCGGCGGCGACCGGCAAGCGGGCGTTCCTCGCCGGGACGATGGACGAGGTGCGCGCGCTCGACCTCGCCGGCGTCGCGACGCTGGGCGTGACGAGCGGGGCCTCGACGCCCGAGCGGTTCTTCGCGGACGCCGTGCGGTTCCTGAAGCACGTGCCGCAGCACGTGGCGATCATCATGGACGGCAACGGACGCTGGGCGACGCAGCGCGGCAAGGCGCGCGGCGAAGGGCACAAGGCGGGCGCGAAGACGCTGGGCGACGTCCTCGACTGGTGCGGCGCGCGCGGCATCCGCTACCTGACGGTCTATGCGTTCTCGACGGAAAACTGGAAGCGTCCGAAAGAGGAGGTGGACGGCCTCATGTCCCTCTTCGCGCGGATCCTGAAGGCGAAGGAGAGCCGGTTCGTCGAGAGCGAAGTCCGCTTCCGCATGGTCGGGCGGCGCGGCGACCTCTCGCCGAACCTCCTCGCCGTCATCGAGGCGCTGGAGGCGAAGACGGCGCGGTTCGAGCGGCAGTTCATCGTCGCGATCTCCTACGGCGGGCGCGCCGAGATCGTCGATGCGGCGAATGCCGCGATCCGGGCGGGCGAGCCGCTGACGGAGGAGACGTTCCGGCGCTTCCTCTACGCGCCGGACGTCCCCGACCCCGACCTCGTCATCCGCACGAGCGGCGAATTGCGGACGTCGAACTTCCTGCTCTGGGAATCGGCCTACAGCGAATACTATTTCACGGACACGCTCTGGCCGGACTTCACGGAAGCCGAGCTCGACCGGGCGCTCGCGTCCTACGCCGCGCGCCACCGCCGCAAGGGCGGCGTGTGAGACGGGCGAAGGCCGCGACGTCCTTCGCCTGACGCGGGCGCCGGAAGGTCGGGTGCGATTTTAATTCGTTGAAAAATCGCTGAGGTCGCGGCGGTATCTGGGCGCAGGGCGCGGCTGCGGGCCCGACAGCTCGGTCAAGCCGTTGTTT
>ONTV01000035.1 GCA_900320855.1 uncultured Lentisphaerota bacterium
TCGGCCATGCCAAGCCCAAACCCCTCACCACGATGGAGCGACAGGTAGACATCACAAGTCGCCGTGAGACCATAGAGAAGCCGATGCGGGAGGTAGTCGGCTATCATGGTCAGCTGATTCGAGACCCCCGCCTCGGCGGCATGACGCCAGACTTCAGCAACTTCCCGAGGATGCCGCGATGCCCCCTGCACCTTGAAGACGAGACGTGTCTTCGGAACGTCACGCAGCGCCGCCGCAAACGCCCGGATTGCGGCACCAGGATTCTTGCGGCAATAAGAGCCAAAGTCAAAGTTGAAGAAAACAACAAAATCCTCACGGCCAATCCCGAAACGGTCACGAACGTCAGCATCCGACGGAAGGTCAAAGTCTAGCGGACGCAGGGGATAAAGAATTTTGTGAACCGGCGCGCCATCTGGATTCGCAAGAAATGTCGCACGATTGAAGTCGCTCATCGCCACAAGCGCATCTGTGCCACGAAGAAACGGCCAAACCTCGAACATTCCGCGCGTTCCCTCCCAAAAGGCGATACGGGCAAGACGAGGGACAAGTCCACGGGGAAGAGGACTGCGAAACATCTCAACGACATGCGTGTAGCGATGCAGCCGAAACGCCGTACGCGGCGTCAGAATCGGCTCAAAATCTTCCCGGGGAACCGTACACGCCCAATCGACCGAATAGGTCTGGAACGGAATTCCCGCGTCCCGCAGGGCATAGGCAAAATCGCGGTTCGTCTTGCTGTTGCTCGCGCCCTGCATGAACTCGCCAATCAGTGTGAGACCACGCGAAGAAACAGTCCCGGCATCCTGCTTAGCGGCACGCGCCAAATCACGTGATGCGCGACGCCATGCAATCGCCCGAAGAAGACTATTTCGGACACCCGGGACTCCCCATACCTGGAATTTCCGCCAAACATTTAAGAGTTCCATATCACCTCCACCACGATCTCTTTGAACGCTCCTCGACCATTTTAGACGACCTCTCCCCTTCTTGCCCCAGCAGGGTCTTTCACCGCCACACGCGCCCAAGCCTCGACCTCGGCGAACGTGACGCCGCGATAGTTGATTTCTGCCGCGCCATCGCCCGCAAGCGCCTGGGCGAGGCGGTTCAACACGAGCGCGTCGCGCCGCGTCATCGGCTTCTCGCCCGGCACGTGCGGCCACGCCGCCGGCGCGAGCATGAGAAGCCGCCCCGCCGCCACCGCCTCGGGCGCCGCCGACGCCGACGGGTCGTCGATCACGAGCCGCCCCAGCACGGGCCGCCGCCGGTCGGCCTGCACGAGCGTGATCTGGTAGATCGCCTGCGCGCGGTAGTCCCAGCCGTCGCACCGCCGCGTCATGCGGTGCTTGACCGCCGACAGGCCACCACTCGCCTCGACTCCCGCCTTGTGCATGCCGCCCGCCTACGCCCCGACGATGCCCGCGAGGGTGCCCTTGAGATACGCCCAGGCGATGTCCGGGCGACGGTTCCTCAGCGCCGCCCGGCCGTACCAGACGACGGACAGCGGCGCGAAGACGAAGGCGACGGAGAGCGCCTGGAGAAAGCTGAAGTGCCGTCGCGCGAAGCGGATGCGGTTGCGCGCGAAGCAATATGTCCGATAGGGCTTCTCGATTCCCAGGAGGCGCAGCTCCGGCACGCATCCCGGCTCAAGGAAGCCCAGATGCTCCGTGCGCGCGCGCGCGGCGATCCAGGCCGAACGTCCGCTCTCGACGACGCGCCAGCCAAAATCGCTCTCCTCGAAAATCTGGACAAAGCGCTCATCCATGCCGCCCAATTCCTCGTACAAGCGACGCGGCACCATGAAGGCGTTCGGCGAGTAGGTCGTGGGATAGTCGATCGGTTCAGCGGGCAACGCCGCAAGCGGCAGATTGCCGCCCCGATCCTTCGGCCTCGACGTCCAGTGCGAGAAATCGCTCCCCAGCGTCCAGACAAGACCGTCGCCGCCCGACCGCCGATGAACGGACAATGGCGCGACAAGCCCAGCATCCGGGTGGCGCGCGAAGCAGTCCAAAAGCTCTGCAAGCACGGTCGGCGCAACGAGATTGTCATCGTCAAGAAAAAAGAGGTAGTCGCCCCTCGCGACCTTCGCCCCGTTGTTGCGCGAGACGGCCTGAAACGAATTGCGCGCGTTCCGAAAGTAGCGTACCCGCGCATCGCCGCCAAATTGCGCGGCGACGCGCGCCTTCGTGTCGTCGGGCGAGCAATCGTCGATGACGATCACTTCCAGCAGATTCGAATCTTCCGCCGCCAAGACGCTCGCCACGCAGGAACAGACCATCTTGGCTCGGTTGAAGGTCGGGACAATGACAGAAACGCGCGGCGCGCCCCCCAAACGATCCGCCGTCGCGCTCACAGCGCCTCCTCGGAAATCTGCTCAAGGCGATGGAGCGCCGCGCCCTTGAACTGGAAGACGATCTGGTGGAGCGTCGTCCCGCGTGCGAGCGCAGGCACGAAGCGGTCGGCGCGGTAGCGTGCGAGCTGAGCCTTCGCCTCCGCGCATTGCGCGTCGAGAACGGCGTCCGCCGCGTCCTTCGCCGCATACTTGAGCTCGATGAGGTAGCTGTGCGCGGCGTCGCCGTAGTGGACGCGCTCAGGGAAGAGCGCGAAGTCGCAGAAGCCGCGCGCCGTCTCCATCTCTGGCGCCATCAGGAAGAACTTGAGATGCCCGAACTCGGCCTGCATGTAGCCCTGGATGCGCGCCTCGCCCTGGATGCCGCCGCGAACGGGCGTCGTGTCGGCGAAGTCCGCCGCCAGGCGCTCGAGGAACGGACGCCACGCGCCGTCGTAGGCGAACTCGCTCGCCAGGCGCTGCCAGACGTACCAGTCCGGCTGCCGCGTCCGCCGATAGGCTTCACGCAGATACGCGAAGAGCTGCCGCTCGACGCAGACGTTTGGGACCTTGAAGAACGTCATGCCCTTGCGCCGCCCGGCCATCGACAGAATGCCGTAGTAGTGAAAGAGCGAGCGGAAGTTCGCGACGTCCGAAAGGCGGTCGGCCGGGAAGCTCTCGACGAGGTCGAACGACAGGCCACCGTAGGTCGCGATCTCCTCCGTAAGCGGCAGCACGTCCTCCACGTTCCCGCGCGCCTGGGCGTGCTGGATGTCCGCGACCAGCTGCAGCTTCTCATAGTCCGTGCGGATGTTCACGTCGATGAGGTTCTCCGGCGCATGGCCCGTGGCGACCAGCTCGCCGAGGTAGTAGAGGACCATGTCGCTGTTGAAGACGCACTCCCTGCCGACGCACGCCGGCGCGAAGCAGTAGCCGTCATACCAGGGCTTGATCGCCCGCACGATCGCAGCCGGGTCGCCCTCCGTGAACTTTCCCGTCCCCTTGAAGTCGGAGAACATCTTCACGCAGTCAGCTTCGGAGAAGCCCAGCAGCGCATTGAAATCCTCGTGCTGGGAGAGGTTCTTCGCGATGTTGAAGCCGCTCGTCAGGTCGTCCAGCGTGACGGGCGAGACGCCCGTCATGAAGATGCGCGCGCACGACGCCTTGAACGCCTTGAACCACGACCGATAGAACCCAGTGCCGTGCGTCACCGCGCGGTAGGGCTCGCTTCCGCCGCCGCGCAGGAGCGTGTTCGTGAAGTTGTCGTACTCGTCAAGGATGAGATAGATGGGCGTCTCGCGGCCCGCGCAGGAGACGACGGCCTCGAACATGTCCGCCCCACCGCGCATCGGAAACGCTGCCGGCAGCCCCGGCAGAAACGCCCGGTACTTCTCGACGAACCCGGCCATGCGCGACGCGAGGTAACGAGAGAACTTCTCCTCCAGCGTCTCGCCAGCCATGAACTCGACCTGCGAAAAGTCGAGCGTGAGGACGAGATAGCGGTTGGCGTTCTCGGTCGGGTTGAGGCCAATGTCAAGGTCGCCGAAAAGACGCGAAAAGTTCGCCTTCTCGTTCACGTCGTAGTAGCAGCGAAGCGTATCAACAAAAAGCGACTTGCCCATCCGCCGGGGGCGCACGAAGAAGACGAAGCTGTCGCGAGCCTCCATCTTGCGGATGTAGGCCGTCTTGTCCACATAATAGTAGCCCTCGTCGCGGATTCGCTTGAAATCCACGATGCCATACGGAATCTGCTGTCTCGCCGCCATGCCGCTATTCTACCATATTTCCGCGAGCCCCTTCAACCGTAAGGCGTCGCAGCGCCGCCGCCGCAAGCGCCATGCCGAACGCGCAGGTGACGGGCATGACCGAGCCCTTGGGGAGGCCCCCCGGCGACGCGGCCACGGGCTGCGGCGGCTCGGTCGAGGCCGCGCAGAGGAACGGCCGCGCCGGAAAGCGGCCCAGCCGGCGAAACCGCTGGCGCAGCGCACGCGCCAGTCCGTCGCCCGTCACCTTGTCAAAGCGGCGGATGACGACCTTCGTCGGGTCCAGCCGCCGCGCCGCGCCCATCGAGGCGAGAATCGGCACGCCCGCCGCCGTCGCCGCGAGGATCAGCTCCGCCTTGCAGTCAACCGAGTCGATCGCGTCCACGACAAGGTCGAAGTCCGCCGGACGAAAGCCGGGCGTCGTGGCCGGATAGCGCCCCGGACACGCGACGACATCGGCGTCTGGGTTGATCTCCAGCAACCTGTCGCGCAGGGCCTCGACCTTCGGACGGCCCAGCGTCTTCGCCGTCGCAGGGCACTGGCGGTTCACGTTCGAGGGCACGACGACGTCGTCATCGACAAGCGTCAGATGCCCGACGCCCGTGCGCACGAGCGCCTCCGCGCACCAGCTGCCGACGCCGCCGACGCCGACGACCGCGACGCGCGACATCGCGAACCGCGCCACGGCGTCTGCGCCCACCAAAGCCTCCGTTCGCGAAAGGTCCATCGCCGTCACCCCTCGGGAAAGAGCCGTGCGAGAATCTGCTCGGCCGGCGTATAGGCCTTCTTCTTCGCGTTGCAGTCCACGCAGCACGGCACGCAGTTGCCGCGCGTGGAGCGCCCGCCGCGCGCGACGGGCACGACATGGTCGAGCGTCAGGTTCGCCGCGCCGACCTGCCGATGGCAGTAGTAGCATTCGCCCTTCGCGATCCGGGCCTTCCACCAGTCGGTCTGGCGCAGTTCGCGCGCCCGCGCGCGCTCCCGCTTCACATGGACGGGATCGGGGTTCAAGTCAAGCCAGTCGCTCATCGGCAGACCTCCTTCACAAGCGCCGCGCACCGCGTCGGCGCCGGCCGGCACGAAAGGACGCCCGGCCACGCGAAGAAGACCTCCTTGATGCGCGACAGATGGGCCGCGCAGACGCCCGTGAAGTCGCCGTTCAGGAAATGACCAACCGCAAGTTTCTTTTCGCCTTTCGCCATGGCGCCGGATTATACCATATTTGCCCCGTCACGCGCGTCCGAAACCGTGAGGCGGCCCGCGACGCCGCGAAACGGCGACGCCTCGGGCGCGTAGCGGAAGAGCCTCAGATGGCCATGCTCGACCGGGCATGTCCCCGAGAGAATCGTCGGAATCGCCGACGAAGTCTAGTCATCCTTTCGCGGCAGGAAGCCGGGAACGGACGCGAGCGAGACGAAGAAGAGCGTCAGCACGGCCGGCGACCGCAGGGGACAGTCCCCGAAGGCGTGGATGAGCGTGCAGACGACCGTGACGAGGATGAAGAACGCCGGCGCCGGCAGCGCGAAGAGCTGCACGGGCTTCGGCGGCGCGGACGGCCCCTTCATGAAGCGCGCCTCGCGCGCGAGCGTCCGCCACGTCCGGGCGACCGGCGCGAGCAGCACGAGGACGAGCGCGACCAGCGCGCCAAAGCCGACGAGCCCGTGCTCGGCCAGGAACTGGAGGTGGTCGTTGTGGACATTGATGCCGCCGACGACCTGCTGCTGCATGAGCTCCTGCGGCGTCATCTTCGGGAGGCAGAAATGGATGTAGCCCCAGCCGCCGCAGCCGAAGAGGACATGGTCCTTCCAGATCTCAGTCGCGACGCGCACATGGTACTGCCCGCGTCCCGTCACGCGGTCCAGCACCTCCGTCGTTCCCAGCGTGTTCACCTCCCGCCGGAGGCCCTTCGGCGCAAAGAGGCACGAGAGGAAGATGACGATGCCCAGTCCAAGCGCCGTCCACGCCCCCGCCCGCACGCGGTCGGCCTTCCGCTTGTGCGCGACGAAGGAGAGGAACGAATGCAGGAAGAAGACGACCGCCGAAAGCGTGACGAGCAGGATCGCCGCGCGCGACAGCGTGTTGAGGGCCGCGTAGAAGAAGACGACCGCCGGAATGAGGAAGTAGTGCTTGCGCCAGAACATCCGGGGGCGCGGCGCGGCGGCGGACGAGATGTCCGTCGTCCGGTGCGCCTCGCGCAGGTCGTCCAGGTTCCGCCGCCAGAGGGCGAGCGCAAGGCCGAAGAGCGTCGTGAAGTAGTCGCCCGCCATGTTCGGGTAGCCGAAGGTCGAGAAGAAGTCGCCCGCCGCCCGGCCCGTCCCGCTCATCGTGTTCCAGAGGGGGCCGGGCGCGCCCAGCGCGCTCTGGAGAAAGCCGAGCGCCGCCAGGGCCGTTCCGTTCCAGACGATCAGCTCAAGGACAAGCCGCTTGCCGTGGCGCGTGAGCGCGTGGCGCACGACGAGGAGCGACGGCAGCGCCAGCGCGAACCAGAGGACGACGTTGAGGTGGTCGATGCGATCTACGCAGAACGGCAGGATCGGCACGGGCGGATCGGCCGAAAGCCCCGTCGCGAGCGCCTGCGCGTCGCACGAGACGCAGAGCCCGTTGTTGACGAACGGAATCAGCAAGAGGACGAAGAGCCCCAGCGCAATCCACGCGGCCGGATCCTTCCACAGCGCGTACCAGACCCGCTTGCGCGCCTCGTACGTCGATTCGCCCGGCCGCCGCTGCGGAAAGCAAAAGAGGACTTCGAGCAGAAGGACGAAGAGCCACGGCACGACCGGCACGAGCAGCCCGCCGCGCGTGCCGCCGAACATCCACGCGACGACGGACGCGACCGCCGCCACCGCGAACGGCGCGAAATTGTCAAAGAGAAACGACATGCTCCACCACCTTTCTCACTGCGTCCGCCTCCGAGACCTTCTCGACGAACGCACCATGGACATACAGAAGAAACTCCCCGTCGCCGCCGCAGAGCGCGACGTCCGCGCCCTTCGCCTCCCCCGGCCCGTTCACCGCACAACCCATGACGGCGACATGGGGAAATGGTCGAATGGTCGAATGGTCGAATGATCGAATGGGGTCGGGTGATTGAATGGGCGAATGGGCGGATGATTGAATGGGGCGGTCGAAATACAGCGTTTCGAGGGCGTCTTCGACCTGGGCGGCGACGCGGGCGAGATCGACCTTCGTGCGCCCGCACGTCGGGCAGCTCGTGATCGACGGCCCGGGCGCGCGTAGGCCGAGCGCGCGCAGGATCTCCAGCCCCACCTTCACTTCCTTCTCCGGCTTGTTCGTGAGCGAGACGCGCACCGTGTCGCCGATCCCCTCCGCAAGGAGGATGCCGAGCGCGACCGAGCTGCGCACCGTGCCCGGCAGGAGCGTTCCCGCCTCCGTCACGCCGAGATGCAGCGGACAGTCCGTCCGCTCCGCGAGCGCGCGGTACGTCGCGAGCGTCTCCGCCACGTTCGACGCCTTGGCGGAGATGACGACGTCGTGAAAGCCCTCGTCCTCCAGGATCTTCAGGTGCTTGAGGGCGGACGAGACAAGCGTCTCGCCCCTTTCGAGGCTGCCGCCGTTGACGCCGATGCGGATCGGCACGCCCTTCGCCTTCGCCGCACGGGCGACGGCCTGCACGCGGTCGCGCGAGCCGATGTTGCCGGGGTTGAGCCGAAGCGCGTCCGCCCCCGCCGCGAGCGCGGCAAGCGCACAGCGGTAGTCGAAGTGGATGTCCGCGACAATCGGAATCGGCGACGCCTTCCGCACCTCGCCGAGGACGCGCGCCGCGTCCAGGTCCGGCACGGTGAGGCGGAAGAGGTCGCACCCCCGCGCGGCGCAGGCGAGAAGCTGGCGAAGGCACGCCGCCGCGTCATGCGGATCGGCGTTGCCCATCGTCTGCACGCTCACCGGCGCGCCGCCGCCGAGCGGCAGGCCCCCGACCTTAAGGCTGCGCGTCTGCTTTCTCGAGAACATTCGTCTGTGCGTTGGCGTCCGGCCGATAGGAATGGATCTTGTAGCTGCGCCAGCCGTCCTTCAGGATGAGGACGGCCATCAGCCCCATGAGGAGGAACATGAAGCCCATCGAGACCTTCGCGACGAACCAGTCGGGCAGCCGCCGCCGGCAGACGAGCGCGATGAAGGCGAAGAGGATGAGGCCGCCGTCGAGGACGGGGATCGGCAGAAGGTTGAGGACGGCGAGGTTCACGTTCAGGAAGCGCAGGAAGCCCAGTCCGTCCCACTTGTCGCGGCGCACCTGACGGTACAGCCCCTCGGCGATCATCACGGGGCCGCCGAGCGCGCCCGCCGTCGCCTTCGCCTCCTTCGGCGTGACGAGGCCCTTCAGGACGCGGAAGATCGACCCCGCGTCCCACGCGAGCTGCTTCCACGGACTGCGCGCCGGCATCCACGCGACGGCCCCCGTCGCATTCGTCTCGCTCAAGGCCAGGATGTACCACGAACCCGTGACCGCATCGCGCGTCGGCGTGACGGAGAGGCGCACCTCCTCCGGGTGCGCCGCGCCGCGCGCGACGACGAACTCGACCGGCTTGCCGCCCGCGATCTGGACTTCCGTCTGCATCTCCGACCACGTCTCGACCGGGCGCCCGCCGACGGAGCGGACGACGTCCCCGGCCTTGAGCCCCGCCGCAGCGGCCGGGCCGCCCGCCGGGACGCTCCCGATCTTCGCCGCAAGCGTCCCGAACTTCGCGCCCGGCACAAGCGAGAGGCCAACCGCCAGCACGACCGCCAGCATGACGTTCATCGCCGGGCCCGCGACGGCGACGGCCATCTCCTTCCACGCCGGAATCCGAGCAGACGGCGCCTTCGCATTCGAACATTCGACCTTTCGATCATTCGACGATTTCTCCAGTGCCTTCGTCCCCTCCGGATCAACGTCGGGAATCGAGACGTAGCCGCCGAGCGGAATCCAGCCGACGCGGTACTCGACGCCGCGCACGGTCTTTTTCCAGAGCGCGTGGCCAAAGCCGATGGAAAACGCCTCGACGCGAAGGCCGAGCTTCAGCGCGACGATGAAGTGGCCGAATTCGTGGACAAGGATCGCGAGCGCGAACAGCAGCACGCACAAGACGATGTAAAAGGCGGTTGTCAACAGTTCTAGCATAAGCAGTTAGGCCCGAATGGCGGGCGCGCGTATTATATCATTTCTCCTCGCCCCTTCGGCGAAGGGCCTCGCGCCGAAGCCGCATCTCGCGCACAAAGGCCGCGCGCCGCAAGTCGGCCGTCGCGGGGGGCGGACGCACGCCGACGGCGGCGCGAAGACGCGCGCGCTCGGACGGCGGGAACGCCGCCAGCGATACCGTCCAGTCGTTCGTGCCGTCGCGCGTGAGCGTGGCGACGCCGTTCGTGACGGCGACGGGCCGCCCTCGCACGATATGTCCGGCGTGGTTCGTGTAGGCGGGCAGCGCCAGCGTCGCCGCCAAAGCCGTCGCAAGGAACGCCATCGCCCGCCTCACTCCAGCCGCAGGCGGTAGAGCGCGGCGCCGCCGTCACGGAAGAGGTAAATCGCGCGGACGGCGGGATCGTCGCTTCCCGAAAGGAGATACGTCTTGCGCGCGGCGGACGGATTCGGCGCCTCCGCGTGCATCGTCGGCTCGAACGCGGCGGACGGCCCGTCAACCGCGCGCCGTTCGGCCGAGTAGACGCGGCTGCGTCCCGGCAGAAACGTCGCCTCGAAGACGTCCGAAGCCCCCGCAACGGGCTGCCACGAGAGAATCCGAAGCCCGGCGTCGTCCGGATTGAGGGGGTCTGTCCCTGCCTGGTACTCGTCGTAGTTCGAAACGCCGTCGCCGTCCCAGTCGGCCTTCGGGTCGTAGACGCAGGGCTCCTCCCCCCTGTTCTCGGCCCACCAGGCGGCAAGTTCGTCAAGATACTGGTCGGCGACGCCGTAGGCGTTCGTGCACGTCGCGACGCAGACGTCCACGCGCGCGACGCGGCCGGGCTTGCCGACGGCGAGAAACGTGTTCGTCGCCGTGTAGACATCGCGCGCATCGCCCGTGTTCGGGTCGATTTCGAACGTGAGCGTGTCCCCCGGACGGGCCGCGCCCGGCGTCGCGGCCGACGCCAAGGGGATCGCGAGCGCGTAGTTGGCCGACGTGTCGCCGGACGGCGCCGCGATCGGCGCACGGGCGATGAGGACGCCATCCTTGCGCGCGCGGATCTCCGCGCCTTTCGTCGTGCCTTCGAATCCCGTGCGCGCATAGTCGGTGACGCGCCCCGTATAGACGAACGGCGGCAACGAGACGACTGGCGCCTCGGCGGCCCCTGCACCGACGACGACGAAAAGCGCGCCCGCGCCAGCGAGCGCACGAAGGTGTCTGCGAATCGACTTTATCATTCGTTCCTCCTGCCCGCCGCGCCCCGCCACGGGACGATGCGGATGAGGGGGAATTATACCATTTTCGCCGCAGGGGAGTAGAAGACCTTCCAGAGGAAAAGGCCGCGTGCCGGGGCCGTCTCGACGCGGGCCGTGCGCGGCGTGTGCGCCGCAAGCAGCTCGCGCACGGCTTCGGGCCGCTCGTTTCCCTTGCCGACGGAAATGAGAAAGCCGACCATTGACCGCACCTGCTTGTAGAGGAACCCGTCGCCGCGCACGACGAACGTGTAGCGCGGCCCCGCCCGCTTCACCTCAAAGGAGAAGATGCGGCGAACCGTCGTCTCAAGGACGCGGTTCGGATTCGCGGCAAAGGAGAGGAAGTCATGTTCGCCGACGAAGAACCGCGCCGCCGCCCGCATCGCGTCCACGTCCAGCGGACGGTGGCAGAACGTCCAGTAGGGCGCGAGGTGCGGCGGCAGGATGTCCGCCTGATAGAGCTGATAGCGGTATTCCTTGCCCTTCGCCGAGAGCCGCGCGTCAAAGGACTCCGGCGCATACGCCGCCTTCAGGACGCGCACCGACTCGGGCAGGCGCGCGTTCATCGCCCGCACGAGATTCGTCGGCGGAATCGGCTTCGTGAGGTGGAAATGCCCGACGAACCCCTTGGCATGGACGCCCGCATCCGTCCGGGAGGAGCCGAAGATGCGAACAGGCGCGCCCTCCAGGTAGGCGAGGGCCTCCTCGACGACCTGCTGGATGCCGCGCGCATTCTCCTGGTACTGCCAGCCGGCGAACCCCGTGCCGTCGTAGGCGAGAATGACCTTGTACTTCCGTTTCCGCTCAACCGATTCGCCCATTGTCCGCTGTCCTCATTCCGACCGTCTGTTCGATTTGCCCTTCCCGTCCCCGCGCCGCGTCGCGCGCCAGACAAGCGCGAGCGCCGTCGGCAGCGCGAAGGCGAGCGCGAAGGCGAGCGCGCCAACGGCCCCTTCGGCCACGAGCCGTCCGGGAAGGACGAAATAATGCGGCAGCCCTGGCCAGATCGCGCCCGTCTTGAACGTGAAGAGCCAGCCGACGAGCGCGCCGACCGGAAGCCCCGCCGCGACGCCGAAGGCGGCCGTCTTCGCGGCGGAACGCGCCAGCCGCGCCGCGAGCTGTCCCCGCGTCGCGCCGACCGTGCGCAGGACGACCAGCTCGCGCCGCCGCGCGTCCGCCTCGGCGACCAGCATCGCGACGAAGCCGATCGCGAGAATCGCCAGGAAGACGAACGGCACGCGCGCGACCTGGCCGATCACGTCGTCGCCGTGCGCCAGCGTGCCGTCCGCGATCTCGTCGCGCGCATGGAGGCGCACGGTCGAGGTGACGGGATTGCCGAGCCGCTTCGCGATCGCGGCCTCGACGAGCCGCCCCGCCGCGAAGACGCCGTGCCGCGCCCGGAACGCCGGGTCATAGTCAACCCAGAGGTGCGTCATCGGCGCGGAGAACGACGGCTCGACCAGATACGTGCGGGGATCGACGACGCCCATTGTGTCGAGCGAGCAGAAGACAGGCCCGTCCGTCCAGCCGGAGGCGCCGTTCAGGCCGCGCACAAGCCCTCGGCTCGTCACCATGTGCCAGTTGAGGTCAACGACGCCCGCAATCGGGAACGACAGCGCCGCCGGCGCCGCGCCACGTCGCCCGGGCTGCCAGACCGTCAACGCGTCGCCCCGGTGCAGGTTCCGCGCGTCAGACATCATCTTCGTGATGACGACGGCATCGCCCGCGCGCAGCGCGGCGTCCGCCTCGGCCCACGAGCCCTCGACGAAACGGAAGCGCGGCAGGAACTCCGCCGCGAGAAACAGCGCGTTGCGGCCGCCCTCGGCCTCGAACGGCAGCTGGCGCGGCACGAGCTCGGAGACGCGCCGGACGCCCTCAACGTCGCGCAGCTTCTCGACGTCCCAGCTCGAGACGCCTCCCGGCAGGATCGAGACGATCGCGTCCGGCCATTCGGGGGAGGGAATGAACGCGCGCATGAGCGACGCGCCCCAGACTTCGACGGCGACGAACGCGGCGAACCCGCACGCGAAGGTGACGGCCATGCCGACGCGGCGGCCGCGCGGACGGCGCGACGCGGCATCCAGCGCGCGCACCCGAAGCGCCGGGGCAAGGGCGAAGAGGACGGCCAGGACGATGACGAGCGGCAGGACGGCGAGCGTGAGGCGGACGCGCCCGAAATCAATTGCCGGGCCGACCGGGAACGCCGCCGCATCGCACGCGACGTAGACGACGAGGGCGACGATCGCGCCCAGGACGCCGACGAGCCAGCCGACCAGCCCGGCGAACAGGGACTCGGACGCGACGAACGCGACGACGCCCGTGCGCGTGAGGCCCACCATGCGAAGCGTCGCGAGCGTCGCGCGATTGGCCTCGACGGACAGGACGAGCGAATTGACGAGCAGCGAGAGCGCCGTCAGGAACGCGGCCGCCAGCAGAAGCGGCGTGACGTAGTCCATGCGCTTCTGCTCATCCGCCTTGAACGACGCGACGACCCGGTCGGACGCCGGCGTGAGAAGGCCGTCCACAGCCGCCGTGGGGCGCTGCCGGAAGAACGCGACCGCACCCCAGCGTTCGGCGACGAGGACGGCGAACGCCGCCGGATTCGCGAAGACGGTCGGGAATTCGCGCGGCAGGCGTCCGCCGTCGAGATAGCCCACGACCGTCGCCGTCATCGTGCCGTTCTGCCCGACGAACTTGAGCGACGAGCCGAGCGGCGGCTCCGGCAGGCGGCCGAACCGCCGCAGGGCCGACCGGACGCAGACGACCTCCGGCACAGCCGCCGCCGCATCCGCCCAGCGTCCCTCGGCAAGCGACACGTTCGCGTAGACGTTCGACGCGGGGGCTTCGGACAGGAGGACGCGCATCGGCGGGCCCTGCAGGACGCGCCCGCCCGGACGGTAGTCCAGCGTGAAGGTCGCGGCCCGCAGCCGAAGGTCGGCTCGCGCGCCCGCCGGAAGCGGCGCCACGGGACGCGCAGTCTCCGGCGCCGTCCGCCCGCCGCGCGCCCCGGCCTTCGCGTCCGTCGGCGGCTTCTTCCGCGGCCGGTCAAGCTGAAGGCCCTCCGCCCGCCAGGCGGCCCACGGGGCGCAGGCGGTCTCGGCCAGGCGCGGCGCCTGCGCATTGTTCGTCGCGACGAGCGACGTCATGAAGACAAGCGCGCCCACGGCGACGGACATTCCGGCGACGGCGCACGCAAACCGCGCCTTGCCGCGCCGCAGCCCCTGCAACACCAACTTGAAGATCATCATCTCCTCGACATTCCCTTGCCTATGGCCTTTTCCCGTTTGAACGCCGGGCGGCGGCGCAGGGTTCACTCGACGTCGCGCAGTCGGGGCGCGCCTGCGGGCAGCGTGGATGGAACGCGCAGCCGCTCGGCCAGGCCCAGGGCGGGGGGACTGTCCCCGGAATGTCCGCGAGCGGCGCGTCCTTCGGCGCGTCGAGGCGCGGCACCGCCGCGAGCAGCCCCTGCGTGTAGGGATGGCGCGGATGCACGAGGACGTCGGGGACAGGCCCCCGCTCGACGATCTCGCCCGCGTACATCACGTGCACGAACGCGGCGTAGCGCGCGACGAGCCCGAGGTTGTGCGTGATGAAAAGGACGGACATCTTCCGCGCGTCCGCAATGCGCGCGATGAGGTCGAGGACGTCGCGCTGGGTCGTCACGTCCAGCGCCGTCGTCGGCTCGTCCGCGATGAGGAGGTCGGGCTCCTGCGCGAGCGCCATCGCGATCATCACGCGCTGCTGCTGGCCGCCCGAGAGTTCGCACGGGTACTTGCGCGCCGTTCCCGCCGGCAGGTCGACGGACGCGAGCAACGCGTCCAGCCGCGCGTCGAGGGCCGCGCCGCGCAACGGCGGATGGAGGCCTTCCGCAATCTGTCGCCCGACGCGCAGGACGGGATTCAGCGACTGCATCGGGTTCTGGAAGACATAGGCGAGACGCGGCGAGCCGACGAGACGACCCGTGATCTCCGCCCGATCGACGAGTCCGCCAAGGGCCAGCGCCGTCAGCGACTTGCCGCAGCCCGACTCGCCGACGAGGGCGACGCGCGCGTTTTCGGGGATCGCGAACGAGACGCCGCGCACGGGTACGGAGAGCCGCCCCTCCAGCCGAAAGGCGATGCGCAGGTTCTCGACCGCAAGCAGAGGACTCTTTGGACTGCAACCATTCATCAGAAAGGTCCGATTACCCGAAACGATGGCTTATTCTTGCGTTTTGCGTCATTTATTTGGCAATAATACCAAATGCGGACGCATCCCGTCAACACCGTGGCGGACTTTGTCGGATTTTCGGCGTATCGGGCTTGCAGCATGAAAGTGGAGAAAAGAGGTGGAGATTGGACGTTAAAATGCCAACAGGATACGTTCGGCGATCGCCGCCATGCCCGCGTCGCCAGGATGCGCCGCCACGCCCGCATGGGAAAACCCTGACGCCCGCATGGCCGGATCATCGCCGAGGTCAGCCGTCTCCACGAAGGCAGCGTTCCTCGCACGCGCCACGCGCGACAAGATTCCGTCTTTCCATGCATTCCGGCAAAAAACGCCACGAACGACCGTGCGCGGCGGACGCTCCGCCTTCATGAACCTGTCCAGCAATGAACCGAGGGAAGCCTAAAACGCCTTGCGCTCGTCCTCGTTCAAATTGCCAACGTTCTCACCGATTGCAATCACAAGGTAATCGGGCGCAAAGGCGACGAGGTCGGCTTCATGAGCCAGTTCATAAGACTTGAAGCCACGCTCGAATCCCGCGAGATTCCGAACGCGCACATCCGCCTTGCGCCCCGTCCTCTTCTCAATGCCGCGAACGACGAGATGCACGTAGTCCTTGTCAGGTTCGCTGGCGGCCATGCCACAGAGATTTGTCCATCCCAAGGCCGGCGCCCGACCGTGCAACGTAATCGAATTGCCGAGGAAGACGACCTGCACGCCGCCGGCGCAGGGCCGTGCGGCTGAGGGGGTCTCCGCGTTCATTTCCACCGATTCCTGTCGCTCGGCATCCGTGGGCGCAACTGCACCGCACGCCGACACCGCGACGAAAGCAGCCATCGCCACGCCGAAGAGACGACGCGGCGTCTCCATTGAGAGATCAAAACGTCTCCGTTGAGTCATCGCGTTCTCTCCGTTGAGTCTTCGCGCCCTCTCCGTTGACCGCCAGAGCCGGACTCCCGGCCCGCTCCGTCCGCGTGAAGCGGACGACGAGTCCGCCGCCTGGCGCAAGAGGGAACGCCAGCGCGTCGCCCGCACGCACGGCTCGCGTCTCGTGGACGTAGCGGCGCGGATCCGCCTCGTCGTCATCCGCGTCGCGGAAGATCTCGGCCGTCCACGCGCCTGCGCCGAGGAACGCCGTCTCGAACCGGACGGTCTGCGCCGCCGCATTGCCGACGGCCGCCGCATACCAGACGCCGCCCTTGCGCCGCGCGAGCGCCGCGTACGTCCCGGGCGTGCCGCCCAACGCCTTGACCTCGTCCCACACGGTCGGGATTTTGGCCATGAACGCGAAGCACTCCCTTTCGCGCTCGTACTTCGTCGGAGAATCGCAGAGCATCTGCAGCGGCGCCTCGTACAGCGCCATCATGGCCATCTGCCGCGCACGCGTGCCCACCGAGCCGGGGTTGCGCCAGAAGTCCGTCCCCTGCCATGTCTCGGGCCTCGACCAGTCGATCGACTTCGGATCCATTCGCGGATACTGCGCAAAGGGATAGTTGTCCATCGCGCCGGGCGTGTAGTCCAGAGGGCCGGCGACCATGCGCGAGTAGCAGATGCGCACGTCGTGCCCGAGGATTTCCTTCTCGCCCGAAAAGATCTTCATCATCTCAAGGCCATGCACGCCCTCGTAGTTCAGCACGTTCGGATAGGCGCGGCTCAGCCCCGTTGGCCGGTGCGCACCGTGGTAGTCGATGACCATCCTTTTCCGTGCGCACGCATCGGCGAACGTCCACAGGAACCGCTCCGCCGCCGCGTCGCCGCGATCCATGAAGTCGACCTTGAATCCCTTCGCGCCGAGCTTCGCGAAATGCGCCGCGACGCGCTCCTCGTCGCCGTCCGCCTGCGCCCAGCCCATCCAGAGGATGAGCCCCACGTTCCGCGCTGCGCCGTAGGCGATCAGGTGCGGCACGTCTACGGCCGGATTGAAACGCCAGACGTCATGACCGAGGCTCCAGCCCGCGTCGAGGATGACATACTCAACGCCGCTGCGCGCGGCGAAGTCGATGAACCGCTCGTAGGTCTCCGTGTTGCAGCCCTTGGCCTTTCCCTGGTTGTCCCAGTCGTTCCACCAC
>ONTV01000125.1 GCA_900320855.1 uncultured Lentisphaerota bacterium
CGTTGTTTTCAGGCGAATGCTTGTCACCCTTATTCTTGTCGCTCTTATTTGTTCTTGTCCTTGTCACTCTTATTTGGGATTTCAAATCTCAGATTTCATCTCTGATCGACCATTCGCTTCAGTTGATCATTCGGCCATCCGACCATTTGACCATTCGATTATTCGAACATTCGATTATTCGAACATTCGACCATTCGAACATTCGAACATTCGACCATTCGATTATTCGCTTATTTCCCATCCACCGATTATTTCCCAACCTCGCCTTCCTTGGCCTCGGCCTTCCAGAAGCGCGCGCCGCTGGACGTCGTGACGTTCGTCGTCCACGCGCCATCGGCCGTGGCCTGCTCCCACGCGCCGGTCGTCACGAAGCCCTTCGTCAAGTCGTCCGTCGCAAGGAGGCGATACCAACACCACGGCACACGATTCGTCACCGTGAGCGTCCACTCCGTCTCGGACACGCGCGTGATCGCCTGGAACGCGATCGGCGTCGGGACATTCGTCGTCGCCCCCGGCGCCGGCGGATCCGGCGGATCGACCTTTTCGAGGATGGTCAACCACGCCGTCATCGCCCGAATCGGCTCGTAGTTCTCGGCATCGCCCGCAAACGTTGCCGTCACCAGGTAGACGCCCGGCTCCGTCTGCCCGTTGCCCGTGTACGACACCGACACGCCCGTCGGCAGTTTGCCCGCAATCTCCAGCGACCACGGCTTACCGTTGTACGTGACCGTCTTGTCCGCAAACGCGACGCCATTCATGTCATAGACGGCTTTCGTGATTTCCCACCCGAACGTCTTCGTCTTCTCCGTCGTGCCATCGGCCCAGGCGAAACCAGTCTTCACGGTCGCCCTCGCCGTGTACGCGTCGCCGGCCTGGGTCTGCGGCTCGCAGACAACGGCAAAGCCATGCCCCGCCAAGACGCACGTCTTCGGCGTGCCGTCATAGACGAACGACAGGACGGATTGCCCGACATCGACCGCCGCCGCGAGCGTTGCACCGCCCGGCGTCAGTTCGTAGTCCACGCCCTCGACCGCGACCTTTCCGTCCGTGCCGAGCGCGTCGCTCCAGACGAGCAGCCGCTTGTCGCCGCCCGAGACGGCGAGACCGACGTCGCCCGTCACGTCGTGCGTGAAGGCGTGCGCCGAATCGGCGACCTGCGCCGCCGTGCCGCTGAAGTCCGTCGCAACCTCGCCGAAGACAAAGACCTTCGAAGAAACCGTCATGCCTGGCGTGTAGCCGACATGCCCCGTCAGCGGCGAAACGAGCAGGACCCGGCAGTTGGCCGCGACATACAGGTTGTTCGGCGCACCCGATTCCGACACGTTGTTCGTCGCCGTGAAATCGCCGCCGATTTCGGCCGTCGATTCGTTGCCGACATAGACGCCGCCATAACTGGACACGCACTCCGCAATTTCGCCGCCGAGCAGGCGAAGATGGCTTTGGACATCCGCCGCCACCGCACCGCCGCAGGCGTAGTTGGCACCTGTGCTCCGGCACTTGCGGATCGCCGCGCCCGACAGCATCGTCATCGTGCCGCCGTTTACAACCGCAATCGCACCACCCACGCGCGTCGCGCCGCTCGCGATGTCGCGGATACACGCGCCGTCGGCGAGCGTCAACGCGCCCCCCGCCGTCACCTCAAAGGCCGGGCCCGTGCCACCCCAGACCGTCACGTTCGCGAGCGTCAGCGCGCCTCCCGCCGTCACGACAAACTTTCCGATACGCGAGACGGCAAACGGCCCGCGGGCGCCGCTCCTGAGCGTGACGGCGTTCGTCACCGTGACGTCACCCTGAAGACAAGCATCGTCCCGCAGGATCTCGACCGTCGCGTTGCCCGTGAGGACGCCAAAGGCATCTTCCAGCGAGCCATACCATTCGGGTGCGCCATTCGCCGTGACGCGCGCCACGGCCACCGACGGGTCTACCGGGCGAATGCTGCCATCGTCTTCCTCCCAGACGATGGCCGAGTAGTCGTCGTTCGGAACGGCCTTCAGCATCTCCTTCTTGTCAGACGTCAGCGCGGCGCAGGAACGCAAAATCTGCGCACGATCGGCAAACCCCGCGCCAACCGTCAGGAACGTGGCCCCGGCATCCCCCAACTTCGACGCGCACCACACACCGACCGCGCTGCCCGTCTCCAACGGCCCGGCGAGAATGAATTGATCCGCACCCGACGCGAAGTAGAGGTTATCAGCCGGCGTCTTGTTTGGGCCCGTGTACTCGACACTGTCCTGAATCGTCAGATAACCCGAAAGTCGCACAGTCGCGTCCTTGCCCACATACACGCCACCGCCCTGTTTCCGCACACGGCCATTCGTGATGGTCACGCGATTCTGAAGGACGAGCTCGCACGCCGTGCCTTTCAGGTAAATTGCGCCGCCGCACGAGTTTTGCGTGTCGTTCGCGCATCCGTCGAAGATGACCGCACCGTCCGGCGAACCGACCGTCGCCGTGCCGGCGAGGACTGTCACGGCACCCGAATAGGTATTCGTCCCCCAGACGTCGCGGAGCTCTGTGCCACCCTTAAGCGTCAGCGCACCGCCATTGACTTTGAAGAGCGAGTCGCCCGTGTAGCCCTTGAACACGAGATCCTTCACCGTCAGCGACGCGTCCGGGCCGACATCGAAGCCCGCGTCCGCGCCAAACGTGTCAATCGTGACCCCAGCCCTCTCGCCGCGCAGGGTCAGCGCGCCGGCAACCGCGAGCCGACTCGTCAATTCCAGGCCCGCGATGTCGCGCACGACGATTTCGCGCGCCGCGCCAATCTGTCCCGCCGCCTGCTGGTTCCGGTATTTCTCAAGGACGCGATCCAGCCGCGCCGCCGCGTTTGTCGCACCGGACGCATCCACGAAATAGGCCGCTGCCTCACTGACCGGCACGGGAACCTCGCCCCACGTCAGGCGAATCGCGCCCCCGTCCTCGACGGCCATGCCACGCGTCTCGCCGTGCAGGTCGCGCACATTGGCGATTCGCGCCGCGCAGTTCGACGCGGTCAGAAAATCGCAGAGCGCCGTTCCGAAGACGCCGCCGACGTCCGGCGCCGCCGCGCAGTCAAGCGTGAAGCCATGCGCCAGCTCGCCCGCGAGGACAAGGCCGTTCGACGCCGCCGTCGACACGGCGGCCAGCGACGCGGGCACGCCAAAATCGACGCCGGACGCGACGACGAGCTGCCCGCCGGCGGCGACCGTCACGGCCGTCGAGGACTGGGCCGCAAACGTCACGTTGGAAAGCGCAAGCGTTCCGCCCGCCGACACGGCCAGCGCGGCGTTGCCGCTGCGCGTGACCGCCGCCGCATCCGCAACCCCCACCGCCGTCAAGGCGCAGGGGAAATCGAGGGTCGCCGTCGCGTTCAGCGCAATCGAATCCAAGAGTTCGATCGCCACGCCCGGGACGCCCGGCTGGGCCGCGAAGGCCTTGGCCGCCGCCAGCGCCTTGTCCAGCGTCGCATAGACGTTCGTGACCGCGCCAAGGACAATGCGCGCGCGCGGCGCCGTCAGCGTCACGTCCGTGCCCCAGACGTTGCCGGCGGACTGGACCGTCGGCACGTCCTTGTACTCTTCGAGCCAGCTGCCGTTGCCGATCCAGCCCGAATAGGTCACCTTTGCCGTCGATGTCGCCGCGACCGTCACCTGCCGCGTCTCGACCGGGCAACCCGCCGCCGCAACAACGACCTCATACGATCCTGACGGCAGACGCACGCCCCAGACGCCGTTCGCGTCCGTCTGCGTGCCCGCCACCTCCGCGTCAGCCGTCCGGACACGCACCGAGGCGCCCGACACGGCGTCCCCCGCGTCGTCCGTCACGCGCCCGGCCAGCGTCGCGTCCCTCTCACCTTCCGTCGGGAAGATGTTGAAGACGAGATCGTCGAAGACAGTGAAGTGGTAGATGCCCGCATCGATGTCCGGCAAGTTGTACCAGAAGTCGCACGACCCCGACCAGCCCATGTTGAGATGGACGTAGGGCACGCCGTCGTTGTAGCCGTAGCCGTCGCCGACGATCGCGTGCCCGCCGTCGCCGCTGATGCCCATCACCACCGGATAGCCCGCATCGAAGTTCGAGAACATCGCCCGCTTCATCACGCCCGCGTTCGCCGACACATCCTTGTCCGCCGTGTAGTACGCCGCGTTCGCGTAGCCGAAGACTTCCATGAGCGCCTTCGCGACGTTGAGCAGAAACGAGCCGCTGCCGCCTTTCGACGCGAGGTCGTAGCTCATGTACACGGAAATGCCGGCGTCGGACGTCAGCCTGCCGATCGCCTCGCACTCCGCGTCCGTGATGCTGGCCGTCGGTTTAAGCGGCATGCTCGCCCAGTCGTAGACGCCCGCCTGCGTCGTGAGGTTCGTCACGGCCGCCGGATTGCCGCGCGACGCGGCCTCGACGTAGCAGCGGCGCGTCACGGGCGAACGCGCGGCCGTCGGGTATTCGTGGCAGCGCATGACCTGCGCCATCGCCGTCGCGACGCAGCCGCAGACGGCGCGCGCGCCGTCCGAAAGGACCGGCGTGTACCGGTTGTAGCAGTCCTTGCCGCCGACCGCGCCCTGATCCCACGTCGACTGCACGAGCGGCCCCGCGCGCAGGTCGCCGAGCGTGGGGACATGCGCGCGGGCGGGCTGACGGACAGTCGGGTCGTCGAGCGCCGCGCCCTCGGCCAGCAGGGCCGCCCACTGGCGCGAGGCCGCCGAGCCCGACGCCGACGCGGCGGCGGACGCGCCCCCGGACGCGGACGCCGTCACCGCCTGTCTCACCGCCGCGCCCCGCGCACGGGCGTCGCGGCAGAGAAGCGCCCAGAGCGGACTCTTCGGATCGATCTCAGAATAGTCCGCATCATCGGACGTAAACGCGATGACGGGCGCGAGTTCGGTGTCGGACGAGAGGAAGACCGCGCCGCCGCCGCGCATCTGGACGGCATGGACTTTCGCGCCGCTCGGCAGCGTCTGCGTCGTCGCGCGCTCCACGACGTCGCCCAGACGCGCACCCAGCGTGCCGCCACGGAACACCCACGCGCGCGCCGCGCGCGCGGCTTCATCCACAGAAACGGGCACGGCCTGCGCCTGAAAGGCAAGCGCAAGCAACGCCATGAAGATGGCTTGTCGCTTCATGAATCTCTCCTCTTGATCAAATTAGCTGAATTATACCAAAAACTGTCCTTCCCGTGGCAACACAAGCCCCCTCCCGTCAACGATTCAAAATCTGGTGCGGAAGTCCTCGTCCGGCCCCGAAGCGGACACGTTCGACAGGAAGCCAGGCCGCCCCGCACACGCCACGTTGCGCTCCGTCAGATGCCAGACGCCGCTCGGCGCGCGCTTCGCCGCGCCGTCGAACTTCGCCTGGCCGCGCGCGCGCGAACCGGCACGCCCGCCAACCCGACAATGCCACACGCAATGGCGACGTTTTTCAAAACGCGTCAATTCTCCTGCGGCACGGCATACGTGCCAGTCGGAGCTAGTGGAGGAACGGGTTGTCGCGGCGCTCGTCGCCGATTGTCGTGAAAGGCCCATGGCCAGGGATGACGCGCGTCTCGTCCAGGAGGGCCGTCAGTTTCGCGAGGGACGCGCGAAGCGTCGCCATGTCCCCGCCGGGGAAATCCGTCCGTCCAACGGAGCCCGCAAAGAGCGTGTCGCCCGAAAGCAGCAGACGTTCCTTCGGGAAGTGGTAGCAGACGCCGCCGGGCGTGTGTCCGGGCGTCTCGATCACCTCAAGGTCGGCGAACGCGCCGCCGGGGGCGAAGAGGGGCAGGGTCCGCCGCAAGTCGAGCGTGAGGAGCGTCGGCGGACGCGCAATCGGCGGATAGTCGGGCGGGCATTGGTTGAACGGATGCGTGAGAACGGGCACGTCGGCGGCGGAGACGAGGACGGGTAGCGCGGGGAAGTGCGCCAGCAGGCCGGGGATGCCGCCGATGTGGTCGAAGTGCGCGTGCGTCAGGAGTACGGCCACCGGTGTCCGTCCGTCCGCCGCCAGCTGCGCGGCAAGCCGCTCGGCTTCGGCGCCGGGATCGACGAGGACGGTTTCCCCGTCTGCGTTCAGGAGAGTGCAGTTGACGCCGTAAGGCCCGACTTCAAGGGTTTTCCATTCCATGCCAGAAGTATAGCAAATCCGACGGCGTTTGTGGTATAATGCC
>ONTV01000095.1 GCA_900320855.1 uncultured Lentisphaerota bacterium
GCGGATTTCCCAGAAACGCACCGAGCCGCGCCGTCAGAAGACGCCCAGCTCGCGGATCGCCGGAATGAGAACGTGATGGACGAGTTCCGCGTTCAGGCGGTGGCCGCCCGGAAAGAGCCGCGAGCAACCGGGATAGTAGCGCTCGAACGTCGCGCGCTCCGGCAGGCAGATCGCGTCCGCGTCCCCGAAGAGTCCGTGGCAGAAAAGCTGGTCTACCTCGTCCACGCCATCGAACTGCCGCGCCTCCATCTCCGCGAAGTGGCGCACCGTCTCCTTCGTGACGTGGAACTCGCGCGCGCCGTCCTGCCGCCGGTTGAGCCACAGGTGCTTGCCGACGTGCAGGATGTCGTATTTCTTCGAGAGCGTGAAGCACGGATTCACGCAGATTCGCTCGAACCCGTGGAACTGCTGGGCGTACATCGCGCCCATCGACGTGCCGACGATGAGCGCCGGCTGGTCTTTCTCGACGAGCGCCCGCAACATCGGCAGCGCCTCCGTCGGATCGACCGGGATGTCGGGCGCGACAACCTTCACGCGGTCATGCGCGCCCGTGCCGAGGAACGCCTTGCGCAGGATCTCGACCGTGCCGCTCGCGCCAGACGAGGCAAAGCCGTGCAGGTAGAGGATTTCACGGCTCGTCATCGGCGGCCTCCCCCGCGAGTTCCGTCAAGATCCGGACGGCCGCCGCCGTGACGTCATTCGTCCCGGCCCGCCAGCGCCCATCGGCACGCTGCGCCGAGACCAACCGAATCGCCGCGTCCATCGCCGACAGGCCGTTCGTCTCGTAGAGGCGCGCGAAGTCCGCCGCCGCCCGCGACAGCGCGTTCGTCGCCGCGACGGACAGCGCCCGCGACAGCGCGTGCCGGACTTCGTTTCGGACGCTCGGCTCCAGCACGTCGGCGCTGACCGTCGGCTGGGCCGTCAGCGTGACGGACACGAGAAGGCCCCAGACCATCACGGCAGAAGGATGGTCGCCGTGATCGGGAAGTGGTCGCTCGGATACAGGTTCCGCCCCGGCCGCGAGGCGCTGACCGTCTCGTAGTCCAGGACGCGGACGCCGTCCGAAACCCAGATGTAGTCGATGCGCGGGCCCGAACACCGACCGTAGAACGCCTGCGCCGGCGACGCCGTCCCGGCCGCGACCGCCCGGACGGCCTCGTCCATCTCGTTGTTCGGGATGTTGCGGACGTCATCCGGCAATGTCAGGGCCTCCGCCGAACTGACTTCGCGATCCATCCAGCGCCAGCCGTTCCATGTGCGCCACGGGCCGCGCGGCGCCGACTCCGACACGTACAGCGCGTTGCGCAGAAGCGCTCCGACACTCCGCGCCGGCTTCTCGATCTCCGTGTTGTTGTGATCGCCTGTGAAGACGATCGGCGCGCCCTGCCCGAATTCCCGCATCCGCTCAATGACCAGTCGCATGCCCTTCTCGCGCGCCAATTCCGAGACGTGGTCCGTGTGCGTGTTGGCAAAGCAGAACCGCTGGCCCGTACGGCGGTCGCGCAGCACAAGATACGAGCAGACGCGCGTGCAGGCCGTTCCCCAGCTCTTCGAGGCCGGCACCTCCGGCGTCTCCGAAAGCCAGAACGTGCCCGACTTCTCCGCCTCGAACCGATCCTTCCGGTAGAAGACGGGCGACGCCTCGTCCGACTTGCGGTCGGCGCCGCGATGGTCGCCGACAAACGCATACGCGGGCAGTTGCTCGCGCAGGTACTGCGCCTGGTCGGGACAAACCTCCTGAAGGCCGAACGCATCCAAGTTCATCATCTGCACAAGCGCGACGAGATCGGCCTTGCGGCTCTCCCAGGCGTTGTCCGTCCCCCGGTCGCCCGGCGAAAGGCGGATGTTGTACGTTCCAACGCGAATCGGCTCCGACGCCCGGCGGGCGGACGAACACCCGGCCAGCAGAACGCAACCCAACGCGGCGCAAACCGCCCTTCTCGCAGACGTGATCATCTCATGCATTCCTCATTCTGCACTGGAGAGATGGAGCGGGCGATGGGAATCGAACCCTGCCATTGAATTACGCCCGCAGATAGAAAGGTTGTGGCGGAGAGAGAGGGATTCGAACCCCCGATACCCTTGCGGGTATGCATGATTTCGAGTCATGTGCATTCAACCAGGCTCTGCCATCTCTCCTGCAACGGGTGCGTATGATAGCAAAAACTCCCCTCGTCTGTCAATGCCGACCGGACCGCCACCCTTATCCCGGATTTTCCGGGATAAGGGTGTGTCGCGACACCCGCTTGACGGCGAGGGGCGTGTTATGATACACTGCACGCCGTCTCTATGAATCAGCGTTATTACTTTTTCGCTTACGTGAACTTCGCGTTTATTCCGCGCGGGGCGCTCTTGTCGTACTGATGAAAGGCAACAAGCTGATTCGGCAACAAGGCGGCCCCGCAGAAAAGCGGGGCCGTTTTGATTTTCCAAACCCCCAACTCCCAAACATCCAAACCCCCAAACTCCCAAACCTTAACACCCCATGATCATCCTACTCAAGAAAAACGCGGATCCGGGCCAGGTCGAGAACCTGAAGAGCCTGCTCCGCTCGCGCGGCGTCGAGCCGCATGAATCCGTCGGCTCTCTGCAGACCGTCATCGGCTGCGTCGGCGACGTTGCCCACATCGACCCCGGCATCCTCGAAGCCCTGGACGTCGTCGAGCAGGTCCAGCGCGTGCAGGAGCCCTACAAGGCCGCGAACCGCAAGTTCCACCCGGAGGACTCGGCGATCGACTGCGGCGGCGTGAAGATCGGCGCGGGCGGCTTCGGCGTGATCGCGGGCCCGTGCAGCGTCGAGTCGGAGGAGCAGGTCGTCGGCATCGCGAAGGCCGTGAAGGCGGCCGGCGCGACGCTTCTCCGGGGCGGCGCGTTCAAGCCGCGCACCTCACCCTACGCCTTCCAGGGCCTCGGCAAGGTCGGCCTCGACATGCTCTCGACGGCGAAGCGCGAGACGGGCCTTCCGATCGTGACGGAGCTCATGGACTTCCGCGACATCGAGCTCTTCAACGACGTGGACGTCATCCAGATCGGCGCGCGCAACATGCAGAACTTCAACCTCCTCAAGGAGGTCGGCGCGTACACGAAGAAGCCGATCCTCCTCAAGCGCGGCATGAGCGCGACGCTGCAGGAGCTCCTCATGAGCGCGGAGTACGTCATGGCCTCCGGCAACCCGAACGTCATCCTCTGCGAGCGCGGCATCCGCACGTTCGAGACGGCGCTGCGCAACACGCTCGACCTCGGCGTCGTGACGATGCTCCGGCGCCTCTCGCACCTGCCGATCGTCATCGACCCCTCGCATGCGACGGGCCACGCCTACATGGTCGATTCGGTCGCCGTCGCCGCGACGGCCATCGGTGCGGACGGCCTCATCATCGAGGTGCACAACGACCCGCCGCACGCGAAGTGCGACGGCGCGCAGAGCCAGACGCCCGAGATGTTCGTGCGCACGATGGAGAAGGTGCGCGACGTCCGCGCGCTCGTCGAGAAATGGCACGAAAGGAAGTGAAAGCCATGAACGAATCCCCGAATGACCTGAAGACGAAAGACCTGGGGCAGTGCCGCCAGGAGATCGACGCCATCGACGACGAGATCACGCGCCTCATGGAGGCGCGGCTCGCGGTCTCCGAGCGCGTCGCCGAGCTGAAGCGCGCGGCGGGCAGCCCCGTGACGGACCCGGCGCGCGAGCGGGCGATCCTCACGCGCGTGACGGACCACGTGCCGCCGGAGCACATGATCGGCGTCCGCCAGCTCTTCACGACGCTCTTCGGCCTCTCGAAGGCCCTCCAGCGCCGGCGAATCGGCGCGGGCGGCGCGCTCCTGGACGAGCTCGCGCGGGCGGCGACGTCCGAGCGCTTCCCCCAGAAGGCGGTCGTCGCGTGCGCGGGCGTCGAGGGCTCGTATGCGCAGCAGGCGACGTCGCTCCTCTTCCCGATTCCGACGATTCTCTACTTCAAGGGGTTCGAGAAGGTGTTCGAGGCCGTCGAGAAGGGCCTGTGCCCCTACGGCGTGCTGCCGGTCGAGAACTCGGCGGCGGGCTCCGTCGCGGCGGTCTACGACCTCATGCGCCAGCACCGCTTCCACATCGTGCGCGCGCTGCGGCTCAAGGTCGATCATGTCCTCCTCGCGCCGAAGGGCGTGACGCTGGCGGACGTCCGCACGGTCGCGAGCCATCCCCACGCGCTCGCGCAGTGCGCGCGCTTCCTCAAGGCGCACCCCGAGATCCATGCGGAGCCAGGCCCGAACACGGCCGTCGCGGCGAAGGAGCTCGCGGCGAGCGGCGCGACAGACCGGGCGGTCATCGCCTCGCGGGTCTGCGCGGAGCTCTACGGGCTTGACGTCATCGCCGAGGACATCTGCGACGCGGCCTACAACTACACGCGCTTCATCTGCATCGCGAAGGACCTCGAGGTGCGGGCGGACGCGAACAAGATCAGCCTCATGCTGAGCCTGCCGCACCGCCCCGGCGCGCTGAACGGCATCATCGCCAAGTTCGCCGCGATCGACGTGAACCTCACGAAGCTCGAATCCCGCCCTGTGCCGGGCCGGGACTTCGAGTTCAGCTTCGTCTTCGACTTCGAGGCGAACGCGGGCGACGAGCAGGTGCGCGCGCTCCTTGCCGAGCTTTCGTCCGACCCCGAGATCGAGCACTTCACCTTCCTCGGCGCATTCGGGGAGAAGTGAACGCGGGGACGGGTCGCTTCTCGCAGTTGAAGTCAACGGCGTCTCGGCCCGCCTACTGCCAGGCGAAGCGGGCGAAGGCGCCGGTCTGCACCTGCGCGGCGGCTTCGGCCGCCCGGCGGCGGATGCCCGCGTCCGAGACCGCGCGGAGCTTCGCGAACAGGCCCAGCGCCTCCCGCGTCCGCCCCACGTTCGCGAGCGCATAGCCGAAGTTCAGCATCGCGTGGAGATTGTTGTGGCTGCGCGCGGGCGCCGTCAACGCCGCGCCGAAGAGCCGCACGGCCTCCTCGTCGTCCTCCTCGCGGAACGCCGCGATCGCGAGCGCGTCGAGCATCAGGCCCTCCCGATCCCGCCGCACGTTCTTCAGGACGCCCGCGCCCAGCCGCCGCACGTCCGCAAAGTCGCCCGGCTCGCCGCGAATCGCCAGCACGTACGCAAGCGACGCGGCCGTGGACGCGCTCGGACGCAGCCGCAGGCTCTTGCGCAGCATCGCGATGCCGTCCGCCAGGCGGTTCTCCCGCGCACACGCCTCGGCGCCGAGGACGCGCAAGGCCCGCCAGTGATCGGGGTCGTCCGCCCAGACGCGCGCGTAGATCGTGCGGTCGCTGCCGAAGGCGCGGATGGTCGGCACGGACAGCGCGATTTCGCCGACGACCAACGCCATCGCCAAGGCAACCGCGAGCCCCGCCCGACGCCGCGCCAGCGCCTCCAGCGCCGCCGCGACCAGGAGCGCGAGGAAGACGGCCGGCAGATAGGCGTAGCGGTCGGCATACGCCTTGTCTCCCGTCACGCCGAGGAGTCCGAGAACCGGCAGCACCGCGACAAGCGCCGCCCACGCCGCGTAGCCGACGAGCCGCCGCGCCGGGGCGGACGCGAGCCGCGTGCCGGCGCAGCCGACGGCACCGACCGTCGCCGCGAGGACGAGCAGCCCCTGCCAGCCGTCCAGCGGCCATCCGCCGAAAACGGCGCGGTAGTCGAGGTGCAGGTTCACGGGCCAGACGACGTGCGAGACGTAAAGCCCCAGCGAGACCGCCGCATTGAGAAGCCGCCACGCGACGGACGTGTCCGCGAGATCGACGGCGTCCAGCCCCGTCGGCCGCGTCTGCGAGACGACCGCGACAAAGCCAACAGCCAGCGCACAGGCGAGCATCGGCAGGTAGCGGCCCAGCCGACGCGGCGCCGTCGGCGCGACGAACCGCGCCGTCAGACACGCGAGGACGGGCAGGCAGACGGCCGTCGGCTTCGCCAGCATCGACGCGGCGAAGAGCGCCAGCGTCGCGAGGTAGAGCCCTTTGCCGCTGCGCACGAGAAAGCGCGTCCAGACGAGCAGGCCCGCAAGAGCGAAGAGCGTCCAGAGCTCTTCCTTGCGCGAGGCGATCCACGTCACGGCCTCCACGCGCATCGGGTGGACGGCCCACAGGAGCGCGGCGGCCGCGCAGGCCCAAGGCCGCACACGCGCGCCAAGAAGCGCGCGGAGAAAGAGCAGGACGAGCACGGCATTTGCGGCGTGCAGGACGGCGTTGACCGCGTGATGCACCGCCCAGCCGCCGCCGAAGAGCGAGAAGTCGGCCATGTAGGAAAGATACGTCAGCGGCATCCAGATGCCGCCGTGGCCGAGGTCGGCAAACGCCGTGCGGACGTTCGCGAGCGACAGTCCGCCCCGCACGAACGCACAGCCCGCCGTGTAGCCCCAGTCGTCGAGATTGAGGTGCCCGTTCGTGATGCCGACGGCGAAGACGGCCAGCGTCACGAGGAAAGGCCCCGCACCGAGAAGACGACGTCGCATCGCGTCAGAACCTCGGCAGTTTCGCCAGCGACTCGACGCGGCCCTCCGACGTGCAGCGGAGACGCCAGATGCGGCCGTGTTCGTCGCGGAGCGCGCGCAGCATCGCCTCGTTGCGGCGGTGGCAGGCGCAGTCGAGAAGGTTCGCCGCGTAGGCGATCTCCTTCGCCCAGTCGCTCCGCGCCGTCCAGCGCTCCAGCGCGAGGCCCACGCCGCGACAGATGCCGGAAACCTCGTCCAGCACCGTCTGCGTGAGTCCCGGATGCCGCGAATAGCCACAGTCGCCGGCGAGGATGTTGAAGAACTCGGAGGCGTCCGCGCGCCGCGCGCCGCCGCGCAGATAGAGCGTGCCGAGCTTCTGGAGAAGTCCGGCGACCGGCAGGTTCATGACCGAGCAGAGCTCCTTCTCAAGATCCATCTTCGCCGCCGAGGCGCCGCTCGTCATGAGGTTGCCCGCAAGGATGATCGCCGGCAGCGACACGCAGAGCGGTTGCCAGGCATAGCCGTCCGAAAAGTCCGTCACAAGAAAGCGCGTCGCCCGGCGTGCCCGGACGGCGCGCTCGCCCGCCTCCATCGCGAGCCGCATCTCCTCGATGCGTCCGCAAAGCGACTTCGCGGCAAACGTCGGGACGCACACGTTCGCCGGGTCGAGCAGGAGCCTCTCATAGCCCGCCGCGTCCAGCGCGCGCAACGCGACGCCCTGCATCTCGCAGTAGGCCGCGAGGCGCGGCGACGGCGCGGACGCCTCCGCCGCCTCGGCGGCATACCAGAAGAGCTCGGTGTAGGAATAGCGCGCCAGCACATCGACGAGCTCCTGCAGGAGCGGCTCGTTCGGACGGCGATCCGTGACGTCGAGAAGATAGGCGCGGCAGTCCAGCATCGTGTTTCGCGTCAGGCGCCTACCAGAACTTCCACCAGGGGTTTTCCTTGGGCTTCACGCCGCCCTCCTTGTAGAGCTCGCGCACGCGCGCCGTGCCCGCCGTCTCCGGATCCCGGACGGTCTCGCGCATCCGGAACTCGAGCGCATCCGGCAGCGACCAGAACTCGTTGCGGACGAACTGGTCTGCGTTGAGGCGGTGGAGAACGACGACTTCGCCACCCGGCAGGACGCTGACCGTCGGGTTCCCGATCCGCAGCATCGGGCCGAGGTCGCGCGTCTCCCACTTCCGCGTGGACAATCCGTCGTCCTGCGCGCGGAGGAAGAGGTGTTCGGCGCGGTCGCGCGACCAGTAGACGAGCGAGAAGTTGCGCTGCAGGCCCTTGCGGTTCGCGAACATCTGCATGGCGCCGGCGATGCGGATGCCCTCGACGACGTCGAAGGCGCGGATCGCGCCCTCGTAACGCGTGCCGTTGTGGACGAGAACCGGCTTCGCCAGATAGCGGCTCGGCTCACGGAGAGCGTAGTGGTCGCCCAGGAACGTCTCCAGCTTCTGGCCCTCGCTCGAATCAACGCGAAAATGCGCGACGAACGGACGCTTTCCGAGGCGCGTGAGCGGACTGCGGTCGCCTGCACGGCAGACTTCGATGAAGAAGAGATCCTTCGAGTTGGAGTAGCCGACGCTGACGCGGTCCGGCGACGAATTCGCGATGTCCACGACGCCGCGAATGCGCTCGCCCGAGACGAAGTCCGAGCCGTCCAGGCGAAGATCGACCTTGATCTCGCTCGTCGCGGCAAGCGACACGCGGGCGACAAGGGCGGCCAGAAGAAGGGAGGGAAGCAGGAGAGGCCTTTTTTTCATGTTCGACTCCAGACGTGAATCAGTCCATGAGCGCCAGCTCCAGCCCATCAAAGGCCGGCACGACGCCGGATGGCAGCATCTTCAGCCACTCGACATAGGTAAAGTCATGGCAGAGATGCGTGAGATAGGCGCGATGCGGCGCGATGCGTTCAATGTAGGCGAGCGCGTCGGCGAGCTTCAGGTGCGTCGGGTGCTCGCGGACGCGCAGACAGTTGAGAACCAGCGTCCCGACGCCCGCAATCTTCTCGACCGTCTCGTCCGGCAGCACATGGCAGTCGGAGATGTAGGCGAGGGAGGAGTTGGGGAGTTTGGGGGTTTGGGGGTTGGGGGGGGCAGGCGTTTGGGGGTTGGGGGTGGGCGTGAGGAGGTAGCCGCAGCAGGGGAAGCCATGCTCGACTTTGAGGCGCTCGACGCGGACATCGCCAATCGTGAAGGCGTCGTCGTTGCGGAACTCGACCATCGGACGGAACAGGCCGTGTTCGCCGCCCTTCGCGCTGATGTACGGGAAGATGCGGTGCATCGCCTCCTCCGTCTCCTTCATCGCATAGCAGGGCATCACCTTGCCGAGGCACCGGCTCGTGCGCCCGTTCGCGCCGTCGTCCGTCGGGTCGCACGCGACCCACGTTCCGTTCATCGTGTTGAAGCGGCGGATGTCGTCAAACCCCGCGACGTGGTCCATGTGCGCGTGCGTGAGGACGACGGCATCGACGCGGGTGACGCCGTAGCGGCAGCAGGCGAGCCGCATCTCCGGCGGCGTGTCGATGAGGAAGCCGACGTCGCCCGCGCGCACAAAGGCGCCGCAGCGGTTGCGGCGGTCGCGCGGATCGTCCGACGTGCAGACCTTGCACGTGCAGCCGATCTGCGGCACGCCGACGGACGTTCCCGTCCCCAGGAACCGGAAGGAAACGCTCACGCCTTCTTCTCCGGCATCTTTCCCGTGGTGAAGTACCGCTCGACCTCCTCCAGCGTCCGCCCCTTGGTCTCCGGCAGGAAGAACGCCGCCGTGATGAAGTAGACGACCGTAAAGCCGGCCAGCACGAAGAAGACGCTGCCGTTGTCGTTCGTCCACGCGCACCATTTCGGGAACACGGTCGCGATGCCGGCGGAGACGCCCTGGTTGATGATCATCGCGATCGCCATGCCGTTGGCGCGGATGCGCGTGGGCATCAGCTCCGTCAAGGCCAGCCAGACGCAGACGCCCGGACCGACCGCGTAGAACGCGATGAACATGAAGAAGAAGACGGTCGCGAGGACGCCCGTCGTCAGGGACGCGGCGACCCAGCCCTTCGAGATCGCGAGGAAGATCGAGCCGACGCCGCAGAGTCCGACGATGATGCCCGACGTGCCGAGCTTCAGCAGGAACTTGCGGCCCTTCTTGTCCACGAGCGCACAGGCGACGATCGTCATCACGCAGTTCATGATCTTGATGGCCACGTCGGACATGTTCGCGAACGCCCCCTGCATGCCCGTCTTCTGGAAGATCGTCACCGTGTAGTTCAAGACCGAGTTGATGCCCGTCGTCTGGTTGCAGGCGAGGATGACAACCGCGAGGACGAAGGGAATCACGTACTTGCGCTGGAGAAGCGAGTCCGTCGCGGCGGCGTTCTTCGCCTTCTCGGCGTCGGCAGCCGCGTCGGCGGCGACCATCTCCGCGAGAATCGCCTGCGCCTTCGCCTCGCCGTTGTTCGCCGCGAGCGATGCGAGCGCCTCGTCCCGGCGGCCCTTCCGGTACAGCCAGCGCGAGGACTCCTTGAGGCGGAACGCGCCGAGGAAGAGGACGAGGCCGGGGATGCAGGACAGGAGGAAGATCATCTGCCACGCCCGAACCCAGGAGGTCATCTGCGCAGAGGCAATCCAGCTCTTGATCTGCGCGAAGGTGACGGCGGCGGGCGCGACGCCGGCCTTGGCGGCCGCCGCATCAACCGCCAGCTTGGCGTCGCCGACGACGGACGTCACGCCAAAGCCGACGACCGCGACGAACACGAGGCCAATCGTCAGAAGGAGCTGGAACATGCCCGTGCCCTTGCCGCGCGAGTCGGCGTCCAGGCACTCGGCCAGGTACATCGGAACGATCACGCCGAAGAG
>ONTV01000127.1:0-7638 GCA_900320855.1 uncultured Lentisphaerota bacterium
CCGCGGCGGGGGCCTTCTCGTCCTCCCGAAGGCAAGGGGATATGCGGTCGACTGCCTATTCTCGAACTGCGTCGCGCGTGCCGGCGGCGGCATGGCGCTTGGGGTCGGAAACAACGCCAAGGGCGACGTAAACGAGGCCTTCGGCGCGGCCGTGCGCTGCCGCTTCATCGGCTGTTCCGTCTCGGTCGCCGGTGCGGCTGTCCGGGAAGTCCCGTGCTGGTTCTGCGTGTTCGACGGCTTCGACATGGCGCCCGTCTACAGCATCACTGCGCCGTCCGTGAACTGTACGTTCTTCGTCGGCTGTGGCGATTTCGCCGGCGCGAAAGGCCCGTCGCTCAATTGCGTCGCGATTTCGGCCAATACGAATTACAAGTCCTACATAACCAACTGCGTGGTGAGCGCGGGGCCGAGCGACAAGTACGCCAGCGCGTGCATCCGGGAGGCTTACTACGAGACGCTGATGGCGCCCTGCGCGGACGACTTCCGTCCGCGCGTGACGTCGAAAGCGGTCGGCGCGGGGCTTTTCGCGTGGCTGGAGGAACGCGTGCCGAAAGGCTACCGCCAAATCGACTTCGACGGAAATCCCGTGACGGCGGCGGCGGATGGCTCGGTGACGTGTGGCGCGATCGTCGTCCCGGCTGAGCCCGTCGGCGGCTACGTGACGACCTCCGACGCGACGGGGTCGTCCGGCTGCACTGACTTCGCCGTCAACGGGCGCCCGATTCCCGCGTCCTTCAAGCTGAGCCGCTTCTACGCGGACACGCCGAACGCGACGTTCCGTCTTGTCCCCTTGGTGTCCGGCGGCATCGTCTACGCAGTCACGAACGCGACGGAGGTGTTCTGGCCAAGCCGCGACGGGACCGTCGAGGTCGCCGTCCCCGAATCAGGCGTCCGCCGACTGGCCGTCGCGGCGGCGTCGGAGGAGCTGTTCGTCGGCAAAGACGAGACCTACAAGACGATCCAGGAAGCCGTCACCGCCGCGAAAGACCGCGCGGTCATCCGCGTACGTCCGGGCGTCTACAAGACAGGCGGCGGCGAGGTCGGCTGCGCGAGCCGTGTGGCGATCCCGGCGGGCAAGGGCATTCGCCTCGTTTCGACGGACGGCGCGGACGTGACGGTCGTCGACGGCGTGGGGGCTGCGCGTGGCCTTGCCTGCGAATCGACGCATCCCGTGCAGGTCGATGGCTTCACGTTCGCGAATGGTACGACGCAGAACGACGCCACGACGGACGACGCCGCGTACGAGGGCGGCGGCGTCTACTGCGTCCGCGCCAACACCGTCGTCGAGAACTGCGTCATCACGAACTGTTTCGCGCCGCGCGGCGGCGGTGTGTTCAACGGCACCTACCGGCGGTGCCGGATCCTCGACTGCCGTTCGAATTTCGCGCTGCACGACACGTACATCGACGGCTGCTGGGGCAGCTTCCGCCTCTTCTATTACTGGGATTCCGTCGTCGGCTGCACGTTCGGGCCGAACAACCGGGGCGAGAAGCAGGGTGAGCAGGGGCGCCTGTTCGGACCCCAGAGCGGAACCATCCGCGACTCGCTGTTCCTCGGCCCTTCGCAGGAGAACCCGGAAACGCCCGCGAAGTATTCGCTCACGCTGACGAACTGCGCCTACCTCTCCACGTGCAAGTGGGCGGACGGTACGACGTTTTCGAACTGCCTGGCCTTCGAGGCGTTCGACGGCACGGCGGACGGCGTGCCGAACGGTTCACCGACGAATGAGGTCGCGACGCGCGGCATCGGAGCCTTTGCCGCCGACTGGACGGATACGCTGTCGGACGCGCTGAACGCCAAGGGACGCGCCCGCGTCGCCTTGAACGGGGGTGACGTGGAAGGGTGGATGCGTGACCGTGCCGTTTTCCGTCACGGGTACGGGCGTCCTCGTCGTCCACCAGGGCGGGGCGCCTTGTCGGATCGTCCGTGAAGGAGAGGCGGCCTCGCTGCGCCTGTCGGGCGAGGAGCGGACAGCCGAGGTGTCCTTTACCTACTATCCGGGCTTCCGCGACGCGGGCGGCGCCGTCCTCCCGACGCTCGTCTACCAGTCCGGCGCCCTTTTCATCATCCGCTGACAGCCGAACAGACAATGGAGAGAGCGATGACAAGACATCTGATCTTGACGGCGGCGACCGTGTTGGCCGCCGCCACCGGCCGTGCGGGCGACGCCTGCGACTGGGTGCCGTTCGCGGCGAATCCGTGGGTCGAGCCCGGCACGGCGGCCGACGCCTCGTCCTGGACGAATATCGACGCCCCGGCCGGCCGTCACGGGCGCGTCGTCGTCCGGGGCGACCATTTCGAATTCGAGGGGCTGCCCAACGTGCCGCAGCGCTTTCTCGGCGCGAACGTGATCCTCGACTCCGTCACGCCGAAGACGGCGGATGACGCGCGGGCCTTCGCGCGGCTGCTCCGACGCCTCGGCTGGAACGCCGTGCGCATTCACCAGCACGAGCAGGACCTCGTCGGCGCGGACGGCTTCTCGCTCGACCCTGCGAAGATGCGCCGGTTCGACGCCTTCGTCGCCGCCTGCATCGCGGAAGGCCTTTACCTGCAGACGGACCTCTACGTCACGCGCAAGGTGAAGGGCTATGACCTGCACGGCTTCAAGGAGACGATTGTCTGCGGCGACGAGACGGCGTTCGCGAACTATCTCGCCTGGGCAAAGGCGTTCCTGACGCACCGCAACGCCGAGACGGGCCGGACGCTTTGCGAAGAGCCGGCGCTTGCCTTTGTCACGCTCATCAACGAGGACAACGTCGGCAACCGCAAGCACGTGGCGCGCGAAAACGGTTGGGAACAGCGCGCGGCGGAGCGCCATCGCGCGTTCATCCGCCGCATGCGCGGCATCCTGCGCGACGAGCTGGGCTGCCGGGCGCTCATCTCCGACCTGAACGGCTGGACCTACAAGGAACCCTACTTCCCGGTCATCGCGGAGGAGTGCGACTTCGTCGACTCGCACGGCTACGTCGACCATCCCATCTACGTGGGCGCGGCGAAGTTCCGTCTGCCGAGCCGCATGAACGACGCGGGGCCGTGGTCGTTCCCATTCTCCTATGCGCGGCGCGACATCTCCGGGCGCTTCCCGGACAAGCCGTTCCTCTGCACGGAATGGAGCTGGTCCGCTCCCGGTCGCTGGCGTGGTGCGGGCGGGCTCATGCAGGCGGCCTACGCCTGCGAACGCGGCTGGGACGGCCTTTGGCACTACTGCTGGGGGTCGCACGGCATCGTCGGCCAGCCGTTCGGTTCGCCGGACGCGCCCGCGCACCCGGTCCACTACTGGGACATGGCGCGCGACCCCTTCGCGCTGGCGGCCGAGCGCGCCGTTTCGGCGCTCTTCCTGCGCGGCGACGGCTTCGGCGCGTCCGTCAGCAATGACCTGAAGGAGGCGGTTTGGACGCTGTCCGCGATGCGGACATGCGGGGCCGTCGTGCGGCGAGGGCGCTTCACGGCCGGGGCTCTTGCGGGCGATGCGGGGGAGGATGGCGCGATTGTTTGGGCGACGACATGCGACGGTCGTTCGTTCGCCGAGTCGTCGCGCGTGCTCGTCACGCACCTGACTCAGCTCCGGAACACGGGCATCGTCCTGTCGGGCGAGAAGAGTCGCGTCCTGGAGGACTGGGGCTCGCTTCCCTACCTCGTGAAGCGCGGCGCGGTGCGCCTCTCGCTGGCGCTCGGCCCAGGGGCTTGGCGCGTCTGGCGGCTCGACGCGGCCGGCCGGCGCCGGAGCGAGGTGGCGACGAGCCGGGCGGACGGGCGGCTGTGCTTCACGGCCGACGTGGCGGGGGACTCCGACAACGCGACGATCCTCTACGAGGCCGTGCGCGAGGGGCTCGTCTACGGCGAAGACCCCGTGACGGGCGCGATGACGCGGTTGGAGATCGCGAACGACCAGACCGCTATGAACTGGGTCCATTCGGCGGACAATCGGCAGTTCCCGTGGATCGGCCCCGAATTCGGCTGGGGCCTCGGCACGGTGAAGGTGGACGGCGAGAAGGGCGCGTGGAGCGACTTCCCCGGACAGCTGAAGGTTGATCGGAGCCGCCGCCTGGACGGCGGCGACGTGTTCGAGCGCTACGTCTTCCGGAATGTGTCCGACCGCCCGATCTCCCTTTCCGAAATCGATGTGAACGCTTCCTTCAACGACAACTACCCGAAAGACGGCGTGGAGATGCTCACGCGCCGCTGCCATGCGCACGTTTGGGCAGGCGGGTGCGCGGGCTGGGTCGCCGCGATGCGCATCGGCGGCGCGCCGCCGCATGTGGGACTGATGATGACAGAAGGCGAGCTCGCCGCCTACGAGGTCAAGGAGCGCGCGCCGCAGAAGGGGTTCTCCAATGTGCGCGGCATCCTCTGCCTGTCGCCGCGCGACACCACGCTCGCGCCCGGCGAGTCGATGGCCGTCGGCTGGCGCCTGTTCGTCCACGGCGGCTGGGACGACTTCTTTGCGCAGCTCGTCGCGCGCGGCGGCTCCTATGTGCGGGCAGACCGCTGGTGCGCGTCCGTCGGCGAGACGATTCCCTACGAGCTCGTGACGCCCACCGGGACTGTGCGCCGCACGTGGACGTGCGACCGGGTCGGGCGGCAGGAGGTCGCGATCCCCTGCGGAGACGGCAAAACGACGAAGGCCGAGTTCCTGGGACTGCCCGACATCCCGGCGCTGCTGCTCGCGCGCGCCCGCTTCATCGTCGCGCACCAGCAGGTCCTCGACGAGGGCTCGCCCTGGTATGGCGCGCTCGTGCCCTATGACAACGAGACGGGGCGGCAGTATCGCAACTGGGAACTGCCGAAGGAGCGCCGCCGCGTCGACACCTCGGAGGGCGGCGAGCGCCACTGCATGGGGATCTTCCTCGCCCAAATGGCTCAGCGCGGCCATCGGGACGAGTTCCTGCCCGCAGCCGTGCGCTATGCGGACTTCGTGCGCCATCGCCTCCAGGAGCCGGACTTCACGCTTTACCAGGAGGTGAACCGCCCGTCGCGCAACCGCAGCTACAATTATCCGTGGGCGGCGACGCTCTACCTGGAGATGCACCGGCTCTCGGGCGAGCGGAAATACGCCGAATGGGCCTACGGGACCTTGCGCCGTCTCTTCAAGGGCGGCGGGATCAACCTCCCTGACACGCTGGTCGACCTTCCCGTCAAGGACCTCGTTGAGACCCTGCGGGCCGCCGGGATGCGCGCGGAGGCGGACGAGATGATGGAGATCTTCCGGAGTCGCCTGTCGAAGCATGTCGATCCCGAGGCCGGGCTCGTCATGCATGAAGTCGGCATCTGCCCGGAGCAGGTCGCGGGCTTCCTCTGCCAGCTCCTGGACATGCACGAGCTGACGGGCGAACCGGCCTACCTCGACACGGCGCGCCGCATCGCGCCCGCGACGGACGCCATGCTGCCGCGCCAGCCGAGCGCGAACCTGCACGACATGGCCCTCCACCACTGGGACGGCTATTGGTTTGGCAAGCGCCGCATGTGGGGAGACACGTGTCCGCAGGACTGGAACGGGGCGATGGCGGACTTCTTCCGCCGTTGGGCCGACGTCACGGGGGACGGCTCGTTCCGCCGCCGCGCGGACGAGATCGTGCGCCAGCTGCTCATGCTCTTCGACCCCGACGGGCGCGCCTACTGCGCCTTCATCTATCCTGACCGCGTGGACGGGAAGCCCGGCAAGTTCCGCGACCCGCTGGCCAATGACCAGGACTGGGCTCTCGTCTTCTACTTGAGGAACTTCAGATGACAGCCGCCTTCGCTCTGTCCGCAGTCCTTCTCGCGGCGACGCCGTGGGAGACGCCCGCGACGAACGAACTTAACCGCCTGGCGGCCCGGTGCGACTCACTCCCGGATGGCGAGCGCGTCCTCTCGATAGACGGCACCTGGACGTTCGACTGGGCGGGGTCGCTCGCCCTCGCGCCAGGCGACTTTTTTCGCACGGACTACGACGATTCGGCCTGGTCGGAAATAGACGTGCCGAGCTGCGTCGAGCTGTCCGGTTATGGCGTGCCTCGCTACGTGAGCCGAGGCTACACGTTCCCGAAGACGCCGCCGCGCGTCAAGTCGGAGGAGAATTCCGTCGCCCTCTATCGGCGGACGTTCCGCGTGCCGGAGTCCTGGCGCGGACAGCGCATCGTCTTGCGTTTCGAGGGTGTCACGTCCGCTTTCGACGTCTGGGTCAACGGCCGCCATGTCGGCTATGCCGAGGACTCGAAGCTTCCGTCCGAATTCGACGTCACGGCGTGCATCAAGTTCGAGGACAACCTCCTTTGCGTCCGCGTGCTCCGGTGGTGCGACGGCAGCTATCTCGAAGACCAGGACATGGTCCGCCTGTCGGGGATCACACGGCGCGTGGCGCTGTTCGCCGAGCCGCTCTCCGGCGCGATCCGCGACTTCCGCGCGACGCCGCGCGCCGCTGACGCCGCGTATCGCGACTGGACGCTCGCGGTGACGGCGAGCGTGCCCGTGTCGGCGACGCTCGCGGCGCCCGACGGCCGTGTCGTCGTGCGGAAGGACGACCGTCGCGCGGCATTCGTCCTTTCCGTGCCGGGCGCGCGGACGTGGTCGGCGGAAGACCCTTACCTCTACACGCTGACGCTCGACAGCGGCGCGGAGCGCCGCACGGCGCGCGTGGGATTCCGTCAGGTCGAGACAAAGGGTGGGCGTCTGCTCGTCAATGGGCGCCCGGTCAAGTTCCACGGCGTCAACCGGCACGAGTTCTCGCTTCGGCACGGCGCGTCGGTGACGGAGGAGGAAATGCTCGAGGACATCCTCCTGATGAAGCGCGCGAACTTCGACGCCGTCCGCACGGCGCACTATCCGAACGACCCGCGCTGGTACGGCCTGTGCGACTGCTACGGGCTCTACGTGATCGCCGAGGCGAACGTCGAGGCGCACGGTCTCGGGCAGAATGAGGGCGAGGGCGTCGGCTGGCGGCCGGAGTGGGAGGCGTCGATCGTCGCGCGCAACGTGCGGCAGGTCGCGAATTATGCGAACCATCCGTGCGTCGTGATGTGGTCGCTCGGCAACGAGTCGGGCGGCGGGCCCGGCTTCGCGAAGGCGGCTGCCGCCGTGCGCGCGGCTGACCCGTCGCGCCCGGTCTTCTATGAGCAGGGGAACGGGCTGGCCGATCTCGACGGCGCGATGTACATGTCCGTCGCGACGCTCCGCGAGCGCGGCGAGATGGGCGAGGGCCGACGCGCGGCTTTGTCGGAGGCCGCCCGTTTTCCGTGGCAGTCCCCGGGCAAGCCGTTCCTCCTCTGCGAATACGCGCACGCGATGGGCAATGCGCTCGGCAATTTCGGCGGCTACTGGGAGGTCTTCCGCGCCTATGGCTCGCTCGCGGGCGGCTGCGTCTGGGACTGGGCCGACCAGACGCTCCTGAAAGACGGCCAGACGGCTTACGGGGGCGACTGGGACGACTGGCCGAATTCGGGGCCCTACTGCCAGAACGGGCTCGTCAACGCCGCGCGGGACCCGTCGTCTCCGAAGCTCGCCGAGGCGGCGCACGTGATGCGGCCGGTCGCGCTCGTGGCCTACGACGCGAATTCGGGCGACGCGACGCTGGAGAACCGCTGGTCGTTCACCTCGGCCGACGTGCTCGCAGGCTCCTGGGAACTGCGTCGTGAGGGCGAGGCGGTCGCGTCTGGCGGCTTC
>ONTV01000127.1:7709-10713 GCA_900320855.1 uncultured Lentisphaerota bacterium
AGGCGACGCCGTGGACGCCGGCGGGGTTCGTCGTCGCGCGCGATGAGATGGTTATCCAGTCCGGACGTCCTGACCGGTTCGCGCAAGTCCCGTCCGCGCCGGGGGCGGTCATCGAGACGGCGGATGCCTTCGTCCTTGTCGGCGGCGTGTCGACGGCGGCGGTCGCCAAGGCGACGGGAACGCTCTGCCGCCTTTCGCTCGGCGGCGTCGAGATCCTGGACGGCAATGCGGCGGCGGGCCCTCGCCTCGCGGCGGTGAGGGCCTTCACGGACAACGACGTCGGGCTTGGCCCGTGGGCGTCCATCCGCGCGCCGTTCTACGAATCGGGCCTGACACAGATGTCCTATCGCCCTGTGAAAGTCGTCTGCGACGGCTCGTCGGTCGTCTCCGTCGTGCGTGCGGAGGGGGCGAAGGGGCTCGGCTGGCTGCACGAACGCCGGTGGCGTCTCGGCGCGGACGGCGCGCTGACGGTCTCGCACGCGCTCACGCCGCGCGGCGCGCTGCCGCCGCTGCCGCGCCTCGGGACGGACTGGCGGCTGTCGGGCTTGCTGGACCGGGTGCGATGGTTTGGCCGCGGGCCGGGCGAGAACTATCCTGACCGCTGCTCGGCCTCGTTCCTCGGCGTCTATGCGTCGACGGTCGACGGCCTTGCGGTTGACTACGTGCGACCGCAGGACAACGGCGTTCGCTCGGACGTGCGCTGGGTCGAGCTCACGGATTCCGACGGCAGGGGCGTCCGCTTCGCGGCATCTGCGCCGTTCGCGTTCCGGGCGCACCGCCAGGCCTGGGAGGACGTTGAGTTCGCGCGCCATCGGAAAGGGGAGGAGCGGCGGCGGCAGGCAATGCCGCGTCGGTGCGAGATCCGCTTTTCGCTGGATGTCGCCGAGCGCGGGCTGGGGAACGCGAGTTGCGGCCCGATGACGGCGCCCGAACACTGCGTTGACGCGGGGCCGCGCGTCTGGACGGAGCGTCTCGCGCCGACCAAGGGCAACGAAAGCGGAGAGCCCGCGCCGCCCACGCCCATGCGGTAGGGATATGCGTCTGGCGTGACTGCTTGAAACGATTTTTAATGACAGCAAGCGAAAGGAAATGAAGATGACTGTGAAATATTGCGTTTGGGCGGCTGCGGCCGCGCTCCTCTCTGGCGCGACGGCGGCGGCCGAAATGGAGCTTGCCTGGACGATGCCTGACGGATCGGTCAAGACGGAGCGGCGTCCGCTCGCGGATGCGGACGGCGCCGTCAGGTTCGTCCTTCCTCGCGCCGAAATTGCCGCGAAGGGGGCGGTTCGCCTCGCGCTTACGCCTGACTTCGCGACGGCGCGCAAGGGCGAAGACGGCTTCTGGGTCGTGCCGACGGGCGAACTCGGCAGGTTCCGGGAGGACGAGGGGCGGTTCGTCTGCGCGATTCCGACGATGTCCCTCTACGGCATGAAGACGCCGCGCCGGACGTTCGCTGCGATCGTCACGGGTCTCCGAAACGGCTTCAAGGTCGAGGTCGAGGCGAAGGCTTCCGTCTACCGCATGAGCTGCGTGCTGGACGGGGCGTTGTGTGTGCGGCCCCACGAGGACTTCTCTGTCGAATTCCACACGCTGGAAGGGGAAGACTCGAACTACGGCGGCATGGCGCGCGCTTACCGTCGGCACCAGCTCGCGCGCGGCGCCGTCCGTCCCCTGTCCGTCCGCGCGGCGGAGAACCCCGTCCTGAAGTATGCCGTCGAGGCGCCGGAGATCCGCATCCGCCAGGCGTGGAAGCCGGTGCCGAGCCCCGTGCCCGAGCAGGTGCCGGAGAACGAACCACAGCTCAAGACGGTCGTCACGTTCGCGCGCGTTGCGGACATCGTGCGCGAGCTGAAGCGGCAGGGCATCGGCAAGGCGGAGCTCTGCCTTGTGGGCTGGAATCTCGGTGGGCATGACGGGCGCTGGCCGCAGGCCTTCCCCGTGGAGCCGGCCCTGGGCGGCGAAGACGGGCTGCGCGCCTGTATTCGGGAGGCGCGCGACGCGGGGTATCTCATTGTCCCGCACGGCAATTTCCGTGACGCCTACCGCATTGCGGAAAACTGGGACATCGAGTATCTCATCAAGGACGCCCAGGGCGAGCCCGTGCAGTCGCATCCCGTCTTCTGGGGCGGCGGACGGCAGTTCCAGATCTGTCCGCGTCGCGCCTGGGAGTTCTGGTCGACGCGCGAGATGCCGCGTATGGCGGCCCTCGGATTCAAGGGGCTCGGCTACTTCGACGTCGTGACGATCCTGCCCGCGCCGGTGTGCGACGACCCGCGACATCCGCTCAACGCGGACGAATCGGCGGCCTGGTGGGGGAAGAGCGCGCGCGAGGCCCGGAAGTTCTTCGGCGGCTTCGCCTCCGAGGGCTCGATCGACCATTTCGCGGGCGAGCTCGACTCGGTGCTCTACGCCTCGTTCGGCGATCCGCGCGCCGCGCGCAAGGGCCTGGTCGACCGCATCGTGCCCATCTGGCAGATGGCCTACAACGGCATCATCGTGAACAACCCGTTCACGACGACGGTCAACGCCACGGTGCAGGACAGGCATTCGCTGCTGAAGCTGCTGGAGTTCGGCGGACGCCCGAACTTCTACTTCTATTCCCGGTTCGTGAACGACGGCACGGACTGGATGGGCGATAGCGACTTGCGCTGCGCGACGGACGAGGAGCTGGCGAAGTCCGTTGCGGCGATCCGGGCCGGGTGGAATATCTATTCGCGGGTCAGCCGTCTCCAGTTCCTGTTCATTGACCGGCACGAGGAGCTCGCGCCAGACGTCTTCCTCACGGGGTGGAGCGACGGCACGACGCTCGTGACGAACTACGGCGCCGCGCCGTTCGCACACGCCGGACGCACCGTCCCGCCGGCGGACTGGGCTCTGTTCGAGCCATGACGGAGTCCTGTCTTTTGTCATGCGGACTCAGATTCGCCGTCGGCAAGACCGCACCCTGCGGCGGCGGACGTCGAGTCTGCGTTTCGCGAATATGGTATACTATCGCATCATGAAA
>ONTV01000193.1 GCA_900320855.1 uncultured Lentisphaerota bacterium
GCCGCAGATTATACCACACCCCGCCCCACCGCCGCAAACACGTCTCACTGCGCGAGGTAGCCGCCGTCAACCGGCAGGTTCACGCCCGTGATGAACGAGGCTGCGTCCGACAGCAAGAAGCAGATCGGGGCCGCCACCTGCTCCGGACGGCCCAACCCCAGCGGCTGGCGCTTCAACAGCGCCGCCGGGTCTCCGAACCGCCCCGCCCCCGCCGCGAACATCGGCGTCTCGACGTTCGACGGGCAGACGGCGTTGACGCGAACGCCGCGCGGCGCTAGCTCGGCCGCAAGCGCCCGCACGCTCGCCGACAGCGCGCCTTTGGCCGCGCAGTAGACGGCCCCGCCGCTCCAGCCGACGACGGCCGACACGCTGGAGACGGCCACCGCCGAGAACGCCTTCGCCCGGAACTGCGGTCGCGACAGATGCTTCATCAGCTCGGCAAAGGCCAGCGCATTGACGCGCAGCGCGGCTTCCGCCCGCCTCCCGTCAAACCCGGAAATCGGCTCGATCGGACAGACGCCCGCGACATGCGCCAGACCGTCCAGCGGCGCGCCCCGCGCCAGCAGCTCCCGGAGGAAGCCCGAATCGGTCACGTCGCCGGAGACAACCAGATGGCCGCCGCCCGCGCACTGGCGGCGCGTCGCCTCCAGCTCCTCCGCCCGCCGCGCCGTCAGGACGACCTGCGCGCCGAGCTCGGCCGCCAGGATCGCCGTCGCCCGGCCGATGCCGCTGGAGGCCCCCGTGACGAGGATGCGCTTGCCCGCGAGCGAAAAGTCGGCTGCCGTCATGTTCCGTGCCCGTCCCCTGAAAGCGTTTCCAGTTTCCCGCCAGCTACTTGCCCATGCCGAAGAGGCGGAGCGTCGCGCGGAAGTCCGCCGGCAGCGGCGCGTGGGCCTTGATCTCGGCGCGCAGGTCGAGCGGATTCGGCAAGGTCAGCGTCGAGGCGTGCAGCATCTGGCGCGGCACCTGCAGGAGACGCGCGTCGCGCGCACGCTTGAGGCCGAAGACGCGGTCGCCGACGATCGGGAAGCGGACGGACGCCAGGTGCCGCCGGATCTGGTTCGTGCGGCCCGTCTCGATCCGGACACGCAGGAACGAGGCGTCCGCCGACGCGCCTTCGCGCGCAACGCGCGAGACGGCGGGCTGGCCGTCGAGCGGCGCGTCGATGACCTGGTGGGCATACGGGAAGCGGCCGACGACGATGGCATGGTAGATCTTCGACACCTTGTGCGTCTTGAACACCTCGACGGCCGCGAGGAACGCCGCGTGGCTCTTTGCGAACAGGAGGCAGCCGGTCGTGTCTCGGTCGAGGCGGTGGACGGCCTCCAGCGTCGGGACGTTCTCCTGCACGCGCAGGATCGCCTCCGCGCTCTTCGGGTCGTCGCAGCTGACGAGGCCCGCCGGCTTGTCGCAGACGAGGTAGTTCGCGTCCGACCACAGGACGCGGACATGGCGGCGGGCGGCGGGCGCGGCAGACGGACGGGCCGTCGCGCCGCCCGCGCGGTCGGCTGTCGCCCCCTGCCGCTGCGCGCCCTTGACGACGACCGTCGGAATCTCGACGAGGTCGCCCGTCTGAAGCGCGTAGCGCGCGATCCAGACGCACTTGCGGTTCACCCAGACGTTCCGCCCGTCAATCGCCGCCTTGGCCGCACGGCGCGAGAGCGCGAACTTCTGCGCGAGAAAGTCCTGGAGGATCTTCGGGTCGGGCTTGTTGACCGTCAGCGCGGCGAGTCCGGCCGCATGTTGGGGCGCGCGTCTCATGTCACGAAACCTTCTGGATGCTGCCGACGACGCCGACGACGCGGCGGCCGTGGCCATTCGGCGCGAGGACGATCTCGAGCTCCTCCTGGTCGTCGCCGTCGCCCTCGGCGACAAGGCCCGTCACCGTCCTTTCGCCCGCGAGCGCCTTCTGGAAATTCGCCGGCAGCGGCGCGTCGCCCATGAAGTCCGCAAAGACGTGCCGCCGCGCCTCCGCGACGTCCGCCAGGCCGAAGAGCGCGCAGAACGCCGCGTTCGCCTCGGTGATCGCCCCGTTCTCCGCACAGGCGAAGAGCGCCGTCTGCGCGATCTCGAAGGCGTTCGCCTTGGCGCGGAACATGTTCATGTACGCGCGGCGGCGCTCGACGTTGCGGATCGTGAAGATGAGGTCGCCGGGGTTCATGAGATCAATGCAGGAGACGGCGACTTCGCAGGCGATGCGCCGCCCGTCCTTCGCGACGCCGTTCGCGTCGATGACGACGTGGTGGTCGCCCTCCAGCCCCTTGCGGATGCGCGCGACGACGTCGGACTTGAGGCCCGGGATGTAAAGGGAGATCGGCTCGTCGAGAACCTCGTCCGGCTCGCGGCCGAAGTACTCGACCGTGCGCGGGTTGATCTCGAGGATATGGCCATTCGGATCGGTGATGACCACGGCGTCGTACATGCCGCCGAGGAACTGCCGAAAGAGCGAACGGCGGTCTTTGGGAACGAAAAGTGCCATAACTTTTGGCAATTATACCAAATCAGACGATCAGCATGCAATCGCCGTAGGAGAAGAACATGTAGTTCGCCCGCACGGCGAGCGCGTAGGCGCAGAGGATGCGCTCGCGCCCCGCGAGGGCCGAGACCATCATGAGAAGCGTCGACTGCGGCAGATGGAAGTTCGTCAGCATGCAGTCGCAGACGCGGAACCGGTACGGCGGATAGATGAAGATGTTGGATGCGCCGGAACCAGGTTGGAGGTTGAAGGTTGAAGGTTGAACGGCGGATGAATCGCTTTGCTCGGCGGCGACGGTTTCCAGCGTGCGCACCGTCGTCGAGCCGACGCAGATGACGCGCCCGCCGCGCGCCTTGCAGGCGTTGATCGCCGCCGCCGTCTCGGGCGGCACGGTGAACGCCTCGAAGTCCATCTGGTGGTCCTCGATGTCGTCCGCCTTGACGGGACGGAACGTGCCCGGCCCGACGTGCAGCGTGACGGCGACGCGCTGCACGCCCTTCGCGTCGAGCGCGGCGAAGATCTCCGGCGTGAAGTGGAGCCCCGCCGTCGGCGCGGCGACGGAGCCGACCTCGCGCGCGTAGATCGTCTGGTAGCGCTCGCGGTCTTCCCTTTCCTCCTCCGCCGTGCCTTCGCGCTTCACGTAGGGCGGCACGGGCGTATGGCCGAACTCGTCGAGAAGATCCATGAGCGGACGCGCGCACGCGAACTCGACCTGCCACATGCCGAGGCCGGAGAGGGGTTTGAGGAGCGTTGCGGTCAGTTCGCCGTGCGGGCCGAACGACGCGACCTGCCCGGCGCGGCACTTCCGGCCCGAGCCGACGATCACGTTCCAGCGCAGGGAGTCCTGAGCCGCCGTCATCGAGGGGCGCTCGTCGTCCGCGTCCATCGGCGCGGCGTTGACCATCAGCACCTCGACGGCGCCGTGGGTGTCGGGCCATTCGCCCAGGAGGCGCGCGGGAAAGACCTTCGTGTCGTTGACGACGAGGAGGTCGTTCGGCGTGAGGTAGTCGACGATGTCCGCGATGTGGCGATGCTCGATGACGCCCGTGTCGCGGTGGAGAACCATCATCTTCTCCGTCCCCCGGCGCTCGGCGGGATGCTGTGCGATGAGCCGGGCGGGAAGCGGATACCAGAACTGCCGTGTCTTCATGGGCGCGTATTATACCAAATCGACGGGCGCGCCCCGTCCC
>ONTV01000202.1 GCA_900320855.1 uncultured Lentisphaerota bacterium
AACCCGTACCCGCCGACGCGGCGGCAGGGCCCTTCGCGGCCTGCGCGAAGTTCCAGCCCGCGCCGAGCGCGACCTGGTCGCGCGCGACGGCCCAGCCCTGCGGCACGAGCGGCGTCGCCTTCCTCGTCGTGAACGCGAAGTTGACGAGAAGCTCCGCCTTGGGCCTCGCGGCGGTCAGCGCCTCGGCGAGGCTGGGCACGGTGAAGCGGCAGCGTTTCAGCGGCTCGGCGGCTGGCGTCTCGAATGCGCCGGACTTCGTGACGGCGCCGTCCTCGACGAGCTCCCACGACGCGGCGTAGGCGTCCGCCCGCGTGAAGAGGAACCGGTTCTCCAGCTCGAAGACGGGGGCGTCCGCCGCCTCGCTGACGCCTTCGGCACGCGTGACGACGAGGTTGCGGTGGACGTGCGCGACCTCCACGAGCTTCGCCGTGACGTTGCGGAGCGGATCGACCACGCCGTTGTCGCAGAACGGCCCGTCGTTCGGCTGCTCGTCGAAGTCGCCGCCGTAGGCGAGGTAGCGTTCGCGCGCGCCCGTCTTCGGGTCGATGCGATCGGTGTACTTCCAGACCGCCTGGTCGACCCAGTCCCAGATGCAGCCGCCCGTAAGGGCCGGATAGCGGTAGATGACGTCCCAGTATTCCCGGAGGTTGCCGATGGCGTTGCCCATCGCGTGCGCGTACTCACACATGAACGCCGGCTTGCCGGGCGAGTGGAACATCCGCATGCCGCACCAGTCGCCGGACGACTTCTCCGGCTTCCGGAAGCGCCCTTCGCTCATCTCGCCGCGCTCCTCCAGCCACGTGACGGGCGGATACATCGTCGAGTCGACGTCCGCGTCGGCGTTGCCATGCTCAAAGTGGACGGGCCGCGTCGGGTCAAGCCCCTTCACGGCGGCGATCGCGTGGCGGAAGCAGTCGCCGTGCCCCGTCTCGTTGCCCAGCGACCACATTGTGACGGACGGGTTGTTGCGGTAGAAGACGGCGTGGCGCGCGTTGCGCTCGACGATCGAATGATCCCACTCGGGATGGCGGCCGAGGCCGTTCTCGCCGTAGCCCGGCTCGTGCCCCTCGACGTTCGCCTCGGCGACCACGTAGATGCCGTAGCGGTCGCAGAGGTCGTACCAGCGGTGGTCGTTCGGGTAGTGCGAGGTGCGCACGGTGTCGATGTTGTGGCGCTTGAAGAGCGTGATGTCCTTCATCATGTCGTCCATCGAGACGGTGCGCCCGTTGTCGGGGTTCGTCTCGTGGCGGTTCACGCCCTTGAACTTGACCGGCTGGCCGTTGACGAGGAAGCGGCTGCCGACGATCCTCTGCTCCTTGAAGCCGACCTTCTTCGCGCGGATGTCGTCGCCCTTCCGGATGACGAGCGTGTAGAGGCAGGGGTCTTCGGCCGACCAGAGGCGGACGTCCGGGATCTCTGCCGTGTTCGCGGTGTCCGTGAGGCGGGCGACGGGGGTTCGCGCCGCGTCGTAGAGCGTCGCCGCCCACGCGCCGTCGATGCCTTCGACGGACAGCGTCGCGTCCCTGTAACCGTTCGTCAGCGCCGTCCGCACGGCGAAGTCCCAGATGCCGTCCTTCGGCTTCGCCCAGAGCGTGACGTCGCGGAAGATGCCGGAGAAGCGGAACATGTCCTGGTCCTCGAGGAAGCTGCCGTCGCACCAGCGGTAGACCTCAACGGCGAGGAGGTTCGCGCCGTCCCTGAGGTAGGGGGTGATGTCGAACTCGGAGGGGAGCTTCGAGTCCTCGGCGTAGCCGACCCTGTGGCCGTTCACCCACACGTAGTAGGCCGAGTACACGCCGTCGAAACGCAGGATGACGTCGCGGCCCGCCCAGTCCGCCGGCACGGTGAACGTCGTGCGGTAGGACGAGACGGGGTTGTAGTCGCGCGCGTCCGTGTCGCGGTCGCGGATCGTCGGCGCGGCGACGTCGCGCTTCGGGTCCCAGGCGTGGGGATAGCGGACGTTCGTGTAGCCGGGCGCGCCGAAGCCGCGCATCTCGACGCAGCTCGGCACGTCGATCGTGAACCAGCCCGAATCGTCGAAGTCCGCCTTCCAGAAGTCCTTCACGCGGAGGTCGGGGCTGCCCGCCCACGAGAGCTTCCAGTCGCCGTTGAGGCTCTTCCTGTACGGCGTCTCGGGCTCAAGGGCGTCCGTGAGCGCGGCCGCCTCGCTTGCGAGCGGCATCGCGTACGTGCGCGCCGGCAGGCGGTTGATGGAGTTGACCTGGAGGTTCTCCCAGTCATTCGTCTCGGCCGCACAGGCGGCGCAAGCCGCCAGCGCCAGGCCGACCAACGTGAAAAGTCTCGTCATCATGTTTCCCCCTTTCAGTCCTGCGCCACGCCCGCGCAATTGCGGATCGTGACCTTCGCCTCGCCGTTGCGCCGCACCTCGCCGCCCGTGCAGCCCTCCAGGACGATCCCTTCGCCATCCACCTCGTTGCCGGTGATCGAGATGTCGTAGTGCGATTCCGCCGGCAGCGGCTTGCGCGCGCCGTTGTTGCCGCCGACCTGGATGCCGCCGCCATTCGCCCGACA
>ONTV01000128.1 GCA_900320855.1 uncultured Lentisphaerota bacterium
GCATGCACACAGCCAGCATCGGAACGGCTCGCGCAACACTCCCAGCGGGAAGTTATCTACAACCTGCGTTTAGCGCCGCACATTTGCGTTTAGCTTCGCCGACGGCACGCGATTTGGCCCGTCGGCCCGACAACTCGCGCATCGGAGCGGGAAGCTATTCGCTCGGTCTCGTCGCTCGCGCCACTTCCCGCCCCTCCGCGCGACGCCATTCCTTTCGGCTTTGTCACGCAGGGTTCTGCGAAGCGGCGGCGGTCAGAAACTGTAGACCACCCCGGCGGAGACGACGAACGACGAGAAGTCGAGCTCCGCATCCGTCTGCCCAAGTCCCGTATCGGCCTTGTCGATCCACTCGTAGCCCACTTCCGCAAAGAGTCCGATGTTCTCCGTGAGAAAGGCCGCCAGGCCGACCGTGCCGCTGACGCCGAACAGGCACTTCGTGTCCGACGCGCTCGCCGCGCCCGCGTCGAAGTCGAGCGACGCGATGTTGCAGAGCGCCTGAATGCGCCCGTAGGCCTCCAACCACCCGCAGGCCCGCCACGAAGCCTGCGGGCCAAGGCCGACCTGGTAGAGGTCGCTCCGAAGCCGCGCCGCGACCCCGACTGCCTCGCTCGGCAGCGTTTCGCTGACCGGTATCGGCTCCGGCAGGAACGGCGGTGTGACCGGATCCGGCGGTATCGGGCCGCCGCTGAAGTAATAGAGATCCTTCCGGCGGAGGGTCAGCCCGGATATCTCCGCCTCCATCTTCCAGTAGGCGGCGAACGTCGCGGCGAGTCCGAATGTGAAGTGCCCCGCCGCGAAGACGTCGCGCGACAGCGCGGCCTTGAACCCGAGCGGACTGTCCGTGTCGGACCCGCCCGTCACCGTCGTCGATTGCGTGCGCGTGTAGGCGTACTTCTGCATCGCCGGATCTGTCGGATAGTCCGGATCCTGCACGACCTCCACGTCGCCGGCGCCGAAGCTCGTCTTCGTGGACGGATCCGGCTTGTCGTATCCGGACTGCGTCGTGCCCGAGACCGAGCCCTTGACGCGCGAGCGCCAGGCCGGCCCTGCCGAGATCTGCCAGGGGTTCGCGTCCGCAAGCGCCGCGAGCGAAGCCATCCCAGCCGCCATCAGCCAAATCTTCTTCATCATATCCAATCTCCTGAAACCAATTTATGATTTACGATTTACGATTGCGTTTAGCCATTTGGTCATTTGATGATCCATCATCGTAAAACCTGAAACCGGGGACCTACTCCATCACCGCCTGGAGGAAGCCGCTGTCCCCTTCAGGGATCGCGATCTCGACCGTGATGGTCCCGTCGCCGTTGTCCGTCGCCGCCGTCGGCGAGAGGGTCTCCGCCGGCTCCGAGAGGGACGCCCAGTACCTGACCTTCACTGAGGCCGGGTCCACCGCGCCCCAGCTGGAGGCCTTGCGGACGGAGAGCGTCATCGTCACGTGTCCGGGTTCGAGGCTGACCGACTGCGTCTTCAGCGACGAGACGATCGGATCGTCCTTGACCGTCACGGACGATATGCCGCCCTTCAGCGCCGCCATGTAGTCCGTGTCGGACGCGAGCGCCGGGTCGATGAGGACTTCCACTCCCTGCGGCGTGGCGTCCATTCCAGCCGAGCGGAACACCTGCCTGCCAACGGACGGCTTCCCGAGGATCATGATCTTCGCCAGCTTGCGGCAGCTGAGGAAGGCGTAGTCGTCGATCCTCCCCACGGATTCGCCAATCGTCAGTTCCCGCAGCCCGAGGCAGGACGAGAACGCATAGCTGCCGATCGACAGCGTGGCGGGCGTCCCGGGGGCGTCCCACTTGCGGACGTCCGTGAACGTGATCGAAGTGAGCGACCTGACGTTGTAGAACGCCCTGTCGCCGATCTCCGTGCAGAACAGCGGAAGCGTCAGCGCCGCCATGCCGCTCGCCGAGTTCGCGAACGCGCCGTCGCCGATCGCCGTGATGAAGCGCCCCTCGATCTTGTCGGGAATGACCATGTCCGCAATCCGCTGGTTCGGGTCCTTGAAGCCAACGACCTTCGCTGTCTCCGCACCCGTCACCTCCCACTTGAAGATCGTCTCCGCGTCCGACTCCTCGTGGACCGTCACCGGCGGCGGCGTGACCGTGAGCGTGCCGTAGACCTTCGTGATCTCGTAGTTGCCCGCCAATGTACCCACATTCAGCGTGTAGTCGAACGAGTTGGGGACGCTGTCCGCATCCTCGAGCGTCGCGAAGTTGCCGTAGGTCGCGCCCTCGCCGGGAGCGAAGCCGTCGCCGCCGACCGTCACCGTCGTTTCCGCATGCGCCGTGCCGTCATGCGCCCACGAGCCGTCACCCGACGTGAGCGTGAGGTGGCGCTTCAGGATATCGAACTCGTAAACGGCGGTTCCCGTGTAGTTGCGCTTGCCCGTGAAGACCATCCGCGCCGTGCCCGCGTTCACGTTGTCCTCGTAGGCCACGTCGTAGTCGTCCTCCGTGATCAGAGCCGAAGTGTCCTCCGCCTTCGGAGTCGGACGCTTCGCCGTGCCGTCGTAGACGTACTCCTCGTCCTGCTCCGCCCACACCGCAGCCTCCGCGATGTCCCTCGGCTGAATCGTCACGGGACGCGAATCCGTCACGGTCGAATACCCCTCCGCCTCAATCCTGAACCAGACGGGCCGCGCCGTGCAGGCGTTCGTGTAGGCGACGGGCTGCGCCGACCACGGGCCTTCCTCGCTTCCCGCGTACGACACCATGTAGCCGGTCGACGGCACCGAGATGTTCACCTCGATGCCGAAACCCCGGTTGCAGTACGTGCCCGCGTTGCCGTCCGCCGCGTAGAGGATTGTCGCGGCATGGATCGTGAATGGCACCGTCGCCGTGAGTTCCTTGTAGTTCTGCGACTCGGGAACCGTGAAGGTCGCCGTGTAGTTCCCCGGCAGCGTCGGCTTCGCGCCGGACGACCAGACCACCGTCGCGACGCCGGACTTCGCCGCCGAGACGGGCTCGCTCGCCGTCCGCCCGTACGTCCAGTCCGCGACCGCCGGGACCGTCGTCCATTCGTTGTGCGCCTTCGCGATCTCGAACTCGACCTCTACCGTGCCTGTGTAGTTGCGCTTGCCCGTGAAGACCGCCCGCGCCGTGCCCGCGTTCACGTTGTCCTCGTAGGCCACGTCGTAGTCGTCCTCCGTGATCAGGGCCGCCGTGTCCTCCGCCTTCGGAGTCGGGCGCTTCGCCGTGCCGTCGTAGACGTACTCCTCGTCCTGCTCCACCCAGACATAATCTTCCGTCAGGGTTTTCGGAACGATCGTGACGGATGCCTTGTCCGTGACCGTATCATACCCAGGCGCGGAGATGCGGAACCACACCGGCTTCGCCGTGCAGACGTCCGTATACATGACGGGTCCCGCCGACCACGGCCCTGTCTCGCTCTCCGCGTACTCGACCGTGTACCCGGCCGACGGCACGGAGACGTTCACATCAATGCCGTAGCCACGGTTGCAGTATGGGCCCGTCGTCCCGTCCGCCACGTAGCCAATCGTCGCGGCGGACGCAGTCAGGCCCGCGCACGCGCACAGCGCGCACACGGCCTGCTTGATTTTCAGTCTTGTTGGTCGTATCATTTCTGTTTTCCTTTTTTGTCACCTCTGTTTGTTACCGCAGAAAAAAGCGGGCGCAAAGGCTCTCTGCGCCCTCCTTGCCCCCCTCTGAGGCGAAACCTTGGAAACGAAGCGCCGTCCATCACCTGATCTCCACCTCGACCCTGAAGAAACGCATCGCCGCGCGGTTCGTGTCCGTGACCGGTGCCCACGCCGCCGCGCCGAGCGTCGGCTTGCCGTAGACCGTGTAGGCGCGCGGCGGATCGGCCGTGCGCAGGTCAGGCGACCACGTGACGACGGGCCTGCCGTCCGCGCCCATCGCGATCTTCGCCGTGAACTGGCTCGACGCGTCCGCCGGGTCGAGCCCCGCGACGTACGACTCCCAGAGCGCGACGCCGTTCGCGCCCGTCGCGTGCGCCGCCGCCTCGTAGTCGCCGCCGAATGCGGCGAGATGCGGGGCAAGCCAGTCGTAGGGAACGGGAACGGGCGTCGTGGCCGTCGCCGTTCCGCCGTCCGCGCGGCGAATCTCGAAGTCGACGTCACGGAAGGTCCCCAGATAGTTCTTCGTCTCGGCGACGGCAAAGCGCACCGTGTACAGTCCCGCCCGCGTCGGACGGTTCGTCGCCGCCGTCTCAATCGCCGCGCCGCGCGCACGGTAGAGGATTTCCGTCACCGTGCCATTGCGCGGCTTTCCGATTTTCGGCTCGGAGGGGGCCTCGCCCTCCGTCCAGTCCGCAATGCCCGGGGCTATCGTCCAACCGTTCCCCGCGCGGCGAACCGTAAAGGATCCGACCCAGTCCGTCTCGTCCGCATTCTGCCCCTTCCATCGGTAGTCTTCCGGATTCGCAAGCCGCAGGACGATGTTCGTGTAGGACCCCGCGTCAATTCCGCCCGGGTTGGCGATCACGGTCCAGCGGGGATCTTGCGGGATTGTCGGCTTGCGCACCTTTCCGTTGTAAGAGAGATCGCCGATCACCGGCGGCGCGACGGGGCGCTTCAGGATCGCGAACTCCTTCGTGACGACGCCGCAGTAGTCGTTCGCGCCCGTGACGGTCACGGGGAAGAGCCCCGCGCCCGTCCGCCCCGAGTAGGTGAGTGTGTAGTCGTCCGCCGTCGCGATGTTCGGGTCGCCGTCCACGACCGTCACGGCGGGCCTCTTCTCCGTCCCGTCGAAGAACCACGCCGCGTCCTCGTCCGCGACGCACATCTCCTCTGTCAGCACTTTCGGCACGATGCGCAGCGTGCCCTTCCCGTAATAGGGGGCGTAGTTGGGCGACAGGAACTTGAAGTAGACCGCGAGGTCGCCCTCGGCGACGTGCGTGCGCGTCGGGGCCGTCTCGGAATAGGCGCTCTCGTCGCCCGGCACGAGCGCGTAGAAGAGACGGTACGGCTCGCCGAAGTCCGGCGCGGGCGCGAACGGCTGGGGCGCGCCGTTGTAGACGCGGGCGCAGAGCGGGCCGCCGTCCGCGTCCGTCTCGCCGCCGCCGAACACCGCGCCGGGGTCAAGCGTCGCGGGCGTGACGCGCAGCCACCCGTACTCCTTCGTGACCGCGTAGTTGTCGGCCTTCGCCCCGCCCGTCAGCGCGTAGTCGAAGAGGTTCTCCATCGCCCCCACGTCCGTGAGCGCGCCCGAACACGTCGCAGCGAAGCCCTCGCCGTCCACGAAGCCGAGCGAGCCGTCCTTCACGCGCACCGCGTCGCAGCGGAGCGGCGTGCCGTCGTAGACCTTCTCCGCCCCGTCCGAGACGAGCGTCACCGGACGCGGCGCGATCGTGACGGTCGCCGTCCCGAAGTACGTCTCATAGTGGCGCGCGTCAAGCGCGTAGAAGACCGTGTGGACGCCCGCGTTCGTGAACGCCGGCGCGACGTCCGACGCGATGTCATCGGCCGCAATGCCATACCGCACCGTGACGGGCGCCGTCAGCAGGCTCGGCGGCACGACCGCCGCCGTGTGCCCCGCGCCGTCGTAGGTCGCCGCCGTCGAGAATCCGGACGGATCGGCCGAGCCCGCGCCGTCGAACGTCATCCGCGCCTTCGTGACGCGCAGGACGCCGGGGTACCACGCGAGCGAGTAGTTCCGCGTCACGTCCTCCGTGCCGTGGCGCAGGACGCGCACGGACGCGATCGCGTTCGACACCACGCCGTCGCCGTCCGGGCCGTCCTCCGGCGTGAGGACGACGCTCTCCGGCGCGAACGCGACGTCCAGCGCGTCGCCGGGCTGCAGCTTGTCGGCGTTCTCCGCCGTGTAGGACGGCAGGCGGTGCGCCGTGCCGTCGTAGGCCCACGTCGCCGAGTCCGCCGTCACCGTGATCTCGTCCGCGCTCGCCAGCACGGTCAGCGTCCCCCAGGCCTCGGTCACGGCGTAGTCCGAGAGCCGCGTCC
>ONTV01000210.1 GCA_900320855.1 uncultured Lentisphaerota bacterium
CGGCAAACGTCGCCGCGCCGGACGCACCGGAGACAAGCAACGCTGCGGACAACACAAACAACGGACTCTTCATGCGTACATTCTCCTTTCCCTTTAGCGAATGACGAAGATGCCGCCGCGCGCAACGAACCGAACGCGGCGTTCGTTCGTGCAGGACACCGCCCATCCACGCGCCGCCATCAGCGTCTTGGACGCGCTCGTGTAGGCCGCAACCGTTCGGCTTGGCACACGTTCCAGGGCGGCCCTCTCCGGCTCGCCTCCGACAGAGATCCCCGCCGCCGCCACGCCGAGCACGGCAATCAGGACTTGCGTTCGTTTCGTTTGCTTCATCGTTGCGTTCTCCCTTGCTGTTGCTTGTTGTTGTGGAATGAGATTGTTGTTGTGGCCTAACGCGAGGCGAGTCCCCTTCGTCTCCGGGACGAACAGGTACGCCCAGGCGAAGTGGAAGACCATCATCGTCCCGAAGAAGGCGAAGATCGCCCACGCCGGGACCGACTCGGCCGCGACGGGGAAGGCGAGCGCCGGCACGGCCTCCACGCCCAGCATCCACCGCCAGGCGTTCGGCCCGACGCCCTTCAGCGCGAGGTTGGAGGCGAGCGAGGCCAGCACGCCGAAGACGATGTTGAACTGGAAGAGGGCCGTCATCCGTCCCCGCGACGCGGCGGGCGCGATTTCCGCGATGTAGACCGGCGCCGCGATCGTCGAGACGCCCACGCCGAGTCCGCCGACGAAGCGCGCGGCGATCAGCGTCCACGGCCCCGTCGCACACGCGCTCCACACCGCCGAGACGAAGAAGAGGACGCCGACGGCGACGAGCGTGCGTTTCCGCCCCCAGCGGTCGCTCACCCACCCACCGCCGAGCGAGCCGAGGACTGTCCCCCACAGCGCAGAGCTGACGACCCAGCCGTGGACCGTCCCCGAAAGGTTCCACAGGGCCTGGATGTCCTGTTCCGCCCCATTGATGACAATCGTGTCGAAACCGAAGAGGAAACCGCCCAGCGCCGCCGTGACGGCCAGGAACCAAATGCGCGCCTTCGTCATGTCACGCCTCCCGGATCTCGATCTCGCCGTCGTCCACCTCAAGCGTCAGCTCCGTGCCGTAGGCGACGTCGTCCATCTTCGGGAACAGAAGCTCCAGCATGTCGTCGGGCTGGAAGTGCTTCGGCTTGCCCGCGACCCGGCCACCGTCCGGCAGGACGCGCCAGACGTGGAAGAACGAGAACGTCTCCGCCGGGTCGACGGGATGCCACTTGACGAGCGGGAACGTCCACGGCGCATGGACGACCCTGTACCGGCACGGCGCGATGGAGACGTTGAGCGTGCCGGGGTAGTACGGCACGAGGTCCAGGCCCCGCGCCTTGAAGAACGGCGCCTGCATCCGCAGCGTCCCGCCCGGAAAGGCGGGGTTGCCGTTGAGCCCGGACGCCACGCGGTGTCCCTGGATGATCGTCGCCTTGAATCGCTTCGTCATGTCGTCTTCTCCCGTCTATTCCGTAAACCGCCCTTCCCGGCGGCAGATGAGCGTGCGCTGCCCCGCGACCTCGGCGTCGAAGATCGTCGCATTCGACTTCGCGTCGTAGTGGACGACGACCCGCACGGCGTAGTCCGCGTCAAGCCCGCGCACGCCGCCGATGCGCACGTTCTGCGCAGCGTTCGGCGCGTCGAACTTCGCGTCGGGCACGTCGTCAGCGAAGGACGCCGTGCGCGCCGCCGGGTCGACGTCGAGGACGAGCGCGGGGCCCTTCCCCTGCGGACGGAACCGGCGGACGAAGCGCGCGCCGCGCGCGACGCGGTACGTGCGCGGCGGAACGGGCGGCGCGATCTCCGGCACCCACTTGAGCCCAAGGCGGCCGTCGGGGTAGGCGACGACTTCGCGGAAGACGAGCCACCCGCCCCAGCCGAAGAGGTGGTTGAGCCACCCGACGTAGAGCCGCCGATCGCCCTTCCACGCCGTCACCATCGGGACGCTCAGCCCCTCGTAGAGCCTGTCCGGCTCCTTCGTCCAGTCCACGAACGACCCCGGCGTCCCGTCGGGGCTGTAGGCCATGTTCGCGAAGCCCTGCAGGAGGTAGCGGTGCCCGTGCCAGTCGAACAGCGAGGGGCAGTCCCCCCGGAACGGCAACTGCGCGTCGAAGAGCTCCCACGTCTTCAGGTCCTTCGAGCGGAAGATGCCAACGGCCCTGTCGTAGCCCCCGACGAGCTCGTACCCGCCCTTTGGGCGGTTGTAGACGCTAGGGTTCTGCGAGCCGGAGATCATCTCGCCCGAGTTGGCGAAGTGGACGCCGTCCGCGCTGACGGCGTAGGTGCCGCCGGTCGGGTGCCGGCCGGCGACCTCCGGGAAGCGCGACGTGTGCCAGCCGAAGGAGATCGCGAGCGCGCCGTCCTTCAGGAAGGGCGTGCCCGTGCCGACGGTCTGCCATGTCTCGCGGATGGGCACGGCGTGCGGCAGCTCCGTCCAGCGGACGAGGTCTTCGCTGACGAGATGGGCGAACTGGTGGCGCCCCGTTCCGCAGCCCGACCCGTGGTGGCGGCGGTCAATGAGGTAGAAGACGTGGAGCCTCCCGTCCAGAAAGGCGGGCGCCACGTCGCCGACCCACTCGTTGTGCCCGTCGGGCGTCCAGTACTGGATCGGGCGTGTGACCGGGCGCGGCGCGCGCCGGTCGGAGGCCGCGCCCTTCCGCGCGGGCGAGGCAAAGGCGGCCGCCCGGACGCGCGGGGAGAGGACGCGCTCCCGCGCGCCCTCCGGCCAGATGACGGGACAGGCGGGGATCGGGAAGTCCTCGTCCACGTGCCGCCCGTCGACGGCAATCGCCCACCTGACGGGCGAGAGGTCGAGCGTGACGTCGTGGAGGCCCTCCGCCCTCTCCAAGGCGCCCAGCGGAATGCCCACGCGCCCCGCCTTCGCGCAGACGGTCGCCTCGAGGACGGGGCAGGCGCCGCCCGCCAGCGGGAAATTGAGGTAGTTCCCCGCCGCGCGATCGTATCCGGCCAGCGCCGGGTCAGTCCCCGCCATGCGGAGGACGAGCCGCACGGGCCCCGCCTCGTACAGCGCCTCGTCCCCCGCAACCGCGCCGAGGTCGACCTTCAGGTCGATGGTGAACCCCTTCGCCAGGACGGCGTCGCGCGGCGCCGCG
>ONTV01000129.1 GCA_900320855.1 uncultured Lentisphaerota bacterium
ATCACGCAGCGCCAGTGGGAGATTCCGGAAAAGGACAACGACAACGGCAACTTCCGTTGTGCGTACTTCAACAACGTGCAGGACTATGCCATGCGTCCGATCGAGCGCGTGAGCTACTACATGGTTCGCAAGGCGGCGGGCAACTGGAATGCCTCGGAGCATGACTATCCGAACGATCCGGCCGCGACATCCTACCTTGGCATGATTCGGACGCGCACGGGTCTCGCGTTTGACCTGCCGACGGAAGCGCAGTGGGAGTTCGCGGCGCGGGCGGGAGACGCCGATGGACGCTGGGGCAACGGTCTTCCGGTTCTCGTCTCCGCCGGGATGGATCAGGCGCCGGACGCGAACCTGCCGGGGCGCTACATGCGGAACGGCGGCTATGTGGCGGACGCGGCGCCCGCGCAGGACTGCACGGCTGAAAACGGGACGGCGATTGTCGGGTCTTATGGGAAGAACCATTGGGGTCTCTATGACATGGCCGGGAACGTCTGGGAGTGGTGCCTGGGCGGCTATGTGGACAACAACCTCGACAATGCGACGGGCGCGGCGATTGCGGACAACGGCTACGCCACTGTGCGCGGCGGGAGCTGGTGTGACAACGCCTATGTCTGTCGCCTGAGTTCGCGTTGGGGAATCAATCTTGCGAATCCGGACGACTTGCAGAAGAACTTCATCGGCTTCCGCGTGGTCTGTCCGGCGACGGCCGAGTAAGTCGGGAAAGGGCGGTTGCATGACCAAGCTTTTTGTTCTGGGGGCGCTGTTGGGCGCGATGGCCGGCTCGGCGGTGGCAGACGCGGATGTGCGTCGCCTGTCCGTGGAGGAGTGGCGCGACAAGATGAAGGCCGGATGGCTGGGACAGATGATCGGCGTCCAGTGGGGGCTTCCGACGGAGTTCCGGTACCAGGGAAAGCCGATTCCCGACGCGGAGGTTCCGGCCTGGGAGCCGGGAATGATCAACGGCGGCTTCGACAACGACGACCTGTTCGTCGAGATGACCTTCCTGCGAACGCTGGAACGGCATGGGTTCGACGTCTCGCCGCGTCAGGCCGGGCTTGATTTCGCGAACACGAAGTTCGGACTCTGCGCGGCGAACTGGGCCGGGCGGAACAACCTCCGGCTCGGCATCGCGCCGCCCGACAGCGGGCATCCGCGCTACAACGCCTGCGCCGACTGCATCGACTACCAGATCGAGAGCGACTATGCCGGCCTGATCTCGCCGGGATTGCCGCAACGCACGATCGAACTGGCGCGGCTGTTCGGCACGATCGTCAACAGCGGCGACGGCGTCTGGGCGGGGGCATTCATGGGCGGCATGTACGCCGAGGCGTTTTTCACGCGCGACATCGACGCGATCGTCGAGGCGGGGCTTGCGTGTCTGCCGGCCGAGTCGCAGTATGCGGAAATGGTGCGTGACGTGCGCCGTTGGCATCGAGAGTCCCCGAACGACTGGCGGGCCTGTTGGCAGAAGGTCGAGGCGAAGTACGTTGACGATCCCGCCTACCATCGCGGGCGCATTGACCAGGTCGGCTCGGACGTCAAGCCGAACGGCGCGTTCCTGCTCATGGGGCTGCTCTACGGGAAGGGCGATCCCGTGCGGACGATCAAGGTCGCGATGCAGTGCGGCTGGGATTCGGACTGCAATCCGTCCAGCGCGGCGGGCGTCCTGCTGACGGCGCTGGGCACACGGGCGATTGCGCCCGAATTCGTGTCGGCGCTGGACAGCAACCGCACGTTCTCGTACAGCGAGTATCGGCTGGAGGATGTCCTGCGCGTCTGCGAGAAGCTGATGCGCGAGAACGTGACGCAGGGCGGCGGTCGCGTGGAGCGGGATGCCGCCGGAAAGGAATGGATTGTCGTCCCCGTCGTCCAGCCCGTCCCGGACGCCTTTCGCCCGAACTGGAATCCGCCTCCGCTGGCAGGAAGCCGCTACACGGCGGCGGAGCGGGCGCAGATCACCGAGAAGCCGTTTCCGGGCATCGGCCCGACGATCAAAAGTCGCGAACGACTGCCGCTGCCGCCGATTGGCGTGGGCGACCGGTGGATGCTCGGCGACCACCCGGAGGAATACGACCTGGCGCTTGTGCCGTTCACCTTTGCGCCGTATGATCTTGAAAACGAGGAACTGCCCATTCGCATTCGGGGCCTGACGAACACGGTTGTCCATCTCGGATGGGGCAAGTGCCACGTGACGAAGCCGCAGACGCTGTTCGTGTTCGAGGACTGCGACAATGTGATCTTGCGTGAGGCGCACGTCTTCTTTCATGCGTCCGCGCCGGTCAACCCGCCGCCGCTGTACGAGACGCGGAACTGCCGCCGCATCAAGGTCTACAACGTGCACGTGAAGTACGTCGGGCCCGACGTGGCGCCGCTGCCGCCCGTGCGCGCGAAAGGCGGCGGCCTTGTGGCGGGCGGAAAGCCGATTACGCTTCGGGGAATCAACTGGGGCTGGTGGCATGCGGAAGGCACGGTGTACACCGAGGCGGACATGCGGCGACAGATGGAGTGGGGGGCGAATGTCCTACGGCTGGCCGTCCCCTACACGGAGATCGAGGATCCGGATCGGCCGGGCACCCTGCGGGAGGAGGGCGTCCGGGATGTGGACGAGGTCATTTCCTGGGCGGAGAAATACGGGCAGTACGTGATCCTGGACATGCATGTCGGGCCGGGCGGGCAGAACGTCTTCGCCCACACGGGCGGCGGAAAGAACCGGCTTTGGGTGGACGAGGCCTGCCGTCGCCGTTTCCTGTCGCTCTGGCGGGAACTGGCGGCGCGCTACCGAGGGCGCAACGCGCTGGCCGCCTACGAGATCCTGAATGAGCCGGACACGCAGCAGGCGCGGCCGGACGCCTTGCTGTCGCTTCAGTGTGCGGCGATCGCGGCGATCCGTGCGGTTGATCCGGACAAGGTCATTGTCGTCTCGGGCGACAGTTTCTCAAACGTGACGAGCCTGGGCGATGCGAATGTCCTGGAGGACGGCAATCTCGTCTACACGTTCCACTTCTACGAGGGCGGAGGCGTGAACGGTGGTTGGGTGCGCAACGAGGGCGAATGCGCGGGCGTGAATGGCACGCAGGGATGGACGCGGTTCGAGCGGACGCTGACATTTGGCGAACACGACACGGAATTCTCCATTCTGCTGCGTTCGACGGAAAATGCGGGCACGGCGTGGTTTGACGATCTTGAACTTGTCGATGAACAGGGACATGTCGTCGCGCGACATAGATTTGACGCGGATGCCGAGGGCTTCTCGGCAGAACGCGAGCCGATGTCGGTTGCGGCTTACGACGCGGCGGTTGGCCATGCGCGGCCGGGCTCGTTGCGGGTTCGCGGAACGGAGTCCTTCAATGGCTGGGTCGGCCCGCGCGTTCGGTTGCCTGGCTCGGCGACGACGTATCGGCTGCGCGGCTGGATGCGCATGGAAAATGCAACCGGCGGATCGTATGCGGCGGCGGCCGTCTTCGGCATCCCTGTCAGCACGCCGGAAGGGTTGCGCGCATTCCTCCAGCCGGTGGTCGCGTTTCAGAAGAAGCACAACGTCCCGATGTTCGTCGGCGAGTTCGCCGTCGAGCGCGGGGCGGACGGACGACAGCAGGCCAAGGACACGGCATGGCGCATTGCCCTCTTTGAGGAATACGGGTTCAGCTGGACGTACTGGAATTACAGGGAGACGTCCGCACCGGACACGATGGCTCTGCAGGCCCAGCGGAAGGACGGTACGGACTATCCCCTCAACGAGGCGCTTCTATCCGTTTTGAAGGCCGGCTGGTCGCGCAATCGGGTTGAGTAGAGGCCGCGCCTTTTTTGCTATAATGTCCCACATGAAGCCATGCGTGACGAGTGGTGCGGGGGCCGTGATGCGGCGGCGCACGTTCACGTGCGGCGTGGCGTCCGTCGTCGGATGGGCGTGGTGCAAGGGCCTTGCCGCCGGTCTTCCCGACGGGGGCGGGGCCGTCAAGGAAAAAGGAAAGGAAGGAACGGGCATGCTCAAGGGCATTTCACCGGTCGTCTCGCCGGATCTGCTCAAGGTCCTGGCCGAGATGGGCCATGGGGACGAGATCGTCTTCTCGGACGCGCATTTCCCGGCGCACACGTTTGGCCGCGCGGGCGCGGTCGTCCTGCGGGCGGACGGGCTTGCGGCGGACAAGCTGCTGCGCGGGGTCATTCCGCTCTTTGAGCTCGACAGCTACGCGACGCCCGTCGTCATGATGGCGGCCGTGCCGGGCGATGCGCTGGACCCGGACGTCGAGAAGGCCTACCGCGCCGCGCTTGGCTACGAGGGGACGATCGAGCGGATGGAGCGCTTCGCGTTCTACGAGCGCGCGAAGAAGGCCTACGCGATCGTCCTCACGGGCGAAACGCGCAAGTATGGGAACGTCATCCTCAAAAAAGGCGTGACGCCGGTCGCCGCCCTCGCGTAGCGTCCCCTTTGAAAAAGTCGTGAACCGTAGGACGTCGGCGGGCGTTTAACGGGGCAATGAAACCACATTCCCTTTGCGCCGCCGCGTTGCTGCCGCTGGGCCTTGCGCACGCGGCAGCCGTTGATACGAACGAAACGCACGCGGTCGCCGACCTTGGCACCGTCACAGTCGAGGCGCGCGCGCTCTCGAAGTACCGTCCCGAAAAGGTCTCGGGCGGCACGTTCACGGGCGAAGCGCCCGAGACGCTGCCGTGCGTCGTCGAGACGCTGACGGAGGACTTCATCCGCGAGCGGAACCCGACGGACCTGAATGACCTCCTCCGCCAGGTTCCCGGCATCGAGACGGGCGGCACGTCGCTTCTCGTGCGCCAGCCGGGGCTCTTCTCCATCCGTGGCATGGGCGGCACGGAGCCGGCGTTCGACGGCGTCATCCCCGTCGGGCGCGGCGCGGGGCTGTTCATGGATCCGGCGCTGATGGAGCGCGTCGAGATCGTGAAGGGGCCGATCGCCTCGCTGTCGGGCGGCGCGGGCGCGCAGCAGAACAACAACGGCGCGGGCGGCTCGATCAACATGTACCTGAAGGGCGCGCACTTCCGAGACAGCGAGATCGCCTTCTCCGAGCAGACGTCCGTCGGGCGCAACGTCTGGCGCCAGCGCGGCATGATCGACGCGAACGAGATCGTCGTCGAGGACAGGCTCGCGATCCGGCTTCCGGCCTCCTTCGACATCTACTCGCCCGCCTACATCTCCGGCGGCTCGCAGGAGGGCGCGCGCCCGCGCGAGCAGTACACGCTTGCGCCGTCGGTCGTCTTCAAGCCGACGGACGACGTCACGTTCGGCCTCAAGACGATGTTCATCTCGTCCGATTCGCCGAGCTACATCGGCATTCCCGTCTGGCGCGGCCAGCCGGCGGGCGGCTACGGCTGGCACGAGTCCTCGTGCCGCCCCTCCGACCGATCGATCTACAAGGGGATGATGGTCAACCCTTACGTCGACTGGCAGGTCACGGACGACTGGCTGCTCAAACTCGGCGGCGCGTTCATGTACTCGCACATGGAACAGACGACGCGCGAGCCATATGTTCCATCCGAGCAGACTCCGAGGAATCCGGATGGCGAGCTGCCGACGCTGCAGTACAACGCGGTCATGGAACACTTCTACGCGACGGGCGAATGGCTGACGGGGAAGAAGTACATGACCTCGTCGTTCTCCGAAAGCCGGTCATTCAGCCGCAACTTCAACCTCTACGCGCGCTCGGTCTACACGACGCGCGAGCTGCCGTTCGGCTTCCGCAACACGTTCCTCGTCCAGCCCGACTTCTACTACCGCGACTCGTCGATGTCGTTCGGCACGGCGGTCTCGCGCTACGGCGCGACCGTGCAGGACTCGATCGGCTGGGGCTGGGTCACGCTGCTCGCGGGTCTGCGCTACGACTACTTCGTCGAGAACGCCTCGACCGTGACGACGACGGACCGTCGCGGCGTGACGACGAC
>ONTV01000172.1 GCA_900320855.1 uncultured Lentisphaerota bacterium
CTCGTCGGAGAAGCGCGAGATCGACGGCTTCCTCGCCGAGGAGGCCTGAGTCTGTTGTGAGGGACGTCTTGAACCATGCAACGAATCTTGATCATTGGCTTGAACTTGGCTTTGGCGTGCGCGGCGGCGCGGATCGCGTGCGCGGCGGACGACATTACGACTGAACGGTTTCCCGATGCGGACGCCGTGCTGGTGGATGACGTCACGCGCGTCGCGTACAATCCCGACGGGACTTACGTCGAGGAGAGCGAGAGCTGGACGAAGGTCTTGACCGAGAAGGGCCGTCGCGAGGAAAGCACGGTCACGCTCGGCTACTCGAAGCGCTACGGCACGGCGGCGCTTGACTTTGTCCGCATCGTTGGCACGAACGGCGTCGAGCGCGCGGTCGATGTCGCGGCGACGACGCGCGAGGCGACGGACAACGGCTCGATGTCCGCGAACATCTACGATCCGCTCGACCGCCGCATCGTCTGCACTGTCCCCGGCCTGGCCATCGGCGAGACGCTGCACGTCAAGACGACACGCCGTGCCCTGAAGCCGCGTTGCGCGGGCCAGTGGTCCGACCTGGCGGTCTTCGCGTGGTCGAATCCGATTCTTCGTTCGCACGTCGAGATCCGCGCGCCGAAGGAACGTCCGTTGAAAAGTATTGCGATACGTTTCAATCAGGGCAACGTCGTCTCGTCCCAGACGCCGCTTGCGGACGGCGGAATTCTGCACGCCTTCACGGCGACGAATTCGCCGCAGGTCTTCCCGGAGCCGGATATGCCGCCGCTCTACACGCAAGTCCAGCACCTGCGCGTCTCGACGGCGACGGACTGGCCGGAGATTTCGCGCTGGTACTGGGATCTCTGCGCGCCCCACCTCGCGAAGACGAATGCCGCGATGGTCGCGAAGGTGGAAGAGATAAGGAGAAAGGAGAAAGGAGGAAGGAGTAAGTGTGGAGGTAATCTCTCTTTGTTGCGGGCGATTTTCAAGTTCGTTTCGCAGGAGGTGCGCTACATGGGGCTGACGATGGAGGACACTTCGCCCGGCTATGCGCCGCATGACGTGGACGTCACGTTCGACAACCGCTACGGCGTCTGCCGCGACAAGGCGGGGCTGCTCGTCGCGATGCTGCGTCTCGCGGGCTTCAAGGCGTTTCCCGTCCTCATCAACGTCGGCGCGAAGCTCGACCCCGACGTGCCCCAGCCGTTCTTCAATCACGCGATTGTGGCTGTTGAAGGGTTTGGAGGCTTGGATGGACAGGGGTTTGGAAGTTCTGACTCCCAAACGCCCAAACATCCAAACGCCCAAACCTCCAAAAATCCAAACTACATACTCATGGATCCGACGAACGAGAACGCGAAGGATCTCTTCCCGGCCTATGAGAGCGACAAGAGCTATCTCGTCTGCCGTCCCGAAGGCGACGTCCTGCGCCTCTCGCCGACGCCTGACCCCGCGCACAACGCGCTGACGGCGGAGACGAAGGGCGTCCTGTCGCGGGACGGTTCGCTCGTCCTCGAAAGCGACGTCCGTTTCGGCGGCGTGAACGATACGGTCTACCGTCCGGCGCTCGTGCGCATGACGGGCGACGACCGCGTCAAGTTCTTCGAGCGCGCCGTCCGTCGCCTCGCGCCGGGCGCGGAGCTGATCCGCTGCGAGGTCGAGCCGACGGACATGCGCGACACCGAGACGCCCGTCCGCGTGCGCCTCGCCGCCCGTCTGCCGGAGATGCTCCTCCGGGGCGAGACGTGCGATCGGCTGGACGTGCCGTTCGTCACGAAGACGCTGGGCTTCGTCAACTTCCTCCTGGCGGGCAACACGTCGCTCGAACAGCGGAAGTTCCCGCTTGTCCTCGACTCGACGGCCGCCCTCGACGAGCGCGTGGAGATCGACCTCGCCGGCGTCGTCGGCGCGCCGCAGGACCTGCCGCCGCCGGAGACGATTGCGGGCGGCTACTCCTACGAACGCGCGTTCGCCGTCTCGAACGGCGTCCTGCACGCGCGGCGGAAGCTCGCCGTCGCCCAGGTCGAGTTTTCGCCGTCCGCCTACGGGGACTTGCGCGAGGCGATCAAGCGCGTCGAGGCGGCGGAGCGGAGCCAGCCCGTCTTCGCGGTCGATCCGCTCGCCGACGCGGACATCCGCCGGATTGACGAATCGACCGAGGTCGACATCGTTTCGGACAAGGCGTGGACGGTGACGAACCGCGTCGTGCAGGAGGTGCTGACCTACAAGGGCAAGAAGGGCGCGGCGGAACTGACGTTCGCCTTCAATCCGGCAGTCGAGACGCTGGATCTCGTCTCCGCGACCGTTAGCAACCGCGACGGTCGCGTCCAGTCCGTCGCCGCGCGCGAGCGGAACGTGATGGACTGCGGCTGGGCCGCGTCCGCGCCGCGCTATCCGGCCTCGAAGCTCCTCGTCGTGAACCTGCCGTCCGTCGAGATCGGCAGCGTCATCTCCTACACGACAGTCCGCACCGTCACGAACGCGCCGGCGGCGTACTACGGCGTCTTCGGCTTCGACTCGCACGAGCCGCTCGACCGCCGCTTCGTGCGCGTGAACGGCTGGCGGCGCGAGGTGCGCAATCCGCGCCGCGTGCCGGACGAGCCGGGCCAGCCGGCGGCGTCGCTCTGGCGCGACCTGGTGATCGTCTCGTCCAACCGCTTCGCCGCCGTCGATCTGAAGGTCGCGCCGTTCCGCTCGCCGCTTCTGCCGGCGGACGCGGACCTGCGCGCGATCCGCGACTGGATGGCGCGGCACGTGAAGATCGCGGGGCCGGGGCTGTACGACATGCCGCTCGGCCTCCAGCTGACGGATCCTGCGACCGTCCTGCGCGAGCGGTACGCGACGCGCCTTGACTACGTCCGCACGCTCTGCGCGCTCCTGCGGGGCGCGGGCTACGAGGCGGACGTCGTCCTTGCGGCGGACGATGCGGACGAGCCGGCCGTTGTCCGCGACCGCCTCCGCTTCGTCCAGCCGAACGTGCGCGCATTCGCCTTCGCGCTCTGCCGCGTATGCGTCCACGAAGGCGGGTTCCTCGGCTTCGGCGGCGAGACGACGACGTATTTCGTCGGGACGGAGAACGAGTATGCGCCGCTGGGGCCGTCGGCGTTTGCGGGCAGCGACTTCTTCGATCCCGCGACGGGCGCGTTCGGCGTCGTCACGGTGCCGGCGGACGACTTTCGCGACCGCACGGGCGAGACGGCGACCTACCTTGTGCGCGAGAGCGGTGCCGTCGATCTCACGGTCGTCTCGACGATCTGGGGCAGCGGCGTCGGCGCCTTCCGGAAGAAGTACGCGGAGATCCTGCCGGAAGACCGCAGCCGCCTCTACCAGTCGCTCCTCGGCTCCGTCTCGCAGGCGGCGAGCGCGACGAGCGAGCTGGTCGCGGACGTCGAGGGCTACCCCGCGACGCAGACGTTCTCCTGCTACATCCCCGACTTCGCGACGGTGGGCGGCGACGCGATCACGCTGCGCCTGCCGGCGCTCGTCTCGTCGATTCCCGCGTTCACGGGCCGCGCGCGGCGGACGCCGTTTGCCGTCGGCGCGACGGACGCCGCGTTTGAGGAGGTGACGGTGCGCTTCCCGGACGGCTACACGCAGGTCGAGCACCTGCCCGAGCCGTTCGCGTTCGCCGCGTCGGACGACCCGTCGGCGCCGGGGCTCGTCTGCACGGTCGCGTCCGCCGTCGTGGACGGCGCGCTGGAGGTGCGCATCCGCCGCGAGGTCGCGCCGCGCGTCCTGTCCTGGCACAGGCCGGACGTGATCGAGCTCGTCAACGATCGCAGCCGCATCGCCGCGTCCCGCGCGAACCGCACGCTCGTCGTCCGCCGCGCCCGTGCGCACGCGGCCTCCGGGCGGTGAGGGCCTGCGGGGGCGT
>ONTV01000096.1 GCA_900320855.1 uncultured Lentisphaerota bacterium
GGCCAGCGCGGCGGCGGCGGCGGCGCTGTCGCGGCGCGCGGCGCCGGGCCGAGCGGCGGCCTCGGCGGCGATCTGCTTCTGCAGCGCGGGAATGAACGACCGCTGGACCTTCTGGACGCGCGGCGTCGCGTCCGCCTCCAGCCGCACGAAGACCTGGAACTGCTCCAGCGCGGCCTCGTAATAGCTGAAGGCGTCGCGGTAGAGAAGCCCCAGGTGGTAGCGCGCGGCGGCGTCCTTGAAGTTGAGCCGCAGGGCCCGCAGGAACGCGAGCCGCGCGAGATGGCTGTTCTCGCGTGCCATCTCGACGACGCCCAGGCACGCCCAGGCCTTGGCGCGCAGCGCCGGGTCGAGACGCGCGTTGTCCGCCAGCTCCTGGAAGCCCCGCGCCGCCGCGTCAAAGTCCTTCGCATGCCAGGCCACCTGCGCGGCGAACATCCTCACGTCCACGTCGTCGGAGAGTTCCGACGCGCGCGCGACGAGCTTCTGCGCGGCGGCCAGTTCGCCGAGGTCGAGCCTCGTCCGCGCCAGCAGGAGAAGCGCGTCCACGCGGTCGGGCGCGCGTTCGAGGCTCTTCTCGAGCAGCTTCGCGGCCTTCTCGAAGTTCCGCACGTCATAGGCCGCGCGGCCCTCGTCGAGCTCCTTGAGCCCGTCCTTCGGCCCGCACCCGACGGCCACGGCCGAGAGGGCGAGGGCGAACGCCACGCGCCTAGGCGCGGATGAGCGCGAGGAACTCGTCACGCTTGGCCTCCATGATGGCGGGCGTCTTGCCCTCGAGGTTGAGGCGAACGAGCGGCTCGGTGTTCGACATGCGCACGTTCGCCCAATAGCCGTCCGTCTCCCAGGCATCGACCGAGACGCCGTCGAGCTCGAAGACCTTCGCCTTCGGCGCATACGTCGTCTTCACCTTCGCGAGGATCTCCGCCGGCGGAGTGACCGTCTTCGTGTTGATCTCGCCGGACTGCGCATACTTGCGGAGCGGACGGATCAGCTCGGACAGCGGCTTGTCGCTCGCCGAGACGATGTTCGCGAGCGCATACGTCGCCATCGCGCTCGACTCGGCCGTCGAGTTCGCCTTGAAGTAGTAGTGGCCCGAAAGCTCGCCCGCGAAGATCGCGTCATTCTCGCGCATCTGCGCCTTGATGAAGGAGTGGCCGACGCGGCTCATCATCGGCTTGCCGCCGGCCGCGCGGATGACCTCTTCACAGACCTTCGAGGAGCGGAGGTCGTAGAAGCACGCCGCGCCGGGATTCGTCGCGAGGAGATCCTGCGCGACGAGGGCGGTCACGAAGTCCATCGGGATGATCTCGCCCGTCTCGTCGAGAAAGCCCGCGCGGTCCGCGTCGCCGTCGTACGCGACGCCGAAGGCGTACTTGCCGGGGTTGGCCCGGATGAGCGCCTGAAGGTCCTTGAGCGTCTCGTGGTGAAGCGGGTTCGCGTCATGGTTCGGGAAGTCGCCGTCGTACTCGCCATAGAGCGCGTCGTAGGTGAGCGGCGAGTCCTTGAACGCGACGGATTCGGCGATGCCCATGCCGTTGGCGAAGTCGAGCGCGAGGTGAAGCGGACGCTTCAGGTGCGCGAACGCCTTCACGTGCGCGGCGTAGGCGGCGGAGACGTCGACCTTCGTCACCTCACCGACGCCGGTCGGCGGCTCGTCGACGGACAGCCCCGCGACGATCTTCTCGATGTCCTTGATGCCCGTCGCGCCCGAGATCGGCACGGCGTTCGCCTTGCAGAGCTTGCAGCCGTTCCATTCCTTCGTGTTGTGCGACGCGGTGATCATGACCGAGCCGTCCGCCTTCAGCGAGGCGTTGGCGAAGTAGCTCATCGGCGTCGAGGCGAGGCCGATGTCGATGACATCGACGCCCTCGTCGACGAGGCCCTTCGCGAACGCGGCGAACAGCGCGTCCGACGACTTGCGGCAGTCGCGCGCGACGACGACCTTCGCGCCCTTGCCGGGGAAGCCGCAGAACTGCGCATAGGCCCGCGCAATCTTGTAGAAGTCGTCCGGGACGAGATCCTGCCCGTGGATGCCGCGAATGTCATATGCCTTGAAGATGCTCATGTCTTTCTCCTTAAAGATGTCCAATGGGCACGTATTGTACCATATTTGCCCGTTCAGCATGTGCCGAGGCGCTGGCCGGCGTAGCGGCCCTCGTGGATCGGCTTCCACCACCAGTCGTTGTCGAGATACCACTGCACGGTCTTGCGGATGCCGCTTGCGAAGTTCTCGCGCGGCTTCCAGCCCAGCTCGTTCATCAGCTTCGACGGATCGATCGCATAGCGCAGGTCATGCCCCGGCCGGTCCGCGACGTAGGTGATAAGCGACTCGTAGCGCGTGCCGTCCGCGCGCGGACGAAGCTCGTCCAGCGTCGCGCAGATCGTCCGCACGACCTCCAGGTTCGTCCGCTCGTTGTGTCCGCCCACGTTGTACGTCTCGCCGTCGCGGCCCTTCTCGTTCACGAGCAGGAGCGCGCGGGCGTGGTCCTCGACGTAGAGCCAGTCGCGGACGTTCGCGCCCGTGCCGTAGACCGGCAGCGGCTTTCCGTCCAGGCAGTTGAGGATCACGAGCGGGATGAGCTTCTCCGGGAAGTGGTACGGCCCGTAGTTGTTCGAGCAGTTCGTGAGGCGCGTCGGCAGCCCGTAGGTGTCGTGCCAGGCGCGGACGAGATGGTCGGACGCCGCCTTCGAGGCCGAGTAGGGCGAGTGCGGCGCGTAGGGCGTCTTCTCCGTGAAGAAGCCCGTCGGGCCGAGGGAGCCATAGACCTCGTCCGTCGAAATGTGCTGGAAGACGAAGTTCGGATGCTCCCGCCACCAGTCCCGCGCGACCTGCAGGAGCGTCGCCGTGCCGACGACGTTCGTGCGGACGAACTCGCCCGGCCCGTCGATCGAGCGGTCGACGTGCGATTCGGCCGCGAGATGGAAGACCGCGTCGGGGCGGAACGCCGCGAACGCCTTCGCCATCGCCGCCGCGTCGCAGATGTCGGCCTTGAGGAAATGGAGCCGCCGCCCGTCCGAAACGGCGAACGCCTCGGACGTCTGGATGTCCTTCGCCGGATCGAGGCCGACCTCCTTGAGGGATTCGGGGACGCCCGCGTACGTCAGCTTGTCGACGACCAGGACGTCACCTTCCGTCTCCTTCAGGAGCAGGCGGGCAAGGGCCGAGCCGATGAAGCCGGCCGCGCCCGTCACGAGAAAGCGCCTAGTCGTCATCGGCAAAGCCTCCGGGCGTTTCGGATTCGGCTGCCTTGGACGGGCGCGGCTGGGGCGCCGCCGCATCGGCGGCGGGCGCGGCCGGCGACGCCGCGCGCGCGTCCGTCGCCTTCTCGTCCTTCTCCTTTTCCGGACGGTAGCCGTAGCCGTAGCCATAGCCGTAGCCGTACCCGTAGCCGTACTTGCCGTAGTGGCGGCCGTGCGCATGCGGCATGAAGGCGTGCGCGCTCGAGACCTCGATGTCGTTGACGATCGCGCCGAGGATGTTCGCGCCCGCCTCCGTCAGCGACCGCGAGCAGTACTGGATCGGCTTGAAATGCGTCCGGTCGGGGCAGCACATGATGAGGACGGCGTCAACCAGCACGGCGAGCGAGACGACGTCGCCGACGATGCCGTACGGCGGCGCATCGACGACGATGTGGTCGTAGTTCGCGCGCGCCCACTTGAAGAACTCCGGCACGACGGACGAGCCGAAGATCGTCGCCGGCGAGACGCCGTCCGGCGGCAGTGAGGCGATGACGTCCAGCCCCGGCTGCTCGGTCTTGTTGACGAGCTGGGCGAAGTCGGGCGCCGTCCCCTTTCCGGCGGCCTGCAGGACGTGCGAGAAACTGTGCGCCTCGTCAAGCTCAAGGTTCCAAATGCGCGCGAGGCGCGGCCGCCGCAGGTCAAAGTCCACGTGCAGCGCGCGGCGGCCCGCCTGCGCGTAGGAGATCGCCAGCGACGTCGAGGTGATCGTCTTGCCCTCGCCCGGCTGCGTCGAGATGACGAGCAGGCAGTGCGACAGCGCCTCGTAGCGCGGCGAGTCCAAGAGGTTGCGCAGGCCCGCGACCGACTCCGAGAACTGCGAGTACTTGTCCTCGATCAGGAACTTCGCGACGTCCTCGCGCTTCTTGCGGCGGACGTGCGGCAGGACGGCCAGCACCTTCAGCGCGAGGCGCCCCTCGATGTCCGCAAGGTTCACGACCGTGTCCTCCAGGTTGTCGATGATCAGCACGAAGACGACGCCGAGCGCGAGCGACAGGACGATGCCCGCGCCGAAGATGATCGCGGGGTTCGGGAAGACCGGCTTCGTCGGCACGCCCGCCGGACGCCCGACGCGGACAATCTCGTTGTTCGACTCCGCCTCGATGCGCGCCTTGTTCTCGTCGAGGATCAGACCTTCGAGGACGCGGTTCGCGATGCCGAACTCGGCCTCCAGCTGGCCGAGGCCCGACTCGGCGAGGACGATGCGCTGCTCCAGCGACGCGAGCTCATTGCGGAGGTCGTTCTGCTTCTGGCGGAGGATCGCGAGCTGGTTGCGCGTCACCTTCAGCGTCGAGCGCCCCGTCAGGAGAGCGCGCGCCGCCGCGTCGAGGAAGCGCTGCTTCGCGAGCTCCAGCGCGCGCTTGGCCGCAATGACCTCGGGGTGACTCTCGGTGAAGGAGAACATGAGCTTCTGGCAGAGGCCCTCCGCGTCCTGGTAGGCGCGGAACTCCTCGGCGATCTCCTGCGCGCGCGGCACGCTCGTCGAGAGGTTGCCGTAGCTCGCCGGGTCCTTCTGGACGGCCGTCAGCATCTTCTCCCACTCGATGAGCTGCGTCTCCGTTGTCTCGAGGACGAGGATGTCCGCCGTCGTCTTCGAGAGGCCCTGCTGGACCGTGTCGCGCGACGAGCGCAGGTTGTCCACCTTGTGGGACGTGCGGAACTCGAGGAGCTGCTGGGCGATCTTGTCCACTTCGCGGCGTTTGCGCTCCACGTTCTGGTGGATCTGCGAGACGGCCTTGTCGCAGCGGATCTTGTTCTCCTCGTCCGTGAAGGACTCGATCGACTCCGCATAAGCGTTCGCGAGCGCGGCGCAGAGCTCGGGCGACTTCGAGCGCAGGGCGATCGTGATGATGCGCGAGTTGCGGATGAGCTCAAGCTCCGAATCCGCGAGCGACCCGACGAGTTCCTCGTCCGTGACGGTCGAGTTGGGGTGGCCCGCCCGGTACTGCTGGATGACCTTCGTGATCACCTTCTCGGAGCGCCAGTCGGAGATGCGCGTGTTGAAGATCTCGGCGTAGGTGTTGCCGTAGTCCGGCGTGATCTCGGCGAGCGTGCCCTGCCCGCCCGTCGTGCGGCGCATGTCCATCGAGAACTCGCTCTTCGCCTCGTAGATTGTCGGCGCGATGCGGTAGACCGCAAACGCGATGATGAGACCGATGATCAGGAAGACGAAGACGGAGAGCCAGCGCTGGGAGACGACGCGCAGCATGCGGCTCACGGTGATCGTGCCGATGACCGAGCCGTCCTCGCCGCCCCCGTTTCCGGAGGCGTCGCCATAGGCCCCGCCGTACAGGCCGCCATACGCCGCGCCATAGGTCTTCCCCGCGCCGTAGTACATCGGCTTGCGCCCGCCGTAATACATCGGCGCAGACCCCTGCCCGCCATAGTAGATGGGTTTCTCAGACATTTGATTGGTTCTCCAGAGTGGGAAATGCCTTCGCGGCGACCGCCAGCTCGGCACATGCGGCCAGCAGGACGTCCGCCCGCAGGAACGAACAGTCGAAAAGCGCGCCGATGCCCAGCGTCACGAGGGCGAGCGGGAAAAGCAGCACGGCCGGATGGGGCAGGCAGACATGCCGCGCCCACGCGGCGAGCCGCCGCGCATACGTGAAGAGGAGGAAGCCGAGCGGCAGCACGAAGAGCGCGGCGCCGACGATGCCCCGCTCCGCCAGCAGGAACCAGGCGCCGTTCGGAACGGCCGTCTGCCCGCGCGGAATGACGGCCCAGTCCGCCGGAAGGGCCTGGAAGCGGATGTCAAGGCCGAACGAGCCCAGCCCCGTGCCGATCCAAGGCGACTCCTTCCACGTGCGCAGCGCCAGGTCCGAAAGCGTCCGCCGAAGCGCCTGGAAAGCGTCCGGGAAGAAGGCGCGCTGCGCAAAGGCGTCCAGCCGCGCCGACAGGGCCGCCTCCGGCATCAGGAATCCCGCCAGAAGCCCGCCCATCGCCACGGCCAGCGCGAACACGACCAGAATTCGGAACTCGGCCTGCCGCCGCAGCGTCCGCAGCGCGCAGACGAAGGAGAGCCCAAAGACCGCCAGCGCCGCGACGCCAACGAGCGCGGCCGTCGCCGGCGGCGCAAACGCGAACGCCCCAACCGCCGTGCCGCCGACCGAAAGCGGCGCCAGCAAGGTCGCGGACATCCACTTGCGCTCGAAGGCGGCGTACAGGGACGCGACCCCGGCAAGGAAATAAAGGCCCAAGGCGACGCCGACGAAGGAGACGTCCGCACCGGGGAACGCGAAGAGCCGCGCGCAGCCCGCATGCCCCAGATGCGCCGCGACGAGGAAGACGACGGCCGCAAGCCCCGCAATGGCGGAAGCCATCAGGAGAAAGGCGTGACGCGCCGAACGGCCCAAGGCGTGACGCGTCGCCACGAACACGGCCACGAGCGCCAGCGCGACGGCAAACGGCAGAAAGCCCGCGCCGTCCGTGCAACCCGGATAGAACGGAAACGCCGCCGTCGTCAGCTGCCACGCCGCCGCCTCGATGTCATACGCCATGCGCACCCCGCCGTTCAGCGCGCGGAAGCCCGTCACGAGGGCGAGCGCCAGCGACACCCAGAAAAGCGGATCGCGCACCGACTCGGAGACGACGCGCAACCGCGCGTCATGCAGCCGCTCGCCGCGCCGGACGGACGGCATGAGCCCACACCAGACCGCCGCGAGAAGCGTCAGCCACAGGAGCGTGACGGCCACCGACGACGCGGCACAGAACGGGAATAGGAAGAGCGGCGCGACCGCCAAGAAGGCGAGATGCGCCGCCAATCCGTATTTGGCCAGGAACTGGTGCACGTCAATACGTGAAGCGAACGCCGCCCGTCACGCGCCAGCGGTCATAGTCGTTGTAATGCTGGCGGCGCGCGCTCTCGCTGTTCCACCCGCGGATGTACTCGGCGTAGGTGAAGAGCGCCATGAAGCGGTTCAGCGTGTAGGTGAGGCCGAAGCGGCCCGTCGCCGTGTCGAGCGTGTAGTCAGAACCGCCGCCCGTGTACACGCGCTCATGCGTCTCGCGGCGGTAGGTCAGGTCGAGCGTCGCGCGCAGCTTCCCTCGCACGAGCGACTTGCCGAGACCCCAGCTCACGGAATCGACACGCGAACGCGACGCCATCTCGCGCTCGGACGGCTGGTAGTAGCTCGACGCGAGGAGCATCGTGTTCCACGTGTCGGAGAGCTTCCAGTTGCCCGACAGCGTGTAGACGAACCCGTCCACCGCATCCGAATTGTTCGCGTACTCGAAGCGGCTCCAGCCGACGAGCGCCCGGTAGGAGATGCGCTCGGTCGCGTACGATCCGAGACCCACCTGAGCCGTGTAGCCCTGCGACTCGCTGCTCATGCCGTAGTACGAGTTGTCCTGCTCGTAGCCCTGATAGCCGAGGTCGATGAGGAAGTCCGTCCAGCGCGACGGCGCAAAGCCCGCACTCCAGTTCACCGTCCACCGCTGCCAGCCGTAAAGCGCATACGAATCACGCGAGGCCTCGTCATTCAGGTAGTCGAGGTTGTAGTAGCTCAACGCAACCTCAGAATGCCAGTGCTCATTGAAGCGACGCTGGGCGACGCCCTGAACGGAGAGCTGCCGACGGTCGGAGTTGTAGTTGCGCCCGTCGTTCAGCGCGACGTCGTCCGCCAGCGTGATCTGGGAGAACGTCTCGGAGAGCATGAGCGACCAACCCTTCTCCGCACCCTTCGAGTTGCTCCAGTTCCAGCGCAGCGTCTCGCCGTAGGAGTGCTGGTTGTAGTTGTCCCAGTACTTCTTCTGGCAGTAGGCGCGGTAATTGTAGTACGCCGAGAGGAGGAGCGCCCAGGTTTCGGCCTTGTACTCGAGGCCAAGGCCGGGGTTGACCGTCCACATCACGTCGTCGGTGTCCTTGCCGGAGCCGCCGTCGTGATAGGAAAAGACGTTCGAG
>ONTV01000198.1 GCA_900320855.1 uncultured Lentisphaerota bacterium
GAACCGCTACGCGGACAAGTTCGCCGGCAACGGCAAGACGCTGACCCTCGTCGGCCTCGCGTTCTCGAAGGAGAGGCGCACGATCGTCGACGCCGCCATAGAGGAAGCATAGAGGAGGGAGAAAGGAGTACCCCACGCCTCACCTCGAACCTCCAGCATGAGTGTCGCCGCCTTGTCCGCATTTCGTTTTATTGGCGTAAATTTTTTGCGTTTTATTGGCGCTAATGTTCGGAGATTATGGTATACTCTGCGGCGTCGTTGGATTGGTCGGCGCGGCCCGAACGGATGTCGTCGGATGCGCGGGCCACGTCCTCACGGCAGAACGGTTAAAACAACGGAAAGAATACGGACGATACACCATCAACAAAGGAGACACAACCATGAAAGTCGAGTTGTTTTCTGTCATCGCAGACGCCCCTGACAGACTGCCCCCTCACTCGTTTTTCGTGGCGGTCAAAGAGCCCGTAGCAAGAAGTTAGAAGCAAGGTACGTAGCGAGGAACCAGCATGGACGTTCCGTTCTTTTTTCGTCGTCTCTGGCCTTTGTCGGCTGTCCGTTGTCGTTTGTCCTTCGTCCGTCCGCTGTCGGCTGTCCTCTGCCTTTTGTCCGCCTCCCTCGCGGTGGCGGGCGGGGCGTCTGCCGCCGACGGGCCGGCGGGCGTCAGCGGGCCTCTCGTCCCGGACGTCCGGCGCGTGATCCTGCCGGAGCGGCTGTCGCGCGGCAACACGGGCGTCGAGCCGCTCTCGCCGATCGACCGCGCGGCCTGGCTTGCGCCGGCGGACGCGGCGATTCCGCCGGGCGGGCTCTTCCTGCGCTTCCGCAGGCCGTTCGAGGCGGACGGGGCGACGCCGCTCCGCTTCCACGTCTCGGCGGACGAGCGCTTCGTCCTCCTGCTGGACGGCGCGGTCGTCGCGCGCGGGCCCGACCGGGGCGACCCGAAGATGTGGTTCTTCCAGAGCTACGAGACGGTCCCGTCGGCGGGGCGCCACGTCTTCGACGCCGTCGTCTGGAAGCTCAGTCCCGGGCAGGCGCCCAACGCCCAGCTGTCCTGGCGCCTCGGCTTCGCCTTCGCGGCCGAGGGGCCGTTCGAGGCCGCGCTGACGACGGGGACGGCCGGCTGGACGGTCGGGCGGCTCGTCGGCACGCGGATGACGCGCGACAAGTATCCGACGGGACCCGTCGGCGCCCAGTGCGAGGTCGTAGGGACGGGCCTCCTCGCGGAAGAGCCCCTGCATTGGGAGCGTCCGGTCGTCGTGCGCGGGCCGGTCGTCCCGAACGCCGCGCGGTCGCGGCGGACGCCGGGGTGGATGCTCTATCCCTCGCAGCTGCCCGCGCAGGTCGCGCGGACGCTCCGCCCCGGCGCGTTCAGGGCGGCCGACGGACAGGCGTTCGACACGAACGGTGTCTGGTCGGCCGTCGCGAGGGACGTCTGCTCGAACGGCTGGTACCGCGCGGACGCGGCGGCGCATCCGGCCGTGGCCGGGGCGAACGCGCTCCTGCGCAGAGGGCGGCGGCTCGTCGTGCCGGCGCGCACGCGCCTGCGCCTCCTCTGGGACCTCGGCGACTACGTCTGCGCCTACCCTGGCCTGGCCGTCTCGGGCGGCGCGGGCGCGCGCGTCGCCTGGGGCTGGGCCGAGTCCCTCTACACGGGCGACGCCTTCGACTGGCATACCGTCGTCGAGGGCAAGGAGCGCAAGGGCCGGACGAGCCGCGCGGCGTGGGCGGACAAGTACTTCTACGGGAACGCGGACGTCTTCCGGCCGGACGGCCGCGCGGGCGCGCGCTTCACGACGCCGTGGTGGCGGTGCGGACGCTGGTGCCAGCTGGAGGTCGAGACGGCGGACGCGCCGCTGTCGCTGGACGCGCTGTCCCTCGCCGAGACGCGCTATCCGCTGGAGGCGGAGGGCTACTTCCGCTGCGACGACCCGACGGTCGCGGACATCTGGCGGCTCTGCGTGCGCGGCCTCCAGATGTGCGCGCACGAGATGCACTTCGACTGCCCCTACTACGAGCAGCAGATGTACGGCGGCGACACGCGCATCCAGATGCTCGTCACGGACGCGCTCACGGCCGACGACCGGCTGATGCGCCAGGCGTTCCGCCTCTTCGAGATCTCCCAGCGCGACGACGGCGCGGTCTCGATGAACTACCCGACGACCTGGCTGCAGGAGTCCTCGACCTTTTCCCTCTACTGGGCGATGATGCCCGGCGACTACGCCCTGTGGCACGGCGACGCGGCGTGGCTGCGGGCGCGGATGCCGGCGGTGCGCCGCTGGCTCTCGTCCGTCGAGGGGCGGGTCGGCGCGGACGGCCTCGTGCGCGGCCTGCCGGGCTGGAACTTCGTCGACTGGGTGCCGTCGTGGACGTTCGGCGTCCCGCCGGGCGGCGGGCCGGGGGAGGCGGGCTCGTCGATCCACAACCTCCTCTGCCTGCTGGCCTTCCGGCAGGCGGCGGCGGTCGAGGCGCATCTCGGCGAGGCGGAGCTCGCGGCGCGGGGACGGCGGCACGCCGACTCGCTCGCGGCGGCGATCGCGCGGACGTTCTGGAGCGAGTCGCGCGGCCTGCTCGCGGACACGCCGGCGAAGGACTCGTTCTCCGAGCACGCGCAGGCGCTCGCGATCCTCTCCGGCGCGCTGGACGCGCCGCGCGCCGCGCGCGCGCGGGACGGGCTCGTCTCGGCGCCGGACCTCGCGCGCTGCACCGTC
>ONTV01000131.1 GCA_900320855.1 uncultured Lentisphaerota bacterium
GAAGGTCTTGATGACCTTGGGCATGATCTCCGCCGAGGGCTTCATCGCGCTCTTGCCCGGCTTGTCCATGTCGTAGCCGTCGTACCAGAAGAGCGTGACCGCCGGCAGCTTGACGCCGGGACGCACCTTCGACTCGCGAGCCTTGTAGGTGAGCTTCACGATCGACTTCGACGGATAGGCGATGTCGTTCTTCTCCTCGATCTTCACGCACTCGGCGTCGGAGACGCCCGCGAGCTCGAGCCCGCGGAACGGCAGGTTCATCGTGTGGCACGCCATGTCGCCGAACGCGCCCGCGCCAAAGTCGTGGAAGCCGCGCCACGTGAAGCTGTGGTAGACGTTCGCGCCGAGCTTCCACGGATCGTAGACCTTCGCGTCGGCCGGGTACTTGTCGAGGAACGGACGCGACTTCGCCGTCGCGAGCCAGGCGTCCCAGTTGAGGCCGTCGCGCACGGCGTCGCCCTTCGCGCCACGGCGCGTCACGTAGTCCGCCACGCCCTTGCCCTGCGGCCACACGGCGCGGTTCGTCCACACGTGGACTTCCTTCACGTCGCCGAGGATGCCGCTCTGGATGACTTCCGTGCAGCGGCGCATCGAGTCGAGCGAGGAGCCCTGGTTGCCCATCTGGACGATGACGCCGTTGTCCTTCGCCGTGCGGTCGAAGTAGTCGAGCTCCCACAGCGTGCGCACGAGCGGCTTCTGGACGTAGACGTGGATGCCCTGCTTCATCGCGCCGATCGCGACCGGGGCGTGCACGTGGTCCGGCGTCGAGATCGTCATCGCCTCGATGCCGAGGACGCCCGCGTCGTCGAGCAGCTTGCGGTAGTCGGTGTAGAACGGGACGGAGTAGATGTCGAAGTCAATGCCGTCCTTCGCCAGCCGGAGCGCGGCCTTCTCGCGCATCGTGTAGTCGGCGTCGCAGAACGCGACCATCTCGACGAGACCCGACTTCAGCATCGGCGTCCAGTCGCTGTAGCCCTTGCCCATCACGCCGACGGCGGCGAGCTTGATCTTCTGGCAGCCAAGCGGGCACTTGCAGCCGCCGATCGCGAAAAGCCCCGCGCCGCCGAGGCCACGCAGGAAGTTCCTTCTCGAGGTGTTGATCGTCATTGTCTTTCCTTTCTGTTTCCTGTTTCTGTTTTTTGCTGTTTTTTGTCGTTTGTCGTCAAACAACCAAAATCGTCTTCTCCGCCCTTAGAGCGCCGGACGCAGGATCATGTTCTTGTAGTCCGCGTCGGAATGGTCGCCCTGGAGGTAGATCGGGCCCGCCTTGTTGAGGTCGGCGTCGATCGCGCCGCCCGTCACGCCCTCAAGCTTCGCGTTGTCGATGATCTTCACGCCGTTCAGGTACGTCGTGATGTGGCCCTTGTAGACCGTGACGGAGACGTGCTGCCACTCGCCCGGCTTCTTCTCGGCGGTGACGGCCGGCGCGACGCGCCCGTAGTACGCGGCCATGTTGTGGCGGTCAACGTCCTTGCCGAAGCTGTCCACGACCTGGCACTCGAAGCGGCCGCGCAGATAGACGCCCGAATTCGACTTCGCCGGCACGCGCACGTCGTACTCGAGGTTGAAGTCGAAGAAGTCGGCGCGCTTCGACATGATGTTCGCGCCGCCGCCGGCCCACGAGCCGTCCGGCTTGAGGCCGAGTTCGTTCGAGAGGACGCCGTCCTTGAACTTCCAGCCGAACTTCGCCTTCGGGTTCATCGAGACCCAGCCGTCCAGCCCGTCCTTCAGAAGGTTGATCGGCTTGCCGAGCTTCGCGTCCTCCGTCCGCACCTTGTCGCAGATCTCGGGGTTGCGCCACCCGTAGAACGGCTGCCACGCGCCCTTGAGCGCACCCGTCTTCCCGTCGCACGGCGCGAGACGCGCGACCATGCGGTCGCCCACGACAGAGCCTTCATAGCGGAAGCCGTACGGATGCGTGAACGAGAAGAAGTTGCCGCAGACCTTGAGGTCGCGCACCCACTCCGGCGAACCCCAGCGATAGAGGACGAACGCCTTGGGCGCGCCGTTCGCGTCGCGCGAGAAGATGAAGCTCCCCGCCGGCATCGTGTCGTACGGCAGGTCGGCGCTCCAGTTGCCCATGACGGGATCGTTGCCACACGCCGTCGCGGGGCACTTCGCCGCCTTGTCGCACATGCAGCCGGCCAGCATCGCGGCCGAGAGAATCGGAATCAGTTTTTTCATTTTGTTTTTCCTTTGTTTGGTTTTCAACTTCTCAGATACGCGCTATAGGCGCGGTAGGTCTGGTAGCAGTCGCTCTTCGAGACGATCTCCCACGGCGCGTGCATGTTCCACATGGGCGTGCCCATGTCCAGCACCTTCATGCCGAAGCGCGCCATGTACTGCGAGATCGTGCCGCCGCCGCCCTTCTCCATCTTGCCGAGCTCGGCCATCTGCCAGCGGACATCCCCCTTCGCGAGGATGTCGCGGATCTTCGCGATGAACTCCGGCCCGCAGTCGCTCGCGCCGCCCTTCGACGTGCCGCCCGTGTACTTCGACGCCGCGACGCCACCGTGGAGGCGCGCCTCGTTGCCGGTCGAGTCGACGTCGGGGAAATGCGGGTCGGCCGCCGCCGTGACGTCCGCCGACAGCATCGTCGAGCGCTCGAGCGCACGCCGCACGAGAATGTCGCGCGCGTTCTTCTCCTGCCGCTCGATCAGCTCGGCGACCGTATTCTCGAAGAACGAGCTCTGCATGCCCGTCGAGCCCATCGAGCCGATCTCCTCCTTGTCGCACATGAGGATCGAGGCCGTCACGTCCGGCACGTCGTCCGCCGCGTCAAGGAGCGCCTGAAGCCCCGCGAACGAGCAGACGCGGTCGTCGTGGCCGTAGCCCGTGATGAGCGCGCGGTCGAAGCCGACTTCGCGCGGCAGCCCGGCGGGCACGATCTCGAGCTCGGCGGAAAGCAGGTCTTCCTCCTCGACCCTGTACGCCTTCTTCAGGTACGCGACGAGGCCCTTGCGGTCAGCCGCGCCCGTCCGCGCTCCACCTTCATCTCCAACTCCACCTTTCCGCTCCAACTTCTCCCCCGGCGTCGTCCACGCAACGGGGTCGAGGTCTTCGGCCTCGAAAAACTCGTCGCGCGTCTTCTTCGCCTGATCCTTGCCGAGGTGGGGCAGGATGTCGGAGATCATGAAGACCGGGTCACCGGGATTGTCGCCGACGGCGACGTCGACGAACGAGCCGTCGCGGCGGACGATGCGCCCGTAGAGCGCGAGCGGCAGCGTGAGCCACTGGTACTTCTTGATGCCGCCGTAGATGTGGCAGTCAAAGTAGACGCAGCCGCCCTTCTCGTAGAGCGGACGCGGCTTGAGGTCGAGGCGCGGCGCGTCCGTATGGCCGCCGACGACCTTGAGGCCCGCCTCGGCGATCCTCTTCTTGCCGATCACGGCCGCCATGACCGTGCGGTCCTCATAGCCCCGGTAGACCTTGTCGCCCGCCTTGAGCGTCTTGAACGAATCAATATCACGGAAGCCGCGCGCCGCCAGCAGACGGACGCTCTCGGCATAGCTCCGGCGCGCCGTCTTCGCGACGCCCAGATAGCGCATGTACTCGCCGCAATAGTCTTCCTGCGGCCTATACGTCATTTTCATGGTGTGCGATTATATCAAATCTCGCGGGAAAAGGATAGGTCAGCCCTGAAGGTTTCCCGTCAGGTCCGAGACGGACGCAAAGCCGTGGCGCTCGCAGTAGGCGACGATTCCGTCGTGGACGGCCGCGACGACGCCCGGATCCGTGAAGGTCGCCGTGCCGACGGCGACGGCCGTCGCGCCCGCGAGCAGAAGCTCGATCGCGTCCTTCGCCTCGTACACGCCGCCCATCGCGAGGATCGGCAGCTTCGTCGCCCGATGCGCGTCGTAGACGAGCTTCACGGCGACGGGATGAACGCCGCGCCCCGACAGCCCGCCCGTCCGATTCGCGAGGACGGGCACGCGCCGCTCGATGTCGATCACCATCGCCGGAATCGTGTTGATGAGCGAGAGCGCGTCGGCCCCCGCGTCCTCGCAGGCCTTCACGTAGGGGACGATTGACGGCACGTTCGGCGCGAGCTTCACGAGAAGCGGCCGCGCCGTCGCCTTCCGCACGGCCGCGACGACCTCGAACAGGACATTCGGATCCTGTCCGAACGTGTGTCCGCCCGCCTTCACGTTCGGACACGAGACGTTCATCTCGATGGCCTCGACCCGGTCACCGAGACGTGCGGCGACCGCCGCGTACTCCTCGACCGACCCGCCCCAGATGTTCGCGATCAGCGGCACCTTCGACACCGTGCGGTAGGCGGGCAGCGTCTTCGACAGAAATGCCTCGACGCCCGTCCCCTGCAGGCCGATCGCGTTGACGAGCCCGCCGACGACCTCGGCGTGACGCGGCATCGGGTTGCCGGGCCAGGGGTCGAGGCGGATGCCCTTCGCCGTCACGGCACCGAGCTTCGCGTAATCGACGAGCCCGACGTATTCCGTTCCATAGCCGAATGTGCCGCTCGCAGTCGCCACCGGCGTCGGCATCCGCAGGCCGCCCAGGTTCACGTCCATCTTCACCATGCCAGTTCCTCCGCCTTGAACACGGGACCGTCCACGCAGCAGCGCGCATTGCCCGTCACCGTTCTCTGGATGCAGGCGTAGCACGCGCCGACGCCGCAGACCATGTGCCGGTCAACGGAAATCCAGCCCGGCGCGCCAAGCGACACCGCGCGCTCCGAAACCGCCTTCAGAAGTCCGTCCGGCCCGCACGTGAAAAGCTCGAAGTCCGCCCCCGCCGCGCGCAGCCGCGCCAGCTCCGCGTCCAACGGCACGACGGCAAACCCCTTCGTCCCGAACGAACCGTCGTTCGTCGCGGCGAAGACCTCGACGCCCAGTGCCGCGAACCGGTCAAGCGCCAGCAAGTCGGTCTTCGTGCGGCCTCCGAGGAAAAGCTTAGGCGTTTGGGGGTTTGGAAGTTTGGGGGTTTGGAGGAGACGTCGGGCGAGGAAGTAGAGCGGCGCGACGCCATAGCCGCCGCCGACGAGGAGCGGCGTGCCGCGACACGTCTCCGGGAAGCCCCGCCCGAGCGGGCCCAGCACCTCGACCGTCTCGCCGGGCCGCACGCCGTTCAGGGCAAACGTGCCGCGTCCGACGGCCTTGTAGAGAATCTCCAGCCGTCCGTCCTCGGCGTTGAAGATCGAGAACGGACGCCGCAGGGCACTCGCCTCAAGCGCCGGCACCTTCACGTGCACGAATTGCCCCGGCCGCGCATCCGCCGCGACCTGCGGCGCGTCCAGGACCAGCAGCCGATAGCCCGGCCCGCAGTCCTCATGGAGAATCACCTTCGCCTGTTCGTTCTTTCGCATGGTCTTCGTCCTTCCGATCTTCTTAGTTGACAATCCTCACGCGCTGCATCACCGTCTTCAGCGCCAGCCACATCTCCTGCTTCATCCGCTTGAGGGCCGGCGTCACCGTCGTGAAGCGCACGATCTCCTCGGGCGACTTCACCAGCAGGACATCCCTCCCCCCCGGAGACTTGAGCCACCGGTTCTCCTCGCCGCGCGTCCCCGGCATGCACCGCGCGAGCGCGGCGCGTCCGAGAAAGACGAAGAACCGCGCATTCGGCATCGCGCGCACGTCCGGCGTTGGCGGGACGATGACGATCGGCGCCGTCTCGGACGTCTTCCCCATCGCGGGGATGATCTTCGCCATCATCTCGACGGCCTTCGGCGACAGCGGCCGATCCGCGAGGAAGACGAAGTCCAGCGGCCCCTTCGCCCCGGCCTCGGCCTTCGGGCTGCCGTCGCCTTTCGGGGCCGCGTCGCCCGCCCCGCCCGCCGCGCGCGGCG
>ONTV01000133.1 GCA_900320855.1 uncultured Lentisphaerota bacterium
ACGAAGAAGGCCCGCGCCGCAAGAGGCCGGGCGGGCTGACGCCCGCCGCGAAACTCAAAAACCGGCACCAGCCAGATTGTGGCAGGGCATCGTTTTTTTTAATGCGTCAGCCCTGGGGGCTCGCCGGCCATGGACATCACGTCAATGGGGTTGGCCTCGATTCCAATTTCGCAGCCCCCGTCCGTTGGCGCGCGCTCACGGACGCAGCGGCGCCGGCGGAAGGCCCGAGTCGATGCCGACGATCGCCATACCGTGGCGGTTCGCGAAGGCCACGACCTTCTCGCGGTCGAGCAGCAGCAGCCGCCCCGCCTGGAACCCCAGCGCCGTCACCCCCGCGCACCGCATCTTCTTGAGCGTCGTCAGCCCCACGACGGGAATGTCGAACCGCCAGTCGTGCCCCTCGCGCGCGGCCTTGAAGAGAACCGAGCCGCGCCCCAGGCGCCCCGCGCGGAGGATCGCCGCGTTCGTTCCCTCGAACGCCTCGACCGCAAGGACCATCCCCGCCTTCACGAGAACCGTCTGCCCGACGTCGTGGCGCCCGACGTCCAGCGCGACCTCCTGCCCCCGGCGGACGTCGTCGCGCTCCAGCGGCGTCAGGTCGCGTGCCGTGAGCGGCCCCACGCCGGGGAAATGGCCGTCCATGAACGAGCTCGCCGCGATCATGCGGACGCCGGCCCGCTCGAACTCCGCGACCAGCCGCCCGAAGATCGTGTGCGCGTTCTTGACCGGCATGTCGCGCAGCCACCCCTTCACCGTCTCGTCGAACTTGCCCCGGAAGAGCGACATCGGGCTGACCTGCCCCGCGAGCAGCGCCGCGTCATAGCCGCGCGTCGCCGCCCAGGCGACCGCCTTGTCGCTCTCGCCGGCCGCGAAGGGAAAGACCGCGTCCGCAAGGCGCCGCGTCTTCCGCTCGCACGAGCCGCGCACGGAGAGGACATCGACCGTCCGCACGCCGGCCTGCCGCGCGCCCGCGATGACGAAGCGCGGATAGTCGCCCTTCCCCGCGATGACGAGCAGCTTCGAGATTCCGGTCGTGGGAGCGGGCGCGTTCATCGCTTCTCCGTCAGCGCCAGCTTCAGGCGGTCGTCGAGATCGCTGTTCCGCAAGGCCTCCAGCAGCTCCACGAGGTCGCCGTCGATAATGCGGTCGAGCGCATAGAGCGTCAGCCCGATGCGATGGTCCGTCAGGCGGTTCTGCGGAAAGTTGTAGGTTCGGATCTTCTCCGAGCGGTCGCCGCTGCCGCGCAAGGTCAGGCGGTCGGCGCCGAGCTTCGCCTCCTCCTCGCGGCGCCTGAAGTCGAGGATGCGCGCCTTCAGCGTCGCAAAGCACTTCTCGCGGTTGCGGATCTGCGAGCGCTCGTCCTGGCAGACGGCGACCAGCCCCGTCGGCAGGTGCGTCATCCGCACGGCGGACTCCGTCTTGTTGACGTGCTGGCCACCCGCGCCGCCCGCGCAGAAGAGGTCGATCCGGATGTCCTTTTCGGGGATGTCGATCTCGTCCGTCTCGTCCGCCTCCGGGAAGACGACGACCGTCGCCGCCGACGTGTGGATGCGCCCCTGCGCCTCCGTCGCGGGCACGCGCTGGACGCGGTGGCCGCCCGACTCGAATCGCAGAAGCCCGTACGCGCCCTCGCCCTTGACCGTGAAGACGATCTCCTTGTAGCCGTTCAGCGACGTCCGGTTCTCGTGCTGGACCTCGACCTTCCAGCCCTTCTGCTCCGCAAAGCGGCTGTACATGCGGAAGAGGTCGCCCGCGAAGAGCGCCGCCTCCTCGCCGCCCGTGCCCGCGCGGACCTCCATCACCGCATTTCGGTCTTCCAGCGGATCGGGCTTCAGCAGCGCGGCCGAGAGCTCGCGCTCCGTCGCCTCGCCCAGCTGCCAGGCGACATAGGCGTAGTCCAGCTTCTTGAGGAAGCGATAGTCCGCCAAGACGCCCAGGTAGCGCTTGCGGTCCTGCAGGACGGCCGGATCGCCCAACTCGGCCTCCACGGCGGGAATCCGCGTCAGAAGCCCCTCGATCAGCGCGCTGTCAACCATAAGACGAAACGGGCACCCAAGCCCTGCGGCCTAGATGCCCGACTTCCATAGACGTGAAACGCCCCGCGCTTACTTCGCGAACTTCGCGTAGCGCTTCTTGAACGAATCGACGCGGCCTTCCGTGTCGACCATCGTCTTCGCGCCCGTGAAGTACGGATGGCACGCCGAGCAGGTGTTGACCGTCATCTCCTTCTTGGTCGAACGGGTATGGATGACGTTGCCGCACGCGCAGGTGATGGTCGCGTCTTCGTACTTCGGATGGATGTCGCTCTTCATTTTCTTTTGCCTTTCAAGTCGTTCGCTTCGGTTTCTCTTCGAAGAAACAGGGGCGTATTATACCGAAATTTCCGTCGGCGCACAAGGGGGCAGGGCATCGACGATCCGCGCGACGGCGTTGCCGTCGGTCTTCAGGAGCCCGACCGCCTTCGCCAGCGCGGCGCGCGCCTGCGCATTCGCCGCCGGGATCGTCAGCCACGGACGCAGGAAGCACAGCATCCCCGTCACGGTGAAGTCCTGCTGGATCAGCTCGGGCATCGGGCAGTCGCGCCCCGCCTTCTCGCAGACGATGTTGATGAGCCCAATGTGGTTCACGCCCTTGAGCGCCAGACGGCAGATGATCTCGAACAGGAGGTCGACATGGTAGACGAGGACGGTCGGACACCGCGCGAGCGCCGCCTCCAGCGTCGCCGTGCCGCTCGCGACGATCGCCGCGTCCGCCGCGCGCAGGAGGTCGCGCGCGCCGCCCAGCCGGACGTCCAGCTGCGCCCCGCCGTGCGCGAGAATCGCCTGGCGCGCCTTCTCGTTCGCGGCCGGCACGACGACGCGCAAGCCCGGAATCTCCCGCTTCAGGACGGCCACGGCCTGGAGAAGCTTCGGGAGGTGATGCCGAATCTCACCCAGCCGGCTTCCCGGCAGGATCGCCAGAAGCGGCCCCTTCGCCGCCCCATACGCCCCGGCCGGTCCCCGGCCCGCCTCGCCCGCCATCTCGTCGACGAGCGGATGGCCGACAAACACGCCCAGACCCGGACGGAAGATCCTCGGCTCGAACGGGAAGAAGCAGCAGAGCCGGTCGAGCGCGCGCTCGATCTTCGGAATGCGGCTCTTGTGCCAGGCCCAGACCTGCGGACAGACGACGTGGACGGCGCGGATGCCGCGCGCCTTCGCGTAGGCGGCCAGCTTGAGGTTGAGCCCCGGATAGTCGATCGTGCAGACCACGTCCGGCCGCCAGTCGTCGATCGCCCGCTCCATCGTCCGCTTGACGCGGAGGAAATAGAACAGCCGCTTCAGGACCTGGACGATGCCCATGACGGCCAAGTCGCCCGTCTTGAAGCCGTAGTCGCCGTACCCCCGGATCTCCGCCTCCGGCCAGCGGGCGAGGATCTCCGCCGCGATCTTCTCGCGATAGATCACGCCGGACTCCTCGCCGGCCAACAGCAGGACTTTCATCCGCGCCCCTTCCCCGCGCTTCGGACTGCGCCCCAGATCAGTCGCCGTAGACGCCGTCCAGCGCGTCGGAGATCATGTCCACCGCGTCCTCGAGGTCGTCTTCGCCGAGGCAGAGCGGCGGCAGGAAGCGCACGACGTTCGGGCCGGCCGTGAGCGCGAGCAGGCCCTGGCCCGCCAGCGCGTCCACGATCTCCTTCGCGTCGCCGTCGATGACGAGGCCGAGCATGAGGCCCTTGCCGCGCACCTCGAGCACCTTGTCGTACTTGTCGACGAAGCTCTGCAGCGCCTCCTTGAGAAGCGCGCCGACCTTCGTCGCGTTCGCGAGCAGCCCCTCCTTCTCGATGACGGCGATGACCGCGTTCGCCGCCGCCGCCGCGACGGGATTGCCGCCGAAGGTCGAGGCGTGGGACGACAGCGTGAAGACGTCGGCCAGCTTCGCGTTCGAGACGAGCGCGCCCATCGGCAGCCCGCCGCCCAGCGCCTTCGCGCAGGTGAAGAGGTCGGGCTGGACGCCGTACCCCTGCCAGGCGAACCACGTGCCCGTGCGGCCCATGCCGGCCTGCACCTCGTCGACGACCATCAGCAGGTTCTTCTCGTCGCAGAGCGCGCGGACGCCCTTCATGAACTCGTCCGTCGCCGGCGTGACGCCGCCTTCGCCCTGCACGGCCTCCAGCAGAATCGCGACCGTCTTCTCGTTGACGGCGGACTTGACGCTCTCCAGGTCGTTGTAGTCGGCGTAGGCAAAGCCGACGGGCAGCGGGTCGTAGCCCTCCTGGCACCAGGCCTGCGCCGTCGCCGCGACCGTCGCGAGCGTCCGCCCGTGGAAGCCCTGGCGGAACGTGACGACCTCGTAGCGGCCGCCGTTCGCGTGCCCCCACCTGCGGGCGAGCTTCAGCGCCGCCTCGTTCGCCTCGGCGCCCGAATTGCAGAAGAACACCTTGCCTCCGAGGCCGGAGAGCTCGACGAGCTTCGCCGCGAGCAGCGTCTCCGGCGCATTCACGAAGAGGTTCGAGCAGTGCGTGAGCGCGGCGGCCTGGCCCTGGATCGCCTCCGTCACGTCCTTGTTGCCGTAGCCGACGGCCTGCACGCCGATGCCGCTCGTGAAGTCGTAGTAGCTGCGGCCGTCCGCATCGCGCACGGTGATGCCCTTGCCGGAGGCGATCGCCACCGTGGGCGCGTAGGTCGGCATGACCTTCGCCGTGTAGAGGTCGAGAATGTCCCTGGATTTTTCGTTGCTCATTCGGTTATCTCCGTTCCCACGCCTTCCCGCGTGAATATTTCCAACAGAAGCGAGTGCGCCATGCGGCCATCGACGAGATGGACTTTCCGCACGCCTGCGCGGATCGCATCTTCGCAGCTCTCGATTTTCGGAAGCATCCCGCCCGAGATGACTCCCGCCGCCTTGAGCTTGCCCGTGTCGGCAAGGTGCAAGGTGGAGAAAAGGGTCGCCGGGTCCGCGGGGTCGCGCAGGAGGCCCGGAACGTCCGACACGAGGACGAACTTGCGGACCTTGAGCGCCTTGGCGAGCGCGGCGGCCGCAAAGTCCGCATTGACGTTGTAGAGGTGGCCGTCGTCCAGCCCCGTGCCCAGCGGCGTCACGACGGGGATGATGCGCGCGTCGAGCATCTCGACGACGGCGCGGGCCGACGCCTGGACGACCTCGCCCACGTAGCCCCGGTCGGGCGCGGCGATCTTCTTCGCGCCGAAGATCCAGTTGCCGTGCAGGGGCTTCGCGTTCGCGCCGCGTCTGCAGAGCCGCGCGACGAGGTCGGGGTTCACGACGTTGTTGAGCGTCTTGCGGACGATCTCCATCGTCGCCTCGTCCGTCACGCGCTGCCCCTCGACGAACACGGGCGCATGGCCGGACGCCTGGATCGCCCGCGAGATCGCCTTGCCGCCGCCATGGACGATCACGACCTTGATGCCGACCGCGTTCAGGAACGCGACGTCGTCCATGATCGAGTCGAGGTTGGCCTCGATTTCCATCACGGAGCCGCCGAGCTTGACGAGGACGACAGAGCCCTGAAAGTCCTGGATATACGGCAGGGCCTCGGTCAGAACGGCCGCCTTGGCCTGCGCTGTGTCTATTCTTTCCATTGTTTTGTGTAGTATATCAAAAAACGCCCCCCAACGGAATGCGAAAGTATGGTATACTATCCGAACCTTTGGCGGGGCGTTGCACAGCCTGGTAGTGCGTCTGCTTTGGGAGCAGAATGTCGGAGGTTCAAATCCTCTCGCCCCGACCAGTACGGCAGCCTGTCTAACGGCCGCGAGCGGCCACGAGC
>ONTV01000155.1 GCA_900320855.1 uncultured Lentisphaerota bacterium
GAACGACCGGCGACAACGCCAGCCCCGCGACGACCAGAAGCGCTCCAGACAGGAACAGGGCCGCCGCCTTGCGTGCGCCGGAAAGCGAACTGCGCAGGACATCTCCCGCCAACACGCCCAGCAGGGCCGTCGCAGGACTCGCCAGCAACCCGGCCGTTCCCTCCGGATCGAAGCGCGGCTGGAGGATGTGCCCGCCCCAGAGCGTCCGGTCAACCCAGCAGCCCAAGTTGCCCTCCGGCGTGAACGGCGCGGCGTCCGGGAAGTCGGGCGCGCCGACGAGCCAGAAGAGCGCGGACGGCCCCAGGAGCAGCGCGAGGGCGAGAACCAGCCGCGCGCGGCGTTCGAAGCCAATGGCGAGGAGCGCGGCAACCGTCCACGCAAAGCCGATGAGCTGCAGGACGCCGAAGACGCGCAGATGCGCGAAGTCAAACGCCAGCAGTCCGTTGTAGCAAAGTCCAAGCACGGCCAGCGCCACCCCACGGCGAAGGACATGTCCGACGAGCGCGGCCCGTGTCGCCCCCTGCGCGAGCCGCTTCGCCGCCGAGAACGGAAAGCTCGCGCCCGCGATGAAGAGGAACAGCGGAAAGATCATGTCCTTGAACGCCAACCCCTCCCAGGGGACGTGACGGAACTGGCGCGCAAGCGCGCCGTCGGGCGCGCCGACCGCCGCGCAGAGGGCCAGCGCCAGCGGGCATCCGCCCATGATGAAGAGCATGTCGAAGCCACGCAGGACGTCAAGCGACAAGAGCCGCCCCGCCTTCACTTCATGCCCCCTTCGGGCGTCCAGACGGACGGCTTCGCCATCGACCAGTCCTGTCGCCACCCCTTCGGCGGCGGGAGCTCGCCGAAGATGCAGCGCGAGCCCTGCGGCTTGCCGTCCCATTGCGCAAAGCGCTCGACGCACAGGCAGCGCGCCGCCCCCAGCACGTTGAACGTCGCGCAGCGCTGGGCACGCATCGCGGCATCGGACATCTCCAGCGCGCACATCCGGTCATCCCGGTTCTGGCTGACATGCTGCCGAATGAACGCACGCTTGAGCTCCATGACGTCCGTGACGTCCACGTAGTGCGCCGGGACGAACGTACGCGTGTCGTAGGATTGCTCCATGAAATACAGCTCAATGATTTCGCGCATGCCGACGAGGCCAATCGCCTTCTGAATGCACGCACTGCTCATCGCGTGGTCGAGGTGGTAGTCGAGCGGCCACATGGCGACGATCGCGCGCGGCTTCAGCTCCATCAGCAGGTTCGCGACCTGCCGACAGACGTCTCGGTTGGGGTAGGCGTCGCCGTCGATCTCGTCGAACCAGTGAACCTTCGCGCCGACCATTGCGGCGGCGGCTTCCTCCTCGCGCGTCCGCGTCGCTTTTGTCGAGCCATCGCGGAACCCCGCCTCTCCGAGTCCGCGCTCACCATGTGTCAGGACGCCGACATGGAGTTCAAACTGGTCCTTCATGAGGAACATCGTGCCCGCACAGGCAAGCGTGTCATCCGGGTGCGCGACGAAGAAGAGCACACGCTCTTTCGTCGAGGCCGCCTCCACCGCATTCGTCTGGACGGGATCGGGCCCCTCGTAGCGCGTCACGACACCCGAAACCCGAATCCGGCGGCTGTTCTCAGTCCGGTAGAGCGGCGGCGGGCTCTTCGGCTCGTCGGCATGGACGATGACAGTCGCATCCTTCAGCACCACGTTGTCGCAGTCCTTGAAGACGAACGTCGTCTGGGGCTTCGACAGGTGGTACTTCCCCCAGCCCAGGTGGATGACCGTGTTCGTCAGGCCGCAGATGCGGACTGGCAGCGGCTCGCTGTCGAGGCTGATGGGCGCGTTTGGAAGCGGCACAAGCGAAAGCCCGTATTCGTCCGGATTGCTGACCAGCCAGCTCTCCCCTGGCCCGATCGGCGACAACGGCAGCTTCTGGCGGCTCGCAATCGTCGCGCCAACGCCCGGAAACGGCTTCTCGGCGATCTGACGCATCTCCTCCGCCGTGTAGCGCGCGCCCGTCAGCGGCGGCGGGTCCCAGTTCGGGCGGAACGCGTCGGGGACGGGCGCCGTCCGGGGGACGACGATCCACTCCGTCCCGTCGGCGTCCCGCTCGACGCGGCCGCCGCCCTTCGCGACGTTCTCCCGCATCAGCCTCTCGCAGACGCGCAGGAGGTCGCCGAACCGGTAGTCGCTGTAGGCGAACTTCCGGCCGGCGTCGAGCGCGGACACGTACTCGGGCGCGACGGCGCCCTTGCCGAGGGCCGTCAGAAGGACGCCGGCGGCGCTGGACGGGTTGCAGTCGGAGTCCCACCCGCACTGCATCGAGACCTTGACCGTCCGCACGAGGTCGCCCCCGCCGTACAGGAGCCCCATCACGACGAACGCGCCGTTCGGCTTGACGTCCGAGCCGGGCTGGTCGATCCGCCCCCGGTGGTAGGCGGGGTCGTCGACGTACTTCGCCTTGACCTTCCGCCAGCACGCCAGCCAGTCGTCCGGCGACGCGCGATGCCACGCGCGGACGTCCCGGACCATCTCCGCGTACTGCGACTCCGCCGGGATGCAGGCGAGCCCCGCGTCGAGGATCGCGTCGACGTCGCGCGTGAAGAACGCCTCGGCGTACATCCCGCCCATGAACGCCCCCGCCCAGACGCCGTCGCCGCTGTTGACGAGCGTGCCGAAGAGCCGCGCGAACGCGATCGCCCGCTGCGGCAGGCCGGGCGAGATCAGGCCCGCGTAGTCGCTCTCGATCTGGTAGTCGATGTCGTCCGCGCAGGCGTTGTGCGCCGGATGCCCGCAGTCCGGCGGCGCGATGCCGCGCCGGAGGTTGTCGCGCCCGGCCCAGTTCGCCGCGCAGAGGCCGAACTTCGTGTTCGCGTAGTCGATCCCGGCCTGGCGCGGCGAAACGTCGAGGCCGTGGCGCTCCAGCGTGCGGACGAACGTCATCTCCACGTAGAGGTCGTCGTTGGCGAAGCTCCCGTTGATCATCTCCGGCCGCCAGACCGGCACCTCGCCGTCCGGGATCGTCGTCCCCTGGTAGCGGAACTCCGTCGGGAGTCCCCACTCGACGCCGATCATCTGGCCGAGCCACCCGGCTTCCATCTTGTCGCGCCACTCGGCGACGGACAGCCGCCGCTCCGCTGTCGCACCCTGCACGACGCCAACCGCCGCCAAAAGAGCCAACGCGCGCACACCCATTTGAACATCCTTCATCTTCACTTTTCCTTTCGTTCGTTTCCTTTGACAGACACACAACCTCATCGAACCGAACCCGCCGCGACATCCGCTGCCGCAATCTCGTAAAGGTAGGTGGCCTGACGCGGGTCGCGCGCCACATCGACCGTGAACACGAGTCGCCCGGCCTCCATCCGCGACGGCATCTCGCACCGCCGTGCGCCCGTCGCGTCCAGCGCCCAGACGCGGACGTCCGGCGCGTCCGCCGCCCGCACAACCGAAACCTCGGCCGTGCCGCGCCGCATCAGGTACGGCAACCCGCCATGGCTGGTGATGATCCGCAAGTCCTCGTCTGCATAGTGCGCGCCCGTGTTCTGCACGTCCGTCAGGTGCGTGACTAGAATCCGCGCCGACGCGCGAATCGGGCGACCGTCGAGCGCGCTCGCCCAGACGGTCGCCGGCGCATCTGCGAGCGCTACGCGGACGGCATCCGCCTCAATCGTCCCCGACTCGGCGAATCCGCCGGCCGTCTGCGCCGTCGCGACCGTGAACCGGCCGCGCGCGCCGTCGAGACGCACCGCACCATCGCCCGCTTCCGCCGGAAGCGCGTCCGACCCGAAAAGCCGCCGGCGAACGTCGCCCGCCGTCATTGCCGTCACCGTCCCAAAGTCACCCAAACTTTCCATGCCTTCGGGAACGGACGCCGCGTTGAGGAACCCAACCTTGGCGTACCAGCCGATCCACTGCCAGCCGAAGAGGGGGGATGCTGCAATCGGCATCGAGAGGTCTCGAGCCTTCTCCGGCGGAACGGCGACGGCCAGCGTCCGCTTCAGCGGATCGAGATCGCGACGCAGGAAGAGGCAGACCGACGCCCGCTCGGAGGCGAGCTGTAACGGGTCACACGCGAGATCGAAGTAGCCGAGGCCTTCCGTGCCGGGCCGAAGCGCCGTCCCGATGTGGTGTGACCAGTCGAACCGCCAGAGCCCCGCCCAATCCTGAAGCGCCGCCTCGGCACCCGTCACGATGCCGCCGACGCCACGATAGCGCCCCGGCCCGGAGAAGTTGAATTCAGTGATCGTGAACGGCCGGTCAAGGATGCGAAGCGTCGTCACTGCGGCCGCACCCAACGACTCGTTGCGCAAAGGGTTCTCGTTCGGACAGAAGCTCGGCAAGGCCCACGGCCGCTCGAAGAAGGACGGATGATCGACATAGAAGTGCGTGTCGACGTAGTCGCAGTCGAATCCGCGCACGGGCGCCATGCCGACCAAAACGCCCGTGCAGTTGTTCATGTCGGTCACGAGGGCCTTGCAGCCCCACGCGCGCAGCGCCGCCTTCGTGCGCTGGACGAAACGGCTCTCGACATCCCGCAGAAACAGCGTGAACGCCGCGCCCTCTCTCGAACCCGTCTTGCGGTTGGGGATTCTGTCCGTGATCCCCGCGTAAGCCGCCGGATCTTCCCGCCGCTTCTGCGCGAGCCACGCCGTCCACGCCGCTGTCCAGCCCGGCCGTGTCGCGTAGCCGTCAGCGCCCGGGCTCTCGATGTTGCCCTCGTTGACAAGCGAGACCCAAGCGAGCGTCGGGTCTTCCGCATACCGCACACCCGTGTGGACGTTGACGTGTCCAATGAAGTTTCGCGCGAACGCGAAGAAGTTTGAA
>ONTV01000085.1 GCA_900320855.1 uncultured Lentisphaerota bacterium
GGGGGCCGTCGGGTGCGCCGGGCCGCGCACGGTGCGCGAGGCGGCGCGGTGGGTCGTGCGGCGGCGCTCGCTCGGGCCGCTCGGCACGTTCGGGCAGGACTGCGCCGTGCGCGTCCTCGCGCAGGTGCGCGACGCGCTCGCGAAGGACTTTGGAGGCGTCGTGCCGGCGCCGTCGCTCCTGCGCGACTGGCAGCGCTTCAACTGAAGGGGGAACGTGCGGAGATGACGATGGACGAGATGACGGCGCGCGAGCGCGAGCAGCTTCAGCGGTTCGAGACGTTCCGGCGCCTGGCGTGCGCGATTCTCCTGCGGCGCTTCTGGGTGCCGGTCGTGGCGTTCGCGCTCGCGTTCCTGGCGCTTGACGCGGCCGTGCTCGACCGGGCGCGGCGCGCCGACCGCTTCGAGGCGCGGGCCGTCCTCCTCTACCATCCGCGCACGGCCGAGCGCGTCAAGGCCCTTGACCGCAAGGACCTCTTCCAGATTCTCTTCCGTCCGACGCTCAAGGACGCGCTCGCGGCGACGCTCTCGGGCGCGGCGGCAACGGACGCCCTGCGGCAGCGGTTGCGCCAGACGGTCGAGTTCCGGCAGGAGCGTGACAGCCCGAACGCCTTCAACGTGGTCGTCCGGGCCGAGTCGGAGGCGGCGGCGGTCACGCGGGCGAACGCCTTCGCCGAGCTCTGCCTCAAGGAGTACGCGGCCTACCGGACGGCCGACCTGCGGCGCTGGATGGAGACGATCGACGAGCAGCGCAAGAAGCTGCAGGGGCGGCTGGAGGAGCTGGACGCGGAGGAGGACCGACTCGTCCGCGCGACGCACCAGCCGTTGCCGGAACGCGAGCTGGACCGGCTGGACGAGACCCTCGGCAAGCAGAAGGCCGCTTTGGCGGAGGCCGGCGTGCGTCGGGCGAAGGAGACGGCGCGCCTGAAGCGCCTGCGCGCCGATCTCGCGACGGTTCCGACGGCGGCGCTGGGCCGGCTGGACGAGCTCAGGCGTCTGCAGGAGGAGCTGGGCAAGGCGGAGGACGACGTCGTCGCGGCGGAGGCCCTCTACACCGAGCGGAATCCCCGCCTAGTCGTGGCGCGCGAGCGGCGCGCGGCCCTCGCGGCGAAGTACGCGGCCTTCTGCCAGGCGCATGGCCTCGGCGCAATCGGCCGCGACGAGCTGGCGAAGGCCGAGACGCTGGTCAAGCAGATCGAGGCGGCGGAGGCACAGGAGGCGGCTGCGCGCGAGATGTGCGAGGCCCTCCAGTCCGAGATCGAGCGAAACGCCAAGTCGCTCGCGCGGATCCAGGGGGCCGTGCCGACGTACGCGCGGCTGCGCCATCGGCGCGCGGCCATCCAGACGTCGCTGGCCGGCACGGAGGACACCGTGGCCGACATCCGCTACCTGCAGGCCTCGATTCCGAGCGACTTCACGCTTGTCGAGCCGGTGAAGACGGCCGAGGAGACGCCGCTGATGACGCGGAAGAAGACGGTGGCCGTCGTGCTGGGCGCGGGCGTCGCCGCCGGACTCGTGGCGCTGCTCGTCGTCTTGCTGGACGTCCTGTTCGGGCGCGTGCGCGACGCGCGGGAGGTCGCCTTCAGCCCGGAGGCGCGCGTGCTGGGGTCGCTGCCGCCGCCGGAAGTCCCCTTTGCGTCCGAGCAGGAGGAGAAGCGCGCGCTGAACGGGCTCTGCTACCGCTTCAACCGGGAGGCGGGCGACGCGCGGACGGTGCTCGTCGCGCGGCTGCCGGGCGCCGCGTACAGCCGGTCGCTGCACGACGCCTTCGACTGGAACTGCGCGATGGGCGGCAAGCGCCTCCTGCGCATCGAGATCGTTGCGGCGCAGGACTTCGCGGTTACGGACGACCTGCGGCCGCTGGGCGGCTTGCTCCTGAAGGGGACGGAGGCCTTCTTCCCCGTGCAGGACGTCTCGCGCCTCTCGCCGGGCGAGCTGCAGATGCTTGCGAACGACGTGAAGACGCTGGGCGAGACGTACGATGTCTTCGTGCTCGGCCGGCGGACGCCGCTCTCGAACCACTCGATCTACTTCGAGCAGATGCTGCGCTTCTGCGACTGCGCCGTCCTCTTCGTCGGCGCGCGCCGGACGCCGCGCGCGTCCCTTCGCCAGGCGCTCGTGCGCCGGAAGGAGGCGGACAAGCCGCTGTTCGCGGTCGTCTCGGACGAACGGGACCCTGAGAAGGTCCGGGGAGGTCAGCCATGAGGATTCTGGGTGCGGGCGCCGTCGCGGCGCTTCTCGCCGGCGCGCTGTGCGCCTGCTATTCGGACCGTCGGACGGAGAACTACGCGTCCTTCCCCGACTACAGCGAGTCGCAGAGCGCCATCCTGGACGAGACGGGCCTCTCCGACGAGGACCGGGCGCGGCGCGACGCCGTGCTGCGGGAGTGGAACGCGCGGCCCGTGCCGGCCTACACGATCAATGCCGGCGACGAGATCAAGGTCGTCGTCTACAACCACCCGGACCTGACGGTCGACACGGTCGTCACGCCCGACGGCTGCATCGGCATGGTCTTCCTCGGGCAGGAGAAGGTCGCGGGCCTCACGCTGGCCGAGGCCGCGCGCCGGCTGGAGGAGGGCCTCGCGCAGTACGTCAAGAAGCCGGCGGTCGGCATCACGCCGACGCGGATCTCGTCCGAGACGGCCACGATTGCCGGCGCGCCGAAGCGCCCCGGCATGTATGGCATCTCGAACGGCATGCGCCTCGCCGACATCTACGCGCTGGCGGGCGGCTCCGACCAGCGCCTGTTCGACGGGCAGGTGCTCGACGTCGCCGATCTCGTGAACTCGCTCTTCATCCGGCGGACGACGGACGCGGCGGGCAAGGATGCCTATGTCGTCCTGCCGATCGACTTCCGCCGGGCCATCGAGCGGGGCGACCCCGACCACAACGTCCTGCTGCGCAAGGGCGACTACGTGTACGTCGCCGTGCGCTCCGAATCGATGGTCTGCCTCCTCGGCGACGCCTTCCGTCCCCACAAGCGGCTCTGGGACAACAACCTCGGCATCCTCGAACTGCTGGCGACGGGCGGCTGGGTGAACGAGACGCACTGGTCGCACGCGATCCTGATCCGCGGCGGCGTCGCAGACCCGACGATCTACAAGGTCGACCTCGACGGCATCCTCTGCGGGCGCAAGCCGAACGTGAAGCTCGCGCCCGGCGACATCGTCTACCTGCCCAAGGACGACCTTTCCGAGTACAACGTCTTCGTGAAGAAGCTGTTGCCGACGGCGCAGCTCCTGAACCTGCTCGCCTCGCCGTTCGCCCTCTGGGGGGCGGTCTCGGAGTGATGAAGTACGCCGTCTTCGCCTGCGCCTGCCTCGGCGTCGTCCCCGCCGCCTTCGCCTGTGCGCTGAGCCGGCGCGCGTATGCCGGGCTGGCGGCGGCCCTTTTCCTGCCGATCCTTGCCTACCAGTCGACGGCGATCAACTTCCTTTCGTCCGAGTGGTATCGCGGCACGTCGCGCGGCCTGGAGGTCTCGCTCATCTACCTCGTCGCGGCCGTCATCCTGCTCGCGACGCTCGTCAGGGGGCGACGCATCTCCTTCTTCCCGGACATGGGCAGCCGCCTCTACCTCGCCTACTTCGGCTGGTCGGGCCTGTCGCTCGTGACGGCGGCAAACCTCGAGTACGCGGGGCTGGAGCTCTGGAAGATGCTGATGATGGTCGTCCTCTTCGCGGCGGTCTACAGCTGGCTGTGCGCGACGGGCGATCCGCGTCCGCTCCTGGCCGGGCTCGCGCTTGTCCTCGTCGGCTGCTTCCTCTCCGTCGCGCGCCAGCACCTCTCCGGCGTCTGGCAGGCGCGCGGGCCGTTCCCGCACCAGAACTCGCTTGCCGTCTACATGCTGATGGCTGCGCCGCTCTTCTTCGCCGCCTACCTGAACGCGCCGCGCGGACGGGCGTGGGCGCTGGCGGCCGTGGCGTTCGTCTGCGGGGCCGGCTGTCTCGTGCGGACGTATTCGCGCGGGTCGCTCGCGTGCTTCCCGGTCGCGCTCCTCGTTGTTCTCGCCCTGAGTCTGCGGCGGAACTTCCGCGTCCGCCAGCTTGCGCGCCTCGTGCCGCTCGTCGCCCTCGGCCTGGTCGGGCTGCTTCTTCTCCTGCCGCGCCTCGTCGAGCGCTTCGAGAAGGCGCCGCAGTCGTCGGGCGACACGCGCGTCGAGTTCGCGCGGGTCGCCCTCAACATGATGCGGGCCGAGCCGTGGGTCGGCGTGGGGATCAACAACTGGGGCGTCAAGGTCAATCCGCCCTACCCCTACTGGATCGGCACGGGTCGGCGCGAACGCGGCGGCGAGAACGGCGAGGACTTCAAGGACGGCATCGTCGAGACGGTCTACCTGCTCGTCGGCGCGGAATGCGGCCTGCCCGCGCTCGCGCTGCTGCTCGCGTGGTTCGGCTACTACCTCGTCTCCTGCTTCCGGCTGTCGCGGCAGCTCGCGGGCACGCCGTGGTTCTTCCTGCCGGCCGGCCTCGCGGGCGGCTTCACGGGCGTCTATCTCCAGTCCGCCCTCGAATGGGTGCTGAAGCAGTCGACGAGCTTTTCGGAACTGGTCATTTTCTTCGCCCTGGTCTCCTGGCTGAACGGACACGGACAGGAACTCGCGGCGGCGCTGGAAACGAAAGGGAAGGGGTGCGGGCAATGACGGCAAACACGGTCGTGACGGCGGGCGACGCCAACTATCTCTGGGGGCTGTTCCTCCTCCTCGCCTCGATGCGGGCGTCGGGCATGGACGAGCCGGTGATCGTGGGGACGAAGGGCTTTTCGTCCGCCGACGCCGACGTCCTCGCGCAGTTCGGAGGCGTGCGGCTTCTGCCGCTCGACGGCGACGGCCGCTCGCTCACCTGCTGCAAGGCGCGCATGATGCTCGCGGCCGAGACGGATTTCGTGACGTGGGCCGACTCGGACGCGCTCTTTCAGGGAAACTGCTCGGCCCTGCTGCCGCCGCCGGACGCGCAGACGATTCGCGTCCGCCGCCGGAGCGCGGCCGAGATGCCCGGCGCCTTCCCGAAGGGCTACGACCTCTCCCGCATCCTGCCGACCTGGCGCGCGGACGTCGCGTCCGTCGCCGGTCTGCCGCTCGTCGCGATCCCGGAGGTGACGACGGCGGATGTCGCGGCGTTCCGCTCGTGCTCGGCGTGCTGCCTTTCGCTTGCGCGGTCGCAGGAGCGCTTCCTGCGCGCGTGGCACGCGCTCATGATGCGCCTTCCGGCGGGCGACGTCGGCGTCGTCGACCGTTCGCTGGCCTGCTACCACCAGCTCGACGAGTCGTGCCTCAACGCCTGTCTCGCGTTCCTGCCGGACGCGCCGCGGGTGACGGCGACCTACGGGCTCGACCGCGACCCGGCGCACCTCTTCCTCCACTTCATCGGGCGGCCGAAGCCCTGGGAGGGGTGGACGCCGCGGTCGGCGCGGCACATCGAGACGGTCGTCGCGACGGTGGAGTGGGCGGTCGCGCAGGGGCTGCGCCTGCCCGGTGGCGACGTGCCGTTCCCGCTCCGTCGCGCGCACATGGCGCTCTGCCGCCGGACGGCGCGCCTGAACGAGCTGGCCTTCAAGATCCGGCGGAGGCTGGGCGGACGATGAGACCTGTCGTCAGCGTCATCGTGCCCGTCTACAACACGGCGGAACGGCTTCCCGCGTGCCTTGAGTCCCTGCGGGCGCAGACCCTCGCCGCCTGCGAGTTCATCCTCGTCGACGACGGCTCGACGGACGGCTCGCTCGTGATCTGCCGCGCCTTCGCGGCGAAGGACGCGCGCTTCCGCGTCCTCACGGGGCCGAACGGCGGCGTCTCGGTCGCGCGGAACCGCGGGCTGGACGCCGCGCGCGGCGACTGGATCGCCTTCTGCGACTCGGACGACCGCGCCGATCCGGCGCTCTATGCGACGCTCCTCGGGCTTGCCGTGCGCGAAAGGGCCGACCTCGCGAGCTGCGCCCTGCGGGACATCGGACCGACGGAGACGAAGCCGTGCGTCCTCGACTTCCCGATCGAGGGGGACGCCGAGACGGTGCGCGGGCGCGCGAACGTCCTCGCCCGCTTCTTCTATCCGCTTCTGAACGACAGCCGGAACGTGCACGGCTACCTGTTCGTGAATCTCTTCCGCCGCGCGCTTGTCGAGGCGCGGCACGTGCGCTTCCGTCCCGGCGTCACGATGTGCGAAGACGAGCTCTTCGTCCTCGACTGCCTCCTCTCGGTCGAGGCGCTTGCGGTCGTGCGCGCGCCGCTCTACGACTACCTGCGCTTCGCAGCGTCGGCCTGCTCGACGTACTACCGGAAGGCGGGCGACGGGAAGCGGGAGCGCAACTGGTTCCTCCGGGCGCAGGAGAAGGCGCGGCTGTTCACGGCGGGCGGACTGGACCGCGAAGACCCGGCGACGGCGCGGCGGCTTTCGTTTCTCGTCTTCTATCACGAGGCGCAGGCCCTCTGCTGCGAGCCGGGCCTGTCGTCTGCCGGGCGCCTGCGCGCGCTCCTCGGGCTGCGCGGGCGCTTCCGCGCGGCGGACGTCGCCGTGTCGGGCGGCGCGGCGCGGCTGTTCGCGGCGACGCTTGCGTGGGCCGTGCCGCTTTTGCCTCTCCTCCTCTGGGCGAAGCGGCGGAAGGACGAGATTGCGCGCCGGGCCGAGCACGCCCTCCGCGCGCGCAGGGGGTGCCCATGAAGCTCGACATCGTCCGAAACGCGAAGCGCAACGTCCTCGCGGGCGTGCTGAACCGCGTCCTGACGCTCGTCCTGCCGTTCGTCAACCGCACGCTCTTCATCTGGTGGATGGGGGCCGAGTACCTGGGGCTGAACGGGCTCTTCGCGTCGCTGCTCGGCGTCCTCTCCCTCGCGGAGCTGGGCTTCGGCCAGGCCGTCGTCTGTGCGCTCTACAAGCCCGTCGCGGAGGACGACCACGAGACGGTCGCGGCCTACTTCAGCTTCTACCGAACGGTCTTCCGGCTCGTGGGCTGCTTCATCCTCGTCGGCGGCCTTGCGCTCCTGCCGTTCCTGCCGCACCTGGTGAAGGGCTCGGCGCCGGCCGACATCGACTTGCGCCTCGTCTACCTCATCCACCTCGCGAACGCCGTCTTGAGCTATTTCCTCTTTGCGTACAAGGGCGTTCTGCTCACGGTCCACCAGCGGCAGGACGTGCAGACCCACATCGCGACGGGCGTGACGGTCGCCCAGTACGTCCTTTCGCTGACCGTTCTCTGCCTGACGCGCAACTACTACTACTACGTGCTCGTCTCGGTCGTCTGCACGGTGTTGTCGAACGTCCTCGTCGCACGCGCGACGGCGCGGCTGTTCCCGCACATCGTCTGCGCGGGCCGGCTCTCGCGCGAGCGCCGGCGCAAGGTGATGTCCGACGTCGGCTCGCTTTTCCTGCACCGCGTCGGGTCGGTCATCTCGTATTCGAGCGACAGCCTCGTCATCTCCGCGAGCCTGGGGCTCGTTTCCGTCGCGGCCTACGGGAACTACTACACGGTCTACAAGTCCGTCTGCGGATTTGTCGGCCTCCTCTACGAGTCGCTGACGGCGGGGTTCGGCAATGCCGTCCACACGGAGCCGAAGCGCGCTGTCTGGCGGAAGTTCCGCAAGCTGAACGTCCTCTCGCTCGTCGTCGTCTCGTGGTGCGCGGCGATGATGCTCGCCCTCTATCAGCCGTTCATGGCGCTCTGGACGGCGAAGCGCCCGGAACTGCTGCAGCCATTCGCGACGGCCGCGCTGATGGTCGTCTTCTTCTACGTCAACTATTCGCGGCAGGTCCTGCAGATGTTCAAGTCCGCGCTCGGGCTCTGGCGGGAAGACCGCCTCAAGCCCGTCGTCTCGGGCGTCGCGAACCTGGCGATGAACGTGGCCCTCATCCACGTCCTGGGGCTGAACGGCGCGATTCTCTCGACGATCCTCGCCTTCCTCGTCATCGAGATTCCGTGGGAGGGGGCGGTCGTCTTCCGCCGCTATTTGAAGGGGACGGACGGCGAAGGGCGGACGTTCCTCGCTCGCTACGTGCGTCTCCAGCTCGGCTTCGCGGCGTTCGCCGTCGCGCTTTGCGCCGTCACGTGGGGCGCGACCCTGTGCGTGCCGTTCGGCGGCTTCGGGGGCCTGGCCCTGCGCGGCATCGTCGCCGTCGTTGTCGCGACGGTTGGCGTCGCCGCTTTTTGCCGCCGCGATCTTCGTGAGATTCTTTCCCGTCTGGGAGCCGGGAGGTGCAGATGAAAGAGCAGGACAGGCCTCTTTTTTCGGTCATCGTGCCGTGTTGCAACGTGGCGCGGTACCTGAATGACGCAGTCGACTCGTTGCGGGCCCAGTCCTGCGACGACTGGGAGTGCATCCTTTCCGTCGAGACCTCGTCGGACGAGACGTTGACGCTGTGCGAATCCCTCGCGGCGTCGGACGCGCGCATGCGCGTCGTCTCCGGCCCGCGCAGCGGCTCGCCCGCGACGCCGCGCAACCGGGGACTGTCCCTCGCGCGGGGGCGCTACGTCGTGTGGCTGGACGGCGACGACTGGCTGGCGGACGAAGTTCTTGCGCGCCTTTCGGCGGCGATTCGCGCCCACGGCGAGCCGGACGTCGTGCAGGGTCCGGCGAGCGAGTTCCGGGAAGGCGCGGACGGCGTATGGACGCTCGTCACGCGCCACGTCAACTATCGTTCGTCCGACGTCGGCCGCGTTCTGTCGGGTGAAGAGGCGATGATCTGGTTCTCGGAATCGCCGCGCTACGTTCTGCCGATGGCGTCGTTCAGCGTTTGCCGTCGCGATTTCCTGCTTGCGCAGGGACTCGCGTTCCAGCCTGGGCTCAAGTACGAGGACAACGAGTGGACGGCGCGGCTTCTGACGGCGGCCAGCCGTCTGCTGGTCGTGGATTTTGACATTTACGTCTACCGTCGCCGTGCCGAGTCGATCACGACGGCCGCCGGCACGGATTTCGCCCAGTATGCGGCCGTCGTGCGCCATTTGTTCCTCTTCTTCGCCGAGCAGCGGGTGTCGCGTCCGATGGCGCGTGCCTGGGCGCGCCGCTATCTGGCGTTTTTCTTTGACCTCTTCTTCTCGTCGCGCTACCCCGTCGGGCCGGAGGGGTTCTCGGCGCGGGCGCGGACGGCCTGCCTGCGGCGGATCCTGGAGAAGGGCGGGCGTCGTGCGTACCTGAAGCTGACGCGCTCCGCCGGGCCGCTGAAGACGATGGCGGCGCCGTTTGTCCTTCTGTGCGGCGTCCATCCGCTGCTGGACATGCCGGCCCGACTCTACTTCCGCCTCGTCTACGCGCCACTCGTCCGCTGGCGCTCCCGTCGGCGGTAAACGGCGTTCTTGGCCCTGTGGAGATAGGCGGAGGACTACGAATGGTGCAGCTTCGCCGCGGCGGTCGGGGGCGACAAGAAGGCGCGACGCGGCTATGCCTTCATGTACGGCAACGGCGACTGGGAGACGAT
>ONTV01000170.1 GCA_900320855.1 uncultured Lentisphaerota bacterium
TGCCGCGCCCCGCGCCCGTGACGACGGCCACCTTGCCGTCCAGCTTGAACTGATCGAGTATCATTGAATCTCCTTTTTGTTTGAGCCACGAATTGCCACGAATCCGCACGAATCACTCGTTCGTGAAAACTCGTGAAGATTCGTGGCCTGTGCTATCTCATGTCTGAAACCGGTATCTTGTCCATGTCGCCATAGTCGAGGTTCTCGCCGCCCATGCCCCAGACGAACATGTAGTTCGACGTGCCGGCCGCCGAGTGGACGCTCCACTCCGGCGCGGTGATCGCCTGCTCGTTGTGCAGCCAGACGAGCCGTTGCTCTTGCGGCCGCCCCATCTGGTGGCAGATCGCCTGTCCGTCCGGGGCATTGAAGTAGAAGTAGACCTCCATGCGGCGGTTGTGGACGTGCTGCGGCATCGTGTTCCAGACGCTCCCCGGCTTCAGCTCCGTGAGCCCCATCTGCAGCTGGCAGCATCCGCCGCCAGGCACTTTCGCGAGGACAGGCGCGACGATGAGCTGGTTGATGACGCGGTCGTTCGACTCCTCCCGCGTGCCGGCCTTGATGAAGTTGCCGATCGTGTAGCCCGGCTTCGTGCAGGCTTGGTCGGACGTGATGCGCTGCGTCACGTAGTCACGGTGCGCGGGTGCCGAGTTGAGGTAGAACTTCGCGGGGTTCTGCGCGTCGAGCGACTTGAACGCGACGGACCTCTTGCCGCGTCCGACATAGAGCGCCTCCTTGAAGGCAAGCGCGTACGCCGTGCCGTCCACCGTGACGACGCCCGGCCCGCCGACGTTGATGACGCCAAGTTCGCGGCGGTCGAGGAAGCGCTCGGCGCGCAGCTCCGGAAAGGGCTCGAGCGTCAGCTCCTGCGCGACCGGCATCGCGCCGCCGTAGACGAGACGGTCGTAGAGCGTGTAGGTGAGGTTGAGCTCGTCCGGCGCCATCACCTTCTCCATGACGAATCGGCTGCGGATCTTCTCCGTGTCGAACGTCTTGAAGTCGTCGGGGTGGGTCGCCGTCTGGACGGTGAAGTTCGCGACTGTCGCCAACAGTGCCATTGCTGTCATTCCTTATTCTCCTTTTGTTTCAATAATTTCCGCGCGGAATTCTCGGACATGCCGATGCCAGGCCTCCGGCGTCGTGATCTCGCCCGCGCCCGACCAGCTCGCGCCAGCCCAGTAGGTGAAGCTCTTCTTCCTGAACGCGAGCACACGGCAGTTCAGGTGATCCGTGCGCACCTCCACCGCCGACGGATCGGCCACGACAATCGCCGCCATCGTCGAGCCCTCGGAATTTCCCTTCGCGTCAAGCTTCTCGTCTTCGAAGAGCGAGACAAGCCCCGGCTCCTCGACAAGCGACCCCTTGTGGCCGCGCTTCGGCTCCAGGTCAATTCCGGGCCCGGCGCGGAAGTCGGCACTGAAGTCCCTCTCGAAGCTGACGTCGTTTCGGAAGAACCGTTCGCCGCGCTTCAGCGTGATGCGGCACGTCATCTTCCCGGCGGCGGAGAACGCCGGATAGACGAGCGTGAAGGCAAGCGCCCCGTCCGGCGCGGGCAAGACCTCGCTCGTCACCCAGTTCGGATACGTCTTCCATTCGCCGTCGCCCCAGAACGCCACGCCGCCGACGCCGCGCGAAGCGCCCATCGTGTAGTTATCGAACGTGCGGACGCCGCCCTTGAGCGTCGCGAGGCTATGCCAGGCCCCGCAGGCTTCCTTGCCGCGCAAGAGCTTCACGACCTCGTCTTCGACATGGCCCTTGTTGAAGACGTCAATGCCGCTCCAGAGATGGGGGTCACGCGGCCCATAGGCGCGGAAGCCGACCTTGTCGTTCTCCCAGAAGAAGTCGTCGCACCGCTCCGGCGCCACCCCGCAGGCCGCCCAGGCAGACGACGTCCGCAACGCCCAAACGCCCCAGCATACGAACGCCCCAACCGCCAAACGTCCAAACCGCCAAACGCCCAGACCTTTCATTCACTCCCCTTTCGAATTCGCACGGCATTGACCGCGCACAGCGCCAGCGCCAGCACGCCCGCCAACACCGTGCCGATGCACTTGAACGAGACGACAAGATGGTAGATCGACCAGCACCAGAAGGCCGACGCGAAGTCCAGGGCCGCGCCGCCCGAGAAGCCCGGAGGAACGGCGATGCCGTCGCAGTTCGCCGCCGCGACCGCCTTCGTGAACGCGGGCGTCAGGTTCGTGACGAAGAAGAGTCCGCAGACGAGCGCGACAAGCCCCACGACGAACGTCTTCGCCACATTTCCCTTCGTGATCGGCAGCACGCACGGGAAGAGATAGAACATCCCGGCGAGCGACGCAAGCGGCAGGAACTCGTTGCCCGGCAGGACGACCGAGAGAAAGAGGATCACGGGCATGAGGAGAATCGAAACGACGAGCGTCGTCGGATGCCCGATGACGAGCGCGGGGCTCATGCCGATGGAAAACGCAACCTTCCCGCCGAAGCGCGCCACAAGCTTCTCCTGCACGGCCTGGCAGATGGGCTTCAGCCCCTCGATGAAAAGCGCCGTGATGCGGGGAATGAGCTCCATCACCGCGCCGACCGTGACGCCAAGCTTCAGGATCGACGGAATCGAATCGACGACGCCGCGCAGGCTCCCGCACGCCAGCGCGCCAATGCCGCAACCGACGACGACGCCGAGAAAGAGCGGCTCGCCGAGAAGGCCGAACTGACGCTTCAGGCCCTCCGCGTCGATGTCAAGCCGCGCGAAGCCGGGCACACGGTCGAGAAGCCACCCGATCGCGACGGCGAACGGCGTAAAGCTCTGGCAGAACGGCTGGGGAATGGAAATGCCGTCCATGCCCGTGTAGAAGGACTGAAAGCCCTTCGCCGTGAAGTCGGCGAGGCAGAGCGTGATGACGTAGAGGACGATGGCCGCGTAGAACGCCCAGCCGAGCGAGCCGGTCGCGAAGAAGACCATCGCGCCGAGGAACGCGAAGTGCCAGTAGTTCCAGAGGTCGATGTTGACCGTGCGCGTCGCCCGGACGACGAGCAGCAGCACGTTGACGCCCAGGCAGACGGGAATGATGAACGCGCCGACCGCGCAGGAGTAGGCAACGGCCGCCGCCGCCGGCCAGCCAAGGTCGAAGGCCGGCAGGTCGAGCCCGTAGAGGTCTGTCACCCCTTTCAGCGCCGGGCCGAGGTTCGTCGTCAGCATCGCCGTCACGACGCCGAGGCCGACGAAGCCAACGCCCACGAGAAGCCCCGACTTCAGGGCCTTCGAGAGTCGGAGGCCGATGCAGACGCCCAGCGCGGTGAAGATGACCGGCATCATCACCGCCGCACCGAGACCAATGACGTAGGAAAAGACTTCGCGCATTCTGGTCGGACATTATACACGCACGCCGACGCCACGTAAATTGCAATTCCTGAAAAACAGATTGCAATTCCTGAAAAAACCGCGCGGTCGGCACGCATCAGCCCGCGAAAATCCGAGGAGGCTACGCCGGACGGCCGACCTTCGCCTTCCGCCAGGCGTCGGGCGCCTGCCCGAACGCCTCGGCAAAGCAGTGCGAGAAATACTGCGGCGACCGATAGCCGCAGCGGGCGGAGATCTCGCTCGCCGAACAGGACGTCTCCTGCAGGAGCCGTGCGGCCAGGCGGTTGCGCTGGCAGAGGATCTCCTTCTTGATCGGATGCCCCAGCTCGGCGGAAAACGCCTGGGTGACCGTCGGATGCGAATAGCCGATGTGCTTCACGACGGACGCCGCCGTCACGCCCGATGCGAGGTTCTGCCGAATGTACTCGACGGCCTCCGCCAGCCAGGGCGTCCGGAACGGATAGACGTGCATTGACATGCGCTCGACGACACGGCGAGGCGGATGCCGAACCGAGACGGCCCTTCGCACACGGCCCGCACGCATCTGCTCGTCCAGCATCTCGGCCGCCGTCCAGCCGAGCGCGCGCGGGTCGGTGTCGATGCTTGACAGCGAGGGGTTCGAGAAGGTGCAGAG
>ONTV01000135.1:0-1453 GCA_900320855.1 uncultured Lentisphaerota bacterium
GCAGAGCTACACGAACGTCGTCAGCCTCTGGCGGGCGGGCGAGAAGGATCGGCTCCTCGCCCTCTTCAGAAAGGAGACGCCCGCCGGCGAGCCGCGCAATCCGTACCTGCTGCCGCTGGGGCGCGTCGTCGTGAAGATGTCCGGCGCAACGCTTGCGCGCGGCGAGCTGGACACGCGCACGGGCCTCGGCACGATCGTCCTCGCGGACGGGCGCGTCCTCGAGCTCGCGATGTCGAAGGCGTCGCGCGCGTTCGCGATCCGCTTCCCGGAAGGGCTGTCCTCCGCGGTCGAGGCCGTCCCGTCGATGGCGCAGCCGCTCGCCCGCGAAGCCCTTGCGCCGCTGGGGTTCGCCGCGCCGACGCTGCGCGCGGACGGCTTCGACTGGGCGCTTCCGGCCGATCCGTCGGTCTCGCTCGACTTTGTGCAGAAGGGCCGCGAGCTCGCGGTCGCGACGCGGCGCGGCGACGCGGCGCCGGCGGCCGCCGTCCCGTTCGACCGCGTGGCGGCGGAGTCGCGCGCGCAGTGGGCGCGCTTCTGGGCGGAGGGCGCGCGGGTTTCCGTGCCCGATCCGGTTCTGCAGCGTCTCTTTGACTACGGGCTTTACCGCTTCGGGGCGATGACCGATCCGGACGGCGTGCCGGCGGGCTTGCAGGGCCCGTGGCTGGAGGATGACCGCCTTGTGCCGTGGAACGGCGACTACCATTTCAACATCAACGTCCAGGAATGCTATGCGCCGGCCTATCGGGGCGGGCACTTCGCGAACCTGAAGCCGCTCTTCCGCATGATCCTCTCGTGGCGGCCGCGCCTCCGGGAGAACGCGCGCAAGTTCGCGGGCATCGACGACGGCTATGTGCTGCCGCATTCCGTCGATGACCGGGGCGTCTGCATCGGTGGCTTCTGGACGGGCACGATCGACCACGCCTCGACGGCCTGGATGGCCGCGCACATGTTCCGCGCCGTGCGCTATTCGGGCGACGTGGGCTTCCTGCGGGAGGCGGCCTACGACTTCATGAAGGGCGCGATGAACGTCTATCTCGCGATGCTGGAGGAGACGCCGGACGGCGCGCTCGCGCTGCCGCTCGGGCCGAGCCCGGAGTGGATGGGCAGCGACTTCCGCCGTGCCGTGGGGCGGAATCCGAGCTTCCAGCTCGCGGCCTGCCACCGGCTCGCGCGCGACCTCGTCGCGGCGGCGGAGCTGCTGGGCGAGGCGCCCGATCCGCGCTGGGCGGACGTCATCCGCCGTCTGCCGCGCTACGCCCGCGTCACGGTCGCCGCGGGCGGTTCGGCCGCCTGGGGCGGCGTGACTGGAAACGGAATCGCGATCTTCGAGGGCGTGAACCTGAGCGAGAGCCATCGCCACCATTCGCACATGGCGGGCATCTTCCCGTTTGACGTCATTCCGCGCGCGAAGGGGGAGAGCCGCGCGCTCCTCGACGCGACCTACTCGAACTGG
>ONTV01000135.1:1476-7078 GCA_900320855.1 uncultured Lentisphaerota bacterium
GCGCGCGTGGGACGCCTACTTCTGCGACGAGGGACACGGCTCGCACCACAACGCGGTGCATGACGGCTTCACGAACTTCCGGAATGGACGGAACGTGATACAGATGGACGGGCAGTGCGGCGCGGCGGCGGCCGTCCTCGAACTGCTCGTACACGAGATCGACGGCGAGCCGCGCTACTTCCGGGGCTGTCCGGCGTCGTGGAAGGACGTCTCGTTCGAGAACGTCGCGCTCTCGGACGGCCGTCGCGCCAGCGGCCGCCGACTGAGCGGCGCCGTGACCGTCACCGTTCGCGCGCCCGCCGAGTGAGCATGAAGACCATCGTCTATCTCTACGAGAGCGCGTTCATGATGTGGCGCCGGCGGCTCGAGGGCCTGTCCCCGCGGGCCTATCGGAAGAGGCTTCAGACCGAGCGGAACGCATCGGGCGTGAGTCGCAGATGGCAAGATGAGTAAGACGGTGAAGGTCAATAAGTGATATGGGTTGAGATTAAATGGTAATAGTAAATTGCAGTGGTTTATCAAGGAGAAAATGAGTAATGATTAACATGAATACGTGTGGACCTATGAAGCTGAAGACCACAAGAAGGGCCTTCATGCGCGGGCTGGCGGCCGGGGCCTATCTCACTCCGACCATTGGCTTTCCGGCTGTCGTCAAGCGGCGGCGGACGAACGAGCTCCTGTCGCACGCCTGCATTGGAACGGGTAATATGGCGCGGGCCGATCTTGACGGACTCCGCTCTCATAAGGACATTCATATCACGGCGCTCTGCGACGTCGACGCGGACTACCTCGCGAAGGCGAAGGAGGTTTGTCCCGACGCGCGCATATACCGGAACGCCTTCGAGATGTTCGAGAAGGAAGGCGCGGCGCTCGACTCGGTCAACGTCTCGACGCCGGACCACACGCATGCGCAGTACATCCTCGAGGCGCTGAAGCGAGGGCTCAATGTCTACGGGCAGAAGCCGCTCTGCCACAAGATCTCCGAATGCCGGGCCATCGAGGAACTCGCGGCGCAAAAGCGGTCCGTGACGCAGATGGGGACGCAGATTGTCGCCTGGGAGTGCGACCGTCAGACGGCGGACTTCCTGAAGAGCGGAAAGATCGGCGAGGTGCGTCACGTGTGGCTCTTTTCAACGCGGCGTGGAACGCCGAAGCCCGAGACCTACGCCTGGCCGCTCGAGGCCGATCCCATCCCCGAGACGCTGGACTGGAAGCTCTGGCTCGGACCAGCCGCATACCGTCCGTATGCGGAGAAGGTCTATCATCCGAGGACGTGGCGCAAGTTTCGCGACTTCGGCTCGTCTTGGCTCGGAGACCTCGCGCTTCACCTGATGAGTCCTGTTTGGATTGGACTCGACCTTGGCGCGACGAGTCCCCGGTCCGTCCGGGCGGAGGTCTCGGAAGACGCGGGGTGGACGGCCGCGCAGCGCGAGCAGTTCTGGCCGACGATGTCGCACGTCACCTGGACATTCCCCGGCATCGCCGCGAGCGGTGGTAAGTCCTTTGAAGTCGAATGGTGTGACGGATTCGGCGACCGCGCGCGGTATCTCGAGCCGCGGTTCCTACCGCCGGCGTTTCTAGAGGATGTCGCGGCGAAGACTCCCATGGGCTGCCTGCCGCCGCAGGGACGTGTCATCGAGGGAAGCGAGGGGTGGATCCTCTCGACGCACTTCGGCGTGCGTCCGTATTGCGTGATGAAGGACGGCTCGACGCCGCCTGACGTGCCGCAGCCTGGCACGGCGCCGTCGCACTGGCATCAGTATGTCGATGCCTGCCTTGCCGGAGTCCCGACGGACAGCGCGTTCTCCTGGACGGCGCGCCTGACAGAAACGGGGCTCATCGGAAACGCCGCGATGCTGCGACCGGACATGACGCTCAACTTCAATGCTGAGAAAGGAACGCTCTCGTGAAGAAATCGGTTTCAGCACTTGCCATCGTCGGTGCGTTCATGGCCGCGGCCGAGCCGTCTGGAGACCGGCCTGACGCCACGCACGCCTGGGCTGTTCATGATGTGAACCGTCCTGATCCCGTGAAGGTCACGGTGCCGCAGGACGGGATCCCATCCGACGCAATCGTCCTCTTCGACGGCACGCCCGAGTCGATCGCGCGCAACTGGCGCGACAAGGAGGGCGGGCCCTGCAAGTGGAAGGTCGAGGACGGCACGTTCGTCTGCGTGCCGGGATCCGGCGGCGCGTTCACGGCGGAGAAGTTCGGCGATTGCCAGCTGCATGTCGAGTGGAAGACGCCGGTCGACGACGTGGAAGGGTGGGGCAACTCGGGTGTCATCCTGATGAGTTGCTACGAGATCCAGATTCTGGACTCGTCGGCGGTCGAGCCGTCCCGTTCGCCGTGGAAGCCGGCGAACTACGCCGACGGACAGGCCGGCGCGGTCTACGGACAGCATCCGGCGCTCGTCAACCCGTGCCGCAAACCCGGTGAGTGGCAGAGCTTTGACATTGTATTCCACCCGCCGTATCGCGAAGGCAGGCGGCTGGTGGATCCCGGATCTTTCACCGTCTTCTTCAACGGCGTCCTCGTGCAGGACAACTGGCCGCTCGAGGGGAAGGTCAAGTGGTGTCGGCGCGCGCACGAGCACATCGACGTTTCCGAGGCGCCGCTCCGGCTGCAGGACCACGGACACCCCGTGCCGTTTCGTAACGTCTGGATTCGACGGATTCCCTCGCGCTACGCTGAGACAACGTGCGGCGGGCCGGGCGTGAAGAAGGGTGATGTCGCCACGCTCCGCCACAATCTGGCGGCAGAGTCGCGGACGTTCGCTGACGGGGCGACGGATCCGGCCGAGAAGTTCATTCGCCTTTGGGAGTCCTACTGCTATGAGCCGGATCGGATTGTCAAGGCGCGTATTCCCGAAGTCGAGCGCCAGTGCTTGAAGGCGTTGTCGGCGGGAACAGGCGATATGGGCGATCCACGGAAGTTCTTTGCCTTCAAACGTTTTGTCAAGATGCTGGTTGCGGACGGCTGGCTTAAGTCCGATTCAGAGATCGAGAAGGCGCTTGACGCGATGAGGGAGCCGCCGAAGCCAACGGCACCGAACATGCGAGATTTTTAGGATGTGAAAAGGCGTTCCGCCTAACGGTGGAGAGACCGGTCTCGATCACAACGAACGAGAACAGTTGCGTTCTTGTTGACTCCGGACGCGACTCCTACGGATGGCTAGAGTTTGTGAGTCCAGCGGCTTATCCGGTTCTTTTCGGGCCGCTGACGCGGGGCGCGAAGGCATCGTCCCGCCGCCGCCCGTGCGGCGGGGCAATTGTGGTATAATCCTCTTATCTAGAATTGTCCACTATTAGGAGGAACGAAAAAATGAACGAAGGACTGAAGGTTAGGGCGACGGGAAGCTGCCAGTGGGACGCGGCGAGCCTCGGCGAGATCATGCTGCGGCTGGATCCGGGCGACGGGCGCATCCACACGGCGCGGGAATTCAAGGTCTGGGAGGGCGGCGGCGAATACAACGTCGTGCGCGGGCTGCGGCGCTGCTTCGGGCTGAAGACGACGGCGGTCACGGCGTTTGCCGACAATCCGGTCGGGCGGCTCGTCGAGGACTTCATGCTGCAAGGCGGCGTCGACACGAGCCACGTCTTCTGGGCGAAGTTCGACGGCATCGGGCGTGAGGTCCGCAACGGGCTCAACTTCGTCGAGCGCGGCTTCGGCTGCCGGGGCGCGCGCTCTTGCGCCGACCGGGGTCTCACGGCGGTGAGCCAGCTGAAGCCGGGGATGATCGACTGGGAGACGCTTTTCGGCAAGGAGGGCGTGCGCTGGTTCCACACGGGCGGCATCTTCGCCGCGCTGTCCGAGACGACGGCCGACGTCTGCATCGAGGCGCTGAAGGCCGCGAAGCGGCACGGCACGGTGACGTCCTACGATCTCAACTACCGCGCAAGCCTCTGGAAGTCGATTGGCGGGCAGGCGAAGGCGCAGGAGGTGAACCGCGAGATCGCGAAGTACGTGGACGTCATGATCGGCAATGAGGAGGACTTCACGGCCGCGCTCGGCATCGAGGTCGAGGGCGTCGACAAGAACATGACGACGCTTCCGGTCGAGGGCTTCCGCAAGATGATCGACAAGGCGGTCGCGCTCTATCCGAACTTCAAGGCGGTCGCGACGACGCTCCGCAGCGTGAAGTCCGCGACGGTCAACGACTGGTCGGCGATCTGCTGGTACAAGGGCGAGCTCCACCAGTCGATCCAGCGCCCCGGGCTGGAGATCTACGATCGCGTGGGCGGCGGCGACTCGTTCGCGTCGGGCCTCATCTACGGCTTCATGGCGTTCGACGACGCCGAGAAGGCCGTCAACTACGGCGCGGCGCACGGTGCGCTGGCGATGACGACGCCCGGCGACACGTCGATGGCGACCAAGGCCGACGTCGAGAAGCTTGTCGGCGGCGGCTCGGCGCGCGTCGATCGCTGACGCAGCGCAGGACGGCAGGACTGCGGGGCCTGCCGTTCGAGGCGGCAAGAATATTTCTGACGACACGCATGTCTTTATCGAATGAAGACGCTCAAGCCGAGTGGTTTGACATAGACCTCGCCCGGGCCGGTCACGTAATCCGGGAAGCGTGCCGCCGAAATCGTACCCGACTTCCTGCGACCGCCCAGCCGGACCTCCTTCAGTGGCAACGTACCGGCGAAATCAAGGTTCAACTTGGCGCCGATCGTGACATCCAAAGACGTTTCCGAGGAAATATCCGGCACATCCGATTCCACTGCACGACGAATCGACACGCCGTCGATACGATCGGTCTTGTCCTGGTCCACCGTTCCCGAAAGGCCAATGCGATAGGTCCCTTCCTGCGGGATCTTGAAGAGATACGAATATCCTCCAAACGCAGTTGCGGCGATCGGACGGGTCACGGCAATCTCATGCACATCCGAACCATCCGTCTTCGACCACCACAGCTTGAGCGGATTGTTGCGATACTGCACGTTGTCGGCACGTGCGCAAACGTGGAATGACAGACGGTAGGCGCCGCCTTCGGGAAAGTACACGTCCTGCGTCGCGATCCCCAATCCCGTCAGCATGAGATAGTATTCGCCCTCGTACTGTGCGGTGCCATACCATTGGCTACCCGCCGCATACTTATAACGCATCGCATTGTGGTTCGTTCCCTGCGTCATGTCGAACACCCAGCCGTCCGCCGTCTCAAAACCACCATTGGTTACAAGTTCCGCACCGGAGGTCATCGGCACCAGCTCGATCTCATCAATCTGAAGTCCGGCGTTCGCAACCGTCTGCGACAACGAGACGACAACACCATCCTCAGCGGATGCAACATCAAAGGTCTTATCCGACGTGAACGTCTTGAACACGTTGTTGTCAACCGTAATCGCCGTCATTTCGGTTTCCCGTCCTCCGACCGTTACCGACGACGCAACGACCGGAGTCGCCATCTGCTCGGAATTGTGCCATTTCCAGCCCGAACCGGTCCCCCAACGACCAGCACGGAATCGCAGCCGATACGTTCCCGGAGCGACCTGAAACGGCGCCGATTCGGCACGACCACCATTCGAACAGAAGAACAACACCACATTACCATATCGGGCACTTGCCGCGTTATAGTGCCGGGCTAGTCCGTAGCAAATCG
>ONTV01000138.1 GCA_900320855.1 uncultured Lentisphaerota bacterium
CGACATCCACGACGAGCGCCGTCGCCGGCGTCGCGTTGAGGATGTAGACGTCCTTGCCGCCGTCGGGCACGGACACGACGGTTTCGGCCGCGTAGACGCCGACGACGCGCTCGCGTCCCGTCTCGCCCGCCAGCATCGTGTAGTTGGCCTCGGGGTGGTGCGCGGCAAAGCGGCCGAACAGCAGCGCCTCGCGGTGGTCGAGCGAGAACTTCACCCAGTGCGCGAGCATCTTGCGGTGCGCGTCGGGCAGGTCGGCGAACGCGGGCGAGTACTGGACGACGCCGAAGATCGCGTTGAGCACCTGAAGCGCGGCGTCCTCCGCCGTCGCGTGCCGCGCGTCCCACGCGAGCATGTCGGAATGGACGGCCGTGCCGGGGCACGTGAGGCGCAGCGCCGCGATCGCCGTGCGATTGGCCCACGTGTCGCCGGGACAGTCCGCCACGCGCATCAGGTTGCCGTACTGCCGGATGGCCGGGCCCGTGTAATGCTGACGAAACTCGATTAGCGCATCCGCCTTGATCTTCAGGAGCGAATCGCGCACCTCGCGGATCAGCCATTCCGTCGCCTCCGCGACGTCGCGCGTGTCCATCCCCTGCCAGCCGGTCGCTTCGCCGGGATCTTTGCCGTCGTAGATCCTGAACGTGTCGAGGTAGTCGAGCTTGAAGCCGTCCACGTCCCATTCGCGCATCGCCTCAGCGCAGAGGCCCGACAGGCAGGCGCGCACCTCCGGGTAACGCGGATCGACGACGCCGAACTTCGGCGCGACGATGAGCATCTTGTCCTTGAACTGTGTCCACGCCTTCGACTCCTTGCCGACGTAGGGGAGCGCGTACCACATGATGTAGCGCAGGCCGAGCGCATGGACGCGCGCCACGTGCGCCTTCATGTCGGGGAACTTCGCGCGGCAGACCTCCCAGTCGCCCGCGTTGGCGTACTGGCAGGGCTCCGCCGTCTGCCACCCGTCGTCGACGATGACCGTCTTCATCCCGCAGGCGGCGGCCGCCGCGCATTCCGCCTCGACCGTCGCGGCGTCGATCCGCTCCTGGTGCGCGTACCATGTCGAGTAGACGGGGTCGTACGCGCAGACGGGCGCGTTCAGCGGCTTCGCGTCCGCCGCCGCCTGCATCCACCGCGCGGCGTCCGACACGGCCTCGTACCACGGCACGGCGCGCGCATCGAGGCGCAGGTACGTCTCGTAGGACGCGCGTGCGCGCGTCGGCCCGTCGAACAGGCGGAACTCGCCCTGCACCGTCGCCGCGTTGTCCGTGCCGCCGACGAAACGCACCTCTTCGCGCGACTCGGCGAGCGCGACCGTGAGCCGGTTGTCGTCGCCGTCGCCGATGAAGGCGTAGAGCGGCTGATAGTGTCCGAAACGGCTGACGAACGGCGAATCCCAGATCGGCGTCATGCGGGCGATCGGCGCCATCGGCGCGACGCTCTGCGACCCCGCATGCCAGAGGTGGCGGATGCCCGCGTTGGGGAAGCCGCGAAACGCGACGCGAAACGCCGGCGGTGCGGAAGCCGTGTCCGCAGACGCGGCGGACGCGGCGATCTTCCAGACGGCGACGCCGGCCTGTTCGGACACTTCCTCCGCCCGAAACGTCCAGCCGCCCGGCTTCTCGCAGACGACTTCCGGCACCGGCAGCTTCGCCGCATAAACCGTCCCGGCGGCCATCGCGAAAAGAATTCCGCATCTGATTCTCATTTTCATCTTTTCCGTTCCTTTCGTCAGTCGAGGCGTTCGACAGTGAGGCCGTTCAGGAGGCGCGTCGTCGAGTTCGGCCGGTTCCAGTTGTAGAGATAGTAGTCGGGCGGACTCGTGAAGTCGAGGTCGAGGCGTCCGTCTTCGCCGACCTCCACCTCGAACGACGGCGTGTACGGACGGTCGAAGTCACCGCCCTGCGCGACATAGAGGTCTGTATTGTCCAGAAGCGTCTTCCCGTTCGCCGCGACCGAGAAGATCCACCAGTCCGGCTTGAAGTCGCGCTTCCAGCCCGCCTTCAGGTAGAGCGTGACGCGGTAACGGCCGGGACGCCCGACGTTGAACGAGTAGCCGTCGAACGCGAACGCCTCGGTCTCGTACAGCGTCCTGTATTTCGCGCCCTTGACGGCGTCGGCCTGGCGCGGCGCGCCGTCCTGCTGCGTCGCGCGCTTGCCGTAGTCGCCGTTCCACGCGACGTCAGGGAAGAAGAGGTCGCCGTCGATCGTCGTGTAGTCGGCCTTGCCGCAGTTGATGCGGAAGATCCCCTTGTCCATCAGCTTTCGTTCGGCGACGACGAGCGGCATCTGTCCGCACCGCGAGACGAAGCGGTTGAGCTCCTTGCGGAAGAGCGCATTGTAGGCCGCCTGCATCCGGCCCTCGGCGACGAACTGCCGCGCGGACGCGATGATCGCGTCTTCCCGCGCATGCGGAATGCCGTGCGCGTCAAACGTCCGCTGCGCGGCGGCAAGCTCCCCGAACCGCGCATCGTAGCACGTGCGGTCGATGTCCTTGACGGCCAGCGGCCCCAGGCGCGTCCGCCCGTCCAGCGTCTCGCGCGGAATCAGGAACGAGCGCAGCTGATAGGGCTTCAGCGCGATCTCGCGGCCCGCCGTCCGCGCGCCGGACGAGAGGTCGATCATCGCGGGACAGCCCGCCGCCCCGAAGTCCACGACCGCCGTGAGGTCGCCGTGGTGGATGTTCACGACATAGAAGTAAAGCCCGTTCTTCGTCAGCCGGTAGCGCCCCGCAACGGGATCCGTCACGCCGCCCATGTCCGTGAAGTCCAGCGCGGGCAGGGCGCGGTAGGCCTTCGCCCACTCGCGCGCCTCGCGCTCGCGCCCCAGCGCATAGAGCGGCTGCTGGCCCGTGCAGAGCTCCAGCACGTCCGACTTCGCGAGCACGTAGGCCAGCTCCATCAGCCACCAGCGCCCCCACGGCTTCACGTCCGCATCCTGGAACGCGACGGGAAACCGCTTCATGTCGAGCGAGCGCGTGAACGTCTCCCAGTAGTCGCCGCCCGAATAGAGCATCTTGAGCGATCCCTGCAGCCGCTTCACGCGCGCAAGCTCGGCGGCCTCCGGCGCGTAGAGCGTCTGCCAGCCGTCGTCCTCCTCGTAGCCGCGATGGAGCTTCCAGCGGAAGTTCGTCACGCTGCGCGACTGGATGAGCCCCGCGATGCCGGGAATCGCCAGCACGGACTTCGCGTCCACGCCGCGATCGACGTAGCCCGCCGGCTCGTCCGGCGCGTGGATGTAGATCCGCATGGCCGGATTCGCCGCGCGCAGGCGGCTCGCCAGCTCGCGGTAGAACGCCGTCGTCCGCGCCGCACGCCACGCGAGCCAGCGCGCACGGACTGCGGGCGTGTTCGTCGCCGTGAGGAAGCCGTAGCGCGCAAGGAAGACGCCCTCCGCGCGCCCGCGCCCCTGCGGATCGTTCGAGGGCCAGATGCGCCCGTCGTTCCGTCCGACCTCGCAGGCGGACGGGAATTCGGTGCCCGTCTCCGCCGCGAAGGCGTTGACCGTCCAGTCGTCATAGCCGAAGTCGAGCCCGTGCCACGTGCCGAAGCCGTCCCACGCGACGGACGAGAGGCCGTTCGTCCCGTAGTGCCGCCGGATGTCGTCGAAGCTGCGGAAGACGAGTTCCCAGGCAGCCGGATTGGCGGGGTTGGCGAGATAGGAGCCGACGTTGTAGAGCGGACGGTCAAGGCCGCGCCGGTCGAGCGTCAGCGCACCGCGTTCCCGCAGGTCGCTTTCGGCAAGTCCGTAGAACGCCGCGTCCGGCGCGTTGTAGAGCGACATCTTGCCTGTGAACGCGATGCCGTTGCGGGCGAGCGCGGCGATCAGCTCGCCGAGCTGCCCCTGGCTCGACGGGAACATGCCGTTGCCCGACAGGACGCCCTCGCTCGCGCCGAACGTGCGGTAGTAGCGCAGGATGGGGTAGACGAAGGCGTTCTGCCCCGTGTAGTTGAAGTACTGGACGAGCCGGTCGAGGACGCCGCCGAAGGACGGGTCGGCGTCGATGTTCAGGTTGTTGTAGAACGTCTGGTCCTCGTCGACATGCCCGAACCGCCGCCCCTCCAGCCCTTCCGGCAGATTGAGGCGGAGACGCGGCCACGCCGGGTCAAGCGCATAGACACGCAGCGCAGCGACGGCGGCCGGCCACCCGGCGACCAGCGTGCGCGCCTCGACGAGGAAGTTCGTCGACGGCGTGAAGACCGGACAGCGCATCGTCTGCATCCGTCCCGTGGACGGGAATTCGCGTCCCGCCTGAATACCCTGCTGCAGGCGGTCGCGCACGCCGCGCACGTCCTCCGGGTAGAGGTAGAGCCCCATCGCGCGCGGCTTGTCGTCCGGCCAGTCAACCTCCAGCAGCAGCGGGCGTCCACACCATTCGGGCGGCACGTGCAGGACGTCGCCCATGCGCGTCGTGGGCGTGCCGTCCAGCTCCAGGTAGGCGCCGGCGGACGACTGGGCCGGGCCGAGCGGCCCGTCCTTGTATTCCATGTCCTCGGCGCGGCGATAGGTCTTCTCGAAGAGCAGCGCGGTCGTCCGCCATTCGTCGTCGCTTGCCGGATCGCCCGTGCGGTCGGTCGGACGCGCGAAGAAGACGTTCCGCGTCCGGCGGTAGGCGGGCTGCCCCGCGACCTGCACCGTCAGGCGCACGCGGTAGTCGCCGGCCGGCTGCGTCACGGGGTCGGTCGCGAGCAGGGTCTCGCGTTCGATGCGGACGTTCTTCAGCGTCTTTTCCGCGACCTTCTCATACGTCGTCCGCGTCACGCGGAACGGGCTCTTCGCGTCTTCGCGGAAGCGGAAAATCCGCTCGACCGTCAGCGTGAAGTCGGCCGTCCCAGTGAGGTTCGTCTCGGACGCGACGGCGTTTGGGAGCATGAACGTGCCGCCGGGCGCGACGGTCACGGAGACGGGCGTCGGCCTGTCCGCCGGAAAGACGGAGTTGACGCACACGAAGTCAAACGGCATCCGCGCCCGGTAGGCCGCCTTGACCTCGTGGTTCGCGAGCGTCCGGCCGTAGAGGCGCAAGTCCGTCCAGCCCGCGTCCGGCTCCGTGCGGCGACCCTTCTCGGGCACGACCGCGACCACGGCGTCCATAAAGTTGCTCGCCATGTTCCACTGCGTGCGCTCGCCAGCGGTGAAGTAGTTCTCGAACGGCTGGCCGTTCATGAAGAAGCGGCACGTCCCGTCTGGGCGCCACGTCACGGCCATGTGAAAGCTGTCGCCCTCGCCCGTGCCCTCGATGCGCCGGCGGTAGCCCTGCCACTTGCCGTCCGCGGTCAAGACGTCAAACGAGGGGTAGGCGCCGCCGAGGTAGAGCCGCGCGACGGCCTTGCCGTCCCGGTCGTTGAACGAGAGCTGCGGGCCGCCGAACCAGCCCATGACCGCGCCGCGTTCGCGCGTGAGCGTTCCTTCGGACACCTTCACGCCGTCCCAGCCAAGGCGATCGACCGCCACAAGCGG
>ONTV01000171.1 GCA_900320855.1 uncultured Lentisphaerota bacterium
CGCGAAGCTGAAGGCGGACGCGGCGGCGCAGCTCGCGCGCTACGCGAAGGACCGCGACCTCGCGCGGGCGTGGCGCCTCCGGGAGGCGGGCGGGACGGTCGCGCTCCACCGCATCGCGGTCGTCTTCCACGGCGGCGACGTCGCCCTCTGCGAGGAGATCTGAGAAGGCTTGGACGTTTGGATGTTTGGGGGTTTGTGGGATTCTAAGACTCTGGCATCCACCCTCCGCCTGCCCGACTTGGGCATGCCCTATTCCGTCCGGGCGCGGCGGGGGTGCGCCCGTGACGGCAAGGGCCGCCATTTGCGCGCGTTGGGTGTCGCTTGCGTGTGTTGCCTTTTCTCTTGCGGGAGTGATGCCGTTTGGCGGTTGCCGTCGAAACGGTGGACGTGATACAATACGCGGTCGCATGGCCAGGAGGAGTCTTGGCCGGAAGAGAAAATGACGTCATTCTTCAAGGGCATGAAACGTCCGCCGCTCGTGGACATGGTTCTGGCGCCGACCGTCGAGGAGATGGTCTTCCGCTTTCGCAGGGGCATCTGCGATGGCGCGGACGCATTTGGTGTCCAGCTGGACTGGCTTGGGCGCGAATTTCGCACGGAGGCGCGGCTGCGCGAGGCGTTCGCCTATCTGGGCGACCGTCCGCTCTACGTCACGAATTACGACAAGAACTTCAGCGCGGGGATGGACGCCGACGCACGGGTGTCGGAACTGAAGCTCGCCGTCCGCTGCGGCGCGACGCTGGTGGACGTCCCCGGCGACCTGTTCGCGCCTGACCCGTTCGAGCTGACGCGCGACGCGCGGGCGATTGAACGCCAGCGACGGACAATCGACGAGTTCCATGCGCTGGGCGTCGAGGTGGTCATGAGTTCGCATGTCTGCAAGTTCCTGCCGGAAGCGGAAGTCGTCGAGCTGGCGCTGGAGCACCAGCGCCGGGGTGCGGACATCGCCAAGTTCGTCACCTATTCGGGCTCGGAGGCGGAACTGGACGCGAACTTCCAGACGATCCGTGCGCTGAAGCGCGAGCTGAAGATCCCGTTTCTCTTCCTCTCGAACGGGCCCTACTGCAAGAAGCACCGCATGCTCGGCCCCTGGTTCGGGGTCTGCATGTGGCTCTGCACGGACACCTACGCGGGACAGGCCTTCCCCGACCAGCCGCTCCTGCGGTCGATGGCAGAGGTCGTGCGCAACTGCGACCTCACGCCGAACGTGCGCATCTGACTTTACGATTAGCGGGCGATTAGTTTTACGGTTGTCAGGTTGATGGTTTTACGATTATTTGCTATACTTCGCGTTGTCATGAGGAGTTGGCATGCAGTATCAGCGAACAATTGAACCGCTTGCGGAAGAAACCGCCCAGACTTTCCGTGCGATGATCGTGTGCGGTCCGCGGCAAGTCGGCAAGACCTGGCTTTTGAGGAAGCTCATCGGGGAACTGGGGGGCTATCGGTTCCTCTCCCTTGACGATGAAGGGCTTTGTGAACAGGCGAAGAACGACCCCAAGCTTTTCCTGCAGCTTCATCCGGCCCCGTTGTGCATCGACGAGATTCAGCGGGCGCCAGAACTTTTCCCGGAGATGAAGATTCTGCTCGACAGATCTTCCGCGCGGGGGCAGTACCTGATGACGGGCTCTCAGCAGTTCAAGATGATGAAGCGGGCGAAGGAGAGCCTTGCGGGACGTGTTGGAATCCTTCGTCTGCAGGGGCTTTCCAAGGCTGAAATAGAGGGGAGGCCGTCAAAACGTCCGTTTGTTCCATCGCTTGACGCAAAGCATTGGGAGGGAAACAATGCGGGATGGGATGTTCGCCGCACGTATGATGCCGTGGTCAAGGGAGGCTATCCAGAATGCTTCAGCGAGCCGCAGATGAGGGTCTCGCGCTATTTCCAGTCGTACATTGAGACGTATATCGAGCGAGACATCCGAGAGATGGTGGATGTCACGAACATCGGGCTGTTTCGCACGTTCATGCGCGTCTGTGCGGCTCGGACAGGACAATTGCTGAACTATGCAGACCTGGCCCGCGATACGGGGATCAGCACGCCAACGGCGCGCACGTGGCTGTCGTTGCTGGAAATCTCGGGGCTTGTCTATGTCCTCTACCCCTATTACAACAATTTGATCAAGCGTGCGGTGAAGACGCCGAAGCTCTATTTTACGGATACGGGACTGTGTTCGCATTTGCTGGGGATCACGACTTCGGAAGCGGCCATCACGTCGCCGCTGAGCGGGGCTCTGCTTGAGACGTATGTGGTCATGGAAATCTGCAAGAGCCATTGGTATGCGGGGACGAATGCAGAGTTCTGGTTCTATCGCGATGCCAGCCAGCGCGAAATTGACCTCGTGTTGGAAATGAACGGGAAAATCCACCCCATAGAGATTAAACGGGCGGCTTCGGTGAAGGCGCGTGACATTCTTCCGAACATGAACGCTTTCCGGGGAGCGGTGACGACGGAAGTCGGGATGGGAGCGGTTGTGCTTGTCTCGTCAGGCTTTGGCGCGATTGATGCGCAGACGGCGCTCATCCCCGTCGGCAGCCTGTAAACCGGAAGCGAGGCGGCGGCCTCCTTGAGCCTGAATGCGGCTACTGTTCCGCTGCGGCGCGGTGGCTTTTGCGGTAGTCCCGCATGCTCATGCCGTAGGTCTTGCGGAAGAGGTTCTTGAGCACGGCGGCGTTCTTGAAGCCGCATTCCCGCGCGATGTGGATGAACTTGCGGTCGGTCAGCGTCAGCTCCCGGCGGACGGCCGCGAGCCGCGTGCGGACGAGCGCGGCGTGGACGGACTCGGAGTGGAACTCCGCGAAGCGAAGCTCCAGCAGGCGGCGCGAGCAGCCGACCCGCTTGGCCACGTCGTCGGCCGAGATTCCCTTGACGGCATTCCGGGATATGAACTCCAGAGCCGTCTGCACGAGGTGCGCGGCGGGCGGCGGCGGGCGTGTGGAGTCGCGCTCGACGATCCCCAGCGGCTTCAGGAGGATGGTGTGCCGTCCGGGCTTGCCCCGTCCGTCCATCAGCGCATGGAGCGCCTTGGCGGCCGCGAATCCCTCGCCTTCGGTGTCGGGGCGGATCGAGGAGAGTTCGGGACGGGCAATCTGGCAGACCAGCTCGTCGTTGTCCACGCCGAGGATCGTGACCTGGTCGGGGACCTTGGCGTGGACGCTGCGGCACGCTTCGAGCGTGGCGCGCGACACGGCGTCGCAGGCGCAGAAAACGGCGGCGGGCTTGGGCAGGCCCCGGATCCAGTCCGCGAGGGACGCGCATTCGGGCGCGAAGACCTTGATGGCGTGGCCGTGCTGACGGAGGGCGACGGCGAAGCCGCGCTCCCGCCGCGCGCTCCAGAACGCGGGCCTGTCGAAGGGCACATAGCCGTAGGCGCGGAACTTCCCGAGCGAGGAAAGATACTTTCCCGCAGACAGGCCGATGCCGCCGTTGTCGTTCACGACAGTCACGTCACGGGCGCGGAATTCCGCTCGGTCGCGGCGGTCGATGTCCATGAACACGACGGGCGTGTCCCCGCGCTCGAGCCGCCGGAGAATCCCCTTGGAAAAGAAATGGGACGTGATGATGCCGTCGACGGGCTCCGACAGCTCCTTCTCAAACTCCTCCTGGGTCTGCGGCAGGCGGATGTCCCAGTCGCACCGTCCCCGAAGGAAGTTGAAGACCCCTTGCAGGCGGTTGCGTCCCGTCGCGCTGGAGAGAAGGATCTCGATGATGACTTTCCGTGTCTTGCTCATGGACGGGAGTATAGCATTATTTCGCGCGGCGTGACAGGATGCGTGTGCAGAATGCCCTTTCTGTTGCGCCCTTCGTGCGGTAATTGGCTTGTCCGCTGCGGCGACTTTGCGCTAACTGGGTGGCTGATTGACGGGCCTAACATTCCGGGCCGTCCTTTCTGGGTGATGAGACATAGAACTCCTTTATTGACTTAGGGCGCATTGTCACGGC
>ONTV01000161.1 GCA_900320855.1 uncultured Lentisphaerota bacterium
CGCACGCCGAAGCGATCGGACAGCGCGCCTATCAGCAACGGCGACAACGAGCCGACAAAGAAGGCAGCCATCGTCATCAGCCCTTCGGCGCTCGCGCGGTGCATCGGCTCAATGACATCAAAGAGGCTTGCGTGCGTATTCACCTCGAAGAGTCCGCGAAAGACGCCGTAAAAGACAACAGCGCACCAGCACGCGGCAACGCTCGGTGCACAGCCGACAAGGAGAAGAGACGGGGCGCCGCCGACAAGCGCGGCGATCTGCAAGACAAGTCGAAAACGTGGGTGACGGACGATGAGACGGTCCGTCAAAAGCGCCCCCAACACAATTGCCGCAAAAGCCGCGACATGATGATAGAGCATCGTGCCGCTTCCGGCCGCGCCAACGGACAGACCATACTTGCGCGCGACGAACTTTGGCGCCCAGCAGAGATAGGCGTTGTTCGCAAAGACGACGGCAATGAAACCGACTGACGCGAGGAGCGCAGACGGATTGCAGAAGTAGGCCCGCAGGGAGGCACGGAACGGCGGTGCCGCACGGACGGGCTCTGCGCCCGCCATGGGCATCTTCGGTTGTCCGTCCCTCAACGCAAAGCAGAAAACGAGGCCAAGCAGGAAGCCAAGTCCGCCGAAGACGAAAAAGACCGGTCGCCAGCCGCCCAAAGCATGCAACACGCCCGCAACAAGAGTTCCCGAGAGCATCAGCCCGACGTAGAGAGCCGACTGGTGGACTGCGAACGCGACCGACCGCGTTTCGCGATGGTGCGAAGCGAGGAGCGCAAACGCGCTCGGTGCATAAAAGCTTTCACCGCCGCCCGTCGCAACAGATCGGAAGAAGACAAGGCCGACAACGCCGCCCACGAGGCCCGTGCACGCCGTCATCAGCGACCAAAAGAGAAGCGAAAGCGTGATGATCCACTTACGCGAGAAGCGGTCGCCCAAAAGCCCGGCAAACGGCGTCGCCACGGCCAATGTGCAGAAAAGAGCCGCATTGACCCATCCAATCTGAAGGTCAGACAAGTGCAGGTCCGCCTGAATCGGAATCGTCAGGAGACCGAAAAGCGCACGATCCGCCTGATGAAAGAAGAACGCGCCGCTCAGGAGCGCGAGAACGACCCACTTGTAGCCACGCCTCATCACAGGATCCCCCGGATGTAGCCCAGCGCGAATGCCATGCCGGTCTCCCACCAGTCAGCCGCCTCCAGGCGCGGCGTGTGGTCGGGGACGACCGTCCCCGCGAAGCCGCAGCGCCGGTAGATCGCCATCGCCTTCTTCATGTCCACGTAGCCGTCGTCGATGAAGACCTCCGAATAGCGCGGCAGCTGCCCCGAGACGTTGCGGAAGTGGACGTAGCCGATCTTGCCGGCCGTCGCGAACTCCTCGATCGCCGCGTAGACGTCCACGCCGCGCATCGTCGCGATCGTGCCCTGGCAGAACTCGATCGCGTTCGCCGGCGAGTCGACGAGCCGCATCAGCTTGCGGTAGCCCTCGACCGACGTGAGCGGACGGTAGGTGCCCTTCAGGTATTCGATCGGCGGATCGTCCGGATGCGCGCAGAGCCGCAGGCCGTACTTCTCGGCGACGGGGCAGAGGTTTTCGAGGAAGTACTTGAGGCGCGCCCAGTGCTGTTCGGGCGTCGTCGGCGGCAGCACGTCCACCGCGCTGCGCCGCTCGATCTCGGTGTTGAACCAGAACCGGCGGGACGGCAACGGCGAATGGTCGACCTTCGCCTCGTCGAACATCTTGATCGAGGCCGCACCTCGCCCGTTCGCGTTGTTCGCCTCCGCGTAGTAGCCCTGCACGCCGCAGCAGCTGAAGTTGTAGCCGAAGACCTTCATCCCCGCCTTTCCCGCGTTCTCGACGGTCCGGACGAGGTTCGCCATCTGCTCCTCCTTGCCCGGCTCGTCGAGGACGACGTGGTCGAGGTGCTGGGGATGGAAGTTCTCGATGCCCTCGAGGACGAGCCCGTGCCGCGCCGCCTGGTCGCGGATGCGCACGAAGTCCTCCAGGTGCCACACGCCGTCGCCCGCGCCGAACGGCACCCAGGCGATCACCGTCTCGCAGCCCAGCTGCCGCGCCATCGCGAGATGGCGGTCCGTCCACTTCTCCGGGTGGAGGCAAAGTCCAAGTTTCATGTCCGTCACATTCCTTTCTTCAGCAGTTCAAAGACCGACCCGGCTCCCGTCGCGGCGAAATACGCCGCCGCATCCGGCTCCTTGTTGGCGGTCGTCACGAAAATGCGCCCCGCGCCGACCTCGACGCTCGTCACCTTCTTCATCGGAAAGGCGATGCGCGCGATCAGGCGTCCGTCCGCCGCGCGGTGCTCCAGCCGTCCGCCGTCCCAGATCGCGACCCACAGCGTCCCGTCGCGCGGATCGACGGTCATCCCGTCCGGCACGCCCGGCGCGGCGAAGTCGTCGCAGAGGACGCGCCGGTTCGCAAGCCGGCCCGTCGCGCGGTCATAGTCATAGGCGTCGATTCGCCGCGCGTCCGAGACGACGAAGTAGAAGACGCGGCCGTCCGGCGAGACGCCCATGCCGTTCGGGTTCCCGTCCGTCGCCGCCTCGACGCACGTGAACGCCCCGTCGCGCAGTCGCCACAGCTCGCCCTTCAGGCCCCGCGACGGCTCGTGCGCGACGCCGCAGAACGCCGTCTCGCCATCGACCCAGACGTCGTTGAACCGGCGGTCGGCATGGCCGGGCAGCACCTCGCGGCGGACGGGCGCGCCGCCGAAGTCCGTCTCCCACACCTCGCAGCGCGCCGTGAAGAGGCGCAGGCGCCCGCCGCCGAGCGGCTGGAGCGCGCCGATCTTGCCGAGGCCGGGATCGACCGACTCGAACGCCTCGGGCGCGGCGTCCGCGCGCCAGCGCAGATACCGGCCGCCCGTGAGGTCGACCCAGTAGAGCGCGCGGTCGGCCGCGCACCAGCGCGGCCCTTCCGCAACGACGCAGGGCGACGCAGCCCGGCGCACAAGTGTTGTCCCTGAAGACGTCATGGCGCGCATTGTAGCAAACCGCAGGGCGACGAGGCAACCGAGAATGTCATTTTCTCGGCACATAAAATGTCATCTTTCGACATTTCCGCCCCGCGCCGGGCGAAAGAATGCTATACTTCACGGCATGAAGAGGAAGAACAAGCCGCACATCGTCGTCGCGCTCCAGCTCAACGGCGCGACGGGTCGCAACGAGCTGCTGGGGATCTCGCAGTTCCTCTCGCACGGCAAGTCCTGGAACCTGACGCTCGCGCAGTCGCTCGAGGACATCAACCGCACCCTCGCGCAGGGCGAAGTCGATGGCGTCATCATCGGCCTCCTCCACGACGCGCGGACGCTTGAGCTCGTCGCCGCGTCGAAGATCCCGACCGTCCTCCTCGACATCGGCGCCGACCGCGTCGGCAACCGCCGGCACGCGATTGCCTACGTGCGCAACGACGACCTCGGCATCGGACGGATGGCGGCGGACTTCTTCCTGCGGATCGGGCAGTTCCGCGCCTATGCGTTCATCCACCCGTCCGCGCCGCGTCCATGGGCGACCCTGCGCGAGAAGGCCTTCCGCCAGACCCTCCGGCCGCGCGGCCTTCCGGTCTGCCGCCCGCACACGGACGAAGACCTCGGCGCGTTTCTGCGGCGGCTTCCCAAGACGGCCGCCGTGCTGGCCGCCTGGGACCGCCGCGCGCAGGACGTCCTCGCGGCCGCCCGACGGGCGCGGATTCCCGTTCCCGAACGTCTCTCCGTCCTCGGCGTCGACAACGACGAGATCTACTGCGACAACTTCAACCCCGCCATCTCCAGCGTGAAGCCCGACCACATCCGCATGGGCGAAGCCGCCGCGCGGCAGCTCGCCAAACTGCTGAAGGCCCCGACGCGCGGCGTGGGCGAGCCCCTCCGCCTGCCGCCCGTCGGAGTCGTCGTGCGTGAATCGACGGCCACCACCGTCTCAGGCGCGGCGATCGTCTCCCGGGCGCGCGCCTACGTCGAGGCCCACGCCGCGCGGGCGCTGACGCCGGACGAGGTCGCCGACGCACTGCACGTCTCGCGACGGCTCCTGGACAAGCGGTTCCGCGAACTGGCGGACGTCACGGTGGCGGAGCTGATCCGCGACACGCGCCTCCGGCTGCTGAAGGCACAGCTCCTCCGCCACCGCCAGCGGCCAATCGCCGTCCTCACCAACGAGCTCGGCTACGCCAATCCGCGCGCCGCCAAGAACCTGTTCCGCAAGGCGTTCGGCCTCACGATGCGCGAGTGGCGCCGCCAAGGCAATTGAATCAGGACGACCTGACAAGGAGACATAAC
>ONTV01000141.1 GCA_900320855.1 uncultured Lentisphaerota bacterium
GCCGCCCGGTCACAAACAAGGCATTTGTAATCCGTGCACCTTCTTCTCCCGCCTCCAACTCCCGCCTTACTTTTGGTATTATGTCCGCATGGAAACCGAACGCTACGGACAGCAACCCTTCGACCTTGACGGACGTCACCTCCGCCTCGGCTGGCTCAGGGGCGTCCGACATCTCAAGTCCCTCTCCGCAACCGGCTCGTTCTGGCACACGCACGACGAGATCCAGTTCCTCTACTGCATCAAGGGCGAATTCGGCTACGAGTTCGAGGACCGCGCAAGCGTCGTCCTCTCGGCCGGACACTTCATCGTCATCCCGGCCGGCGTTCCCCACCGACATGTCCAGGCGATCGACCCGGCCGGACATCGCGTCGAACTTCTCCTGGCCCGTCCGCACACGAAGCGCACAAAGCTCGCCGGACTCACGCCACGCGTCTACCGCGACCTGCTCGCGCAGCTGCTGACGCGCCGCTGCCGCCCCCTTCCCGTCTCACGGGAACTCGCCGGACTCTTCACGGAACTCGACGGCTACGCCGCGCGCGGCGCCAACGACCTCTCCGAGACCGACTGCGCTGTCGCACGGACGATCGCGACGCTGATCCTGCTCCGGGCGGCCGACCGAAAGCGAACGCCCGTCGCCAGGGGCTCGACGCGCCTCATGTCCGAAGCCGTCGCCTGGCTCGCGGCCCATGCGGCCGAACCTGTCCGAATCGACCGCCTCATCGCCTACATGGGCTACTCCAAGTCCCGCTTCTTCACGCTTTTCAAGGAACACACGGGCCTCACGCCGTCCGACTGGCTCGCCCGCCACCGCATTCGCCTCGCGCAGGAAAAACTGCGCGCGACCGGGCTCCCGGTCGCGCAGATTGCGGCAGAGACGGGCTTCGCCTCGCCCCAGTATTTCGTCGCCTCCTTCCGCCGTCACACAGGCTTCACGCCTTCGCAGTGGCGCACGCGCCAGCCGTGACCGCCGACGGCGCATCCGTCCGCGCCCGTCGGAAGAGGTAGATCTTGCTCTCCGTCCCCCGGACGAGGCGTCCGATGTTGCTCCGATGCTTCCAGATGACGAAGAGGGCAATGACCGTGACGAGCACGCACTGCGGCAGGTTCGTCCGCCCCTCGGCACCCAGCGCCGGGAACCAGATCGCGACCGCCAGAAACGCCGCCGCCGAACAGCTGGACAACGAAATGTAGTGCGAACACGCGAAGACGAGCGCGAAGAGCGCAAACGCCGTGCCGACGACGCCGGGAACGAGTCCCAAAAGCATGCCGAACGCCGTCGCGACGCCCTTCCCGCCCTTGAACTTCATGTAGGGCGTGAGCATATGCCCAACGACGCAGACGACGCCCACCCAAAGGGCAGGCCCGCCAAACGCCTTCGCCGCAAGCGTCGGCAACAGCCCCTTCAGGACGTCGCACGCAAACGCCAGCAGCCCCCATTTCTTCCCGACCGTCCGAAAGACGTTCGTCGCGCCGATGTTCTCCGAGCCGACCGTCCGCACGTCGATGCCGCGCATCCGGCCAATCAGGTAGCCAAAGGGAATCCCGCCCACAAGGTAGGCGGCCGCAATCCAGAGAAGGTCTGTCGTGTATTCAGTCATTTGGAACTCCATTGTCTTGCCAGCGCGGCAATCTCCGGGTCGCGCCCCCGGAACGCGCGGAAGACCTCAAGGGCCGACTTCGAGCCGCCGAGCGCCAGGACCGTCTCGCGGTAGCGCGCGCCGACGCGCCGCACCGTCTCGCTGTCCTGAAGCCCGGCCTCCTCGAATGCCCCATAGCAGTCCGCGCTCATCACCTCGGCCCACTTGTAGCCATAGTACCCCGCTGCGTACCCGCCCGCGAAAATGTGGCTAAAGGAACAGAGGAAACGGTCACCCACAACCGCCGGCACGCCAAAATGCGCAAAAACGTCCGATTTCACGCAATTTGCGTCTTCACCCTCTGGGGCCTGTCCCCAAGCCCTGTGCAGCAGGAGGTCGGTTTTCGCGAAGGCAAGCTGGCGGCGGCAGGCGCTTGCCGCACGGAAGTTCTTCGCCGCGCGCACCTTCGCCTTCAGCTCGTCCGGGACGGCGATGCCCGTGCGGTCGTCAAGGCACCAGTTCTCCATGAACTGCGACGCGACCTCCACCGCATCCCATTCGACGAGGTTGATGCCGGCGGCATCCTCCTCCTCGACGCGCGTGAGCATGCACTGGAGCGCATGCCCAAACTCGTGGAAAAGCGTCTCCACCTCACGGAACGGCAGATGGCACTTCCCCTCCCCGTCCCGCACCGGGAAATTCGTGCAGACAAGGGCCAAGGGAAGTTCCACTCTCCCACCTTCCCGCTTCCGCAAATTGCGGAATTCGTTCATCCACGCGCCGCCGTTCTTGAGGCCGTTGCGGACGAACGGGTCGAAGTAGAAGTGCGCGATCGTCTCGCCCTTCTCCTTCACGGCGAAGAAGCGGACGTCGGAATGCCAGACGGACGGCTTTGCGTCGCCCGTCACCTCCTCGACGTCGATGCCGAAGAGCAGGTTCGAAATCCGGAACAGGCCGCGCAGGACGTCCTCCAGTTCGAAATGCCGCTTCAGCTCCTCTTCGGAATAGGCGTACTTCCGCTCGCGCAGACGCTCGGCGCAGAAGGCGACGTCCCACGGCTCGACCGACGGAATCTCCGCCGGGGCGGACGCCCGCAGCTCCTGATCCTCGGCCGCCGCCGGCGCGGCGGTCGCCGCGTCGAGGTCGTCAATCATCTTGAACGCGGCCGCGACCGAGGGCGCGCACTTCGTCGCAAGCGAGAGATCGGCATAGGACACGAAGCCGAGGAGCGCGGCCAGCTCCGCACGCAGCTTCAGGATCTCGTCCACGCGCGCGGCGTTCTCCGGCGCCCGCGTCGCCCGCGCGCGGCAGAGCGCCTCGCGCACGGCGCGGTCGGTGCAGTGCTTCATCGTCTCCGGATAGTTCGCGTCGTCGATCGTGTAGGTCTTCCCGTCCTTCTCGAACGAGAACGCCTTCGTCGCGTCGAGGACGGCGTTCGAGAAGTCCATGCCCAGCTTCGCGAGCGCCGCCTGGATCGCGTTGAAGCGCGCCCGCTGCGCGCCGTCGAGGCCGACGCCCGCCAACTCCGCCGCCTCGACCATCTTCGCGAGAATGCGCCGCCGCACGGGCGTCAGCCCCAGGCCCTCGGCCTCGGAGAGAATCGCCTTCGCCGCACGGTAGATCGGCCGCGACTGGCCGACGCGCAGGGAGAAGGCGACGAGCTGCGGCTGGAAGCCTTCCTCGACCGCGCGCCAGGCGTCGGCGTTCATGACGGACGTGAGGTGCGTGACCTGCCCCCACGTGCGGTAGAGGTCGCGCGTCGCGTCGTCCAGCGCATCGACGAGCCCCTCGTAGGTCGTCGGCGCGGACGCCTCCAGCGCGGCGACGGACGCCTCGGAGGCAGCAAGCAGCCGCGGCAACTCGGCCGCGGCCTGCTCGGGCGTGAACCGCCCCCAGTCGGGAAAGTCCGCCATGTCCGTCACTTGACGACGCGGACCTTGATGACCGCCTCGGTCGCCGCAATCGCCTTCACGACGTCCGCCGGAACGGGCGTGTCCACGTCGATGAGCGTGTAGGCGAAGTCGCCGCGGCTCTTGTTCGCGACCGCGTCGATGTTGACCTTGGAGTTGCCGAGGATCGACGTGAGCGTGCCGAGCATGTTCGCGACGTTCCGGTGGAGGATCGCAAGGCGTCCGGGCTTCGTGGCCGGGCCAAGCGAGCAGGCCGGGTAGTTCACCGAGTTGACGATGTTGCCGTTCTCAAGGTAGTCGCGCATCTCCTTCACGGCCATGACCGCGCAGTTGTCCTCGGCCTCCTCGGTGGACGCGCCGAGATGCGGGATGACGAGGCAGCCCTTCTGAGCGGCCGTCGTCGCGTTCGGGAAGTCGGAGACGTACTTGCGCACCTTGCCGGCCGCGAGCGCGGCGAGCATGTCCTGCTCGTTCACGAGCGCGTCGCGCGCGGCGTTGACGACGATGACGCCCGTCTTCATGAGCGCGATCGCCTCGGCGTTGATCATGCCCTTCGTCGAGTCGAGCGCGGGCACGTGGATCGTGATGAAGTCGCAGTCGCGGTAGATCGCCTCGACGTTCTTGCAGACCTTGACCTCGGTCGAGAGGCGGAGCGCGGCATCGACGGAGAGGTACGGATCGTAGCCAAGGACGTCCATGCCAAGGCCGACGGCGGCGTTCGCGACCTTCTGGCCAATCGCGCCGAGGCCGATGACGCCGAGCTTCTTGCCCTGGATTTCCGTGCCGGCGAACGCCTTCTTCGCCTTCTCGGCCGCCTTGTTGATCGCCGGGTCGGCGGCGTTCGCCTTGACCCACTCGATGCCGCCGACGATGTCGCGGCTCGCGATCAGCATCGCCGCGATGACGAGCTCCTTCACGCCGTTCGCGTTCGCGCCCGGCGTGTTGAAGACGACGATGCCCTTCTTCGCGTACTCCGCGTGGGGAATGTTGTTGACGCCCGCGCCGGCGCGCGCGACGGCGAGGAGATTCGCGCCGGGGACGAGCTCGTCCATCTTGGCACTGCGGACGAACGCGGCGTCCGCCTCCTCGAACTTCTCGGTCCGGGCGTAGTTCTCGCCCAGGCTCTTCAGCCCGCACTCCGCAATCGGATTGAGGCACGTGTACTTGTAGTTCATTTTCTTTTCTTCCGTAGAGTTTATCGTGGAATGTGCCGTCACGCATGACGACAGTTGGATATTATAGCACAAATCGCCCCAACCGACCTGGGCAGCATCGCCAACCGACGAGGTCGCCCAGACCGCGCCGACAGGCGCCTACTTGAGGCTTTCCGCGATGCGGACGGTCTTCATCGCGTCCCCGCCGTAGAAGTCGGCGCCGATCGAGTCGGCGAACTCCTGCGTGACGACCGCGCCGCCGACGACCGTCCGGCAGTCCAGCCCCGCCGCCTTGATCTGGCGGATCGTCTCCGTCATCGCGCCGACGGTCGTCGTCATGAGCGCGGACAGACCGACGAGCCGCGCGTGCGTGCGCGCCGCCGTCTCGACGATCTTTTCGGGCGGCACGTCGCGGCCGAGGTCGATGACGTCGAAGCCGTAGTTCTCGAGGAGCGCGCGCACGATGTTCTTGCCGATGTCATGGATGTCGCCCTTGACTGTCGCGATCACGACCGGACGCCCCGCGCCGCCCGTCGCGCGGTCGCCGCGCGCGGCCATCGCCGCCTTCACGACCGCGAACGCCTCGCCCGCCGCGTCGGCCGCCATCAGGAGCTGCGGCAGGAAGACGCGCCCCGCCTCGAAGCCCTTGCCGACGTCCTCCAGTGCCGGGACGATCGCCGCGTTGATGACGTCCATCGTCTCCGCGCCGCCCGTGAGCGCGGCCTTCGCCGCCGTTGCCGCGTCGTCG
>ONTV01000142.1 GCA_900320855.1 uncultured Lentisphaerota bacterium
CGTCTTGTCACGATCCCTGTAGGCGGACAGTTTCTCGGGATCCGTGACGACGAGCCGCGCACCCTCGGCGACGCGCAGCCGCCCGACCGTGAGCGTCCGTCCCTTTCCAAACAGGTCGGCGCATGAAAGGCGCAGCTCGTCAGTGACCTCGACGACGCCGCTCCCCGACAGCGTCAGCGCGCCAAAGCCCTCGAGCGACGGCACCGTGCGCGTCCAACCGCCGCCGAACTTGGCCTCGCCGCCCTTCAACACGAGCGGCGAGCCCGCCGGATACGAATCGTAGAGGAACTCAAGCGTCCCGGCCTCGACAACCGTCGCGCCCTCGTAGGTGTTGGGCGTCGCCGCCGGCATCAGGAGCTGCAGGAGCCCGGCGCCCCGCTTCACGAGCCCACCGGACGTCGCGTGCGGCCCCACCTCGAACGGACAGGCATACGTCGCCTTGCCGTCGCCCGAGGCAATCGTCACCGTGATGTCGCTCGGCACGTCGTTGCCCGGACTCGTCACCGTGATGCCCGTCAGCGTCCCCGTCGCCTCGTCCAGCTCCGCCACCGCCGTCGCGCCATGGACGTTCACGCCCGAAATCACCACGCGCGGCGGCGCCACGTATTTGTTCTTGAACGCGACGTCCGTTGGCAGCGAGACCGTGCGCAGGACGTTCCCGGACGGCTTTTGGATCGGCACGTTCCAATACACGTCGCCCATCGTGGCGGATTCCGCCGTGTCCACCGTGAGTCCGCCCGCATAGACCGTCACGCGGTCGGGGTCGTCGTACGTGCCGAAGTTGTTCTGGAAGAACATGCCGTTGTTCAAAGCCTTCAGGACGCCGCCGTCAAAGTTCACGTAGAACTTCGCGTTCGCCGTCGCGGCCCGGAACGTCTCGTCGCTGAAGTTCGGCGTCGCCGTCGTGTCGCCGTACAGCCCCATGCGCTCCTTGAACATCTTGGCGCACGCGAGCGTCGCGCCGTCCCGCACGGAAAGGACGCTCGTCACGGCGTTGGACGAGACGTAGGCGATCACCGACTTGCCCGCCGCGAGCGCAAAGGAAGTTCCGTCACCGGAGACCGTGAGGACGGCCTCCACGTCCCTCTGGTTCAGCAGCGCGTCCGCGTGGCAGAGGACGGCGTGATGCGCCCCCGCGAATGCGCCGCCCGTCTGATGCCAGAGCGCGTATGACCCGCTTTCGCGCGCGAGGCGTCTGGCGACGTCATCTCGGACGAGGTCATCGTCCTCGCCGGCGACGAGACGCGGGAGAAGTACACGAAGCCACTGCGCAGGATCTTCGCGGTCGTGGAGCTGGACGGCCAGAAGCACGACATGGTGTTCCTGACGAACAACCTCGACTGGGCGGCGGAGACGGTCTGCAAGCTCTACCGCGCTCGGTGGAACATCGAGGTGTTCTTCAAGGAGCTCAAGCAGACGCTCCAGTTCGCTGACTTCATCGGCTACAACGAGAACGCGGTGAAGTGGCAGGTCTGGATCGGGCTCCTCGTCCACATGCTTTTGCACTACGCGAAGTTCCTGTCCGCGTGGACGCAGAGCTTCGCCGCCTCGTCGGGATCGTGCGCGGCGGGATGTGGCTTGAGATCGACCTCGTCGAGACGCTGATCCTCTATGGGACAGCAGGACCCGGGAAAAAGTCCAAGCTCTGCCTCGAACAAGCGTGTTTCAAGGGGTTCGAGGATTTGCTGGCAAAACCTATGGGACAGAAGAAGCGTCGAAAGCCGAGGAAAAGAAGCGTCGGAAACGGCAGACGCTAAACTTCAAACACACATTCCAGAAAATCGGAAACGAGACCGCGTAAAATCAGGGGCCTCGTCACATTGCCATACCCTTATGGGATGGTAGTGAAAATCCTTTTCTGAAGCGTTCGTAGAGCACAAACGCGGATAGCGCGGACGTATTCGGCCGCGCAATCTCCGTTTTCACTCAAAGACCTCTTCCAAGCAAAGTTTTTCACTTTCCCCCTTGACGCAATACATACTTGATCCTCGGAGTCCAGCGCCTCCTCGTGAAGACCGCGAGGGCTCCGCCCTCGTCGCAGAGGGCGAAGCGCACCGTCTCGCCCCGGCGCACCGTCCGCGACGTGCAGGCGATGGCCTTCGCGTCCGCCGGCGTCCGCACGGGGTCGTCCGCGTAGGCGTCCATCGTCCACTCCCCCTCGCCGAGGAAATCGAGCGCCAGCGCCAGCTCCCGCCGCCGCACCGTCGTCGCCGCGTAGTAGAGGCGGCCGTCGAACGCCTCGCGCAGGACGGCGTAGTACTCCCCGCACTTGCCCTCCACCGGGCGCGTGTCCCGCCACGCCGCCGGCAGGCCGCGCAGCGCCTCGACGCCGTCCGCCCCGCGATACCGCTCCGGCGCGTCGCAGAGCGTCATGAGCGGCGAGTCGAACTGCACGCACTGCGCGAGCGCGTGGGCGCGCGTGCCCATCTCCTCCGCCCAGTGTGGGCAGCGGTCGGTCTCGTCGCCGTAGCGGTGGCCCTTCGCGACCTGCGGCACGAAGTCCCTCGAGTAGACGTTCGCAAACGAGCCGGGCGTGAAGTCTGCCGGGCCGAGGAGGAAGCGCGTGAACGGCAGCGCCGCGCAGACCTCCGGCGTCGTCTTCTTCCTGAAGATGTTCATCTCGTTGCCGCAGACGGCCTCGCGCGTGACCATGTTCGGCCACGTGCGCTCGCCGCCCGTGGACTTGAACGACCCGTGGAAGTTCACCATGATCCGCCGCTTCGCCGCCGCGCGGCAGACCCGCTCGCACCAGTCCACCATCTCCTGGTCCTGCCGCTCCAGGAAGTCCGTCTTCACGCCGACGGCACCCCAGTCCGCGAGCCGCGCGAACGTCTCCTCGATCCCGACGGACTCGATCTCCATCCAGTGGATCCAGAGCCAGATCCCGACGCCCTTCGCCTTCGCGTGCGCGATGATCCGCGCGAGGTCGAATCCCCTGCGGGGCCGGAGCGGCACGTTCGGCCCGTGGTTCGGGCCGCGCGCGAAGCCGTACCAGCCGCCGTCGACCGTGTGGTAGGGCCAGCCCATCTCGGCGGCGAAGTCGACGAGCGCGAGCGTCCGCTCCGTCGAGAGCGAGTTGTTGGACTCCGCCCACCAGTCCCACGACGAGGCGCCGGGCCGCACGAACGAGAAGTCGAGCGACGGGTCGGGCGGCGGGTTGAGGCTCGCGATGAGGTCGTTCTTCCCGAGGAGGTCCGTCTCGTCGTCGCCGACGAGCGCGACGCGCCACGGGCTTTGCGCCGGGGGCGTCGCGATGACCGCGACGCCGGGCATCGACGCGGGGCTCGGCGGCAGCTTCGCGAGCGCGGCGCGGAGCGTCGCTGCGCCGTCGCCCGCCGCGCGGAAGTTCATCCCCGCCCAGCCGGAGAGCGCCGCCTCGCACAGCGCAAGCGTCGCGCCGCCCGTCTCGACGAGGACGGGCATCCCGACGTACTTCTTCGGGTCGACCGCCGCGAGCGGTCCCCTCGTGTACGGCTCCTCCTGCTGGTCGCGCTCCGTCGCGTAGGCCGTCGTCCACGCCTGCGCGTCCGCCGCGAACCGCCACTCCGACAGCTCGTCCGTGAGCGCGAAGCCGTCGAACGCCGCCTGCTCGGGGAAGGCGTAGCGGAACGCAACGCCCTCGTCGTAGGCGCGGAAGACGAGCGTCAGCCGGCGCGGCAGCCGCTCGACCTCCGTCTGCCCGAGTCCGACGCGCACCGCCCGCGCTTCCGCCTCCTCCAGCTCGACCGCCAGCTCGTTGAAGCGGTCGCGCACCGTCTCGCGCCGCGAGAGCTGCGTCGTCCACGTCGTGTCGGACGACGCGCGGCGGACGTTCCGCACCCGCATCTCGGCGAGACGCTCCGCGCCCTTCTCCAGCGGACTCCCCACGGCGAACGCAACGCCGAGGCTCGAGGGCTTCACGAGTTCGCGCCCGTCGCGCGCGAGCGACCAGCGCATCCCCTGCGCGTCCGTCTCGAAGCCGAGCGACAGCCGCCCGTCTGGCGAGGCGACGCTCAGCGCCGCCGCAAGGGCGTCCGCTGCGCAAAGACCGAGCGACACGGATAGCGCGACAACTGCAAAAGACATAATCTTCATCTTCCTCTGTTCCTTTTTCATTCGCAAAGCCGTGAAATGACGGAAATGGCGTCAGCCCTTCTGGGGGGTCAAGCAGGGCCTGTCCCCAGGAAAACAACCGCTAACTGCGCAGAATCTGCTTTTTATTTGCATTTTCCCAACTGGCTGTCCCCAGGAAGCCGTGTCAGCGCGAGCTTCGAGGCGCGGATGGTTGCGCGCAATAGGGGACGGACGCGGATGTGCGGAAACACGCGCATACGAGTCGCGGCTGCCGGGGTCAATGTTGTGTCCGTCCGCCGGAAGCCGGCTGTCGCGGCTGTAGACGCAGACGAGATTCGTGCCGAACGCCTGGATCATGGGCCAGGCGTTGTAGCCAGGCGCGTCCTGCACGACGACGGCGTTCACCGGCGGCAACACGGCCGCCATCTCGAAGACGAGTTCGCCGCCCTTCACGATGTCGGCGTGGCGGAGCTTCCAGTCGGTAATCAGCCGCCCGTTGAGCGTGACCGACTTCACGTACTTGTTCGACTTCGAGAGGCCCTTCGCGACGACCGTGAACGTCTTGCCGTCCGCGAGGCGAAGCGTCGCGCGCGGCACCTGCGGCGCGCCGAGGACGTACTCGCCCCCGCACGGGTTGAACGGATAGAAGCCCATCGCCGAGAAGACGTACCACGCCGACATCTGCCCGCAGTCGTCGTTTCCGCAGAGGCCCTCCGGCCCGACGTGGTACTGCGTGTCGAAGACCTCGCGGATCCGCTCGGCCGCCTTCTCGGGATGCCCGACCTGCGGATAGAAGTAGATGACGTGGTGGCTCGGCTCGTTGCCGTGGACGTACTGCCCGATCATCCCCGAGATGTCCACCGTCGCGCTCTCCGTCTTCGTCGGACTCGTGAACAGCGCGTCCAGCGTCCGCACGAACGCCTCGCGCCCGCCCATCGCCGCGACGAGGCCCGGCACGTCCTGCATCACGTGCCACGTGTACTGGAAGGCGTTGCCCTCGGTGAAGTCGTTGTCGCGGTTGTCGCCGTGCCCGAAGGCGTACGGGTCGAAGGGCGTGCGCCAGTTCCCCTTCGTGTCCTTGCCGCGCGCGAAGCGGATCGACGGGTCGAACACGTTCCGCCAGTTCCCCGCGCGCCGCGCGAAGAACGCCGCCGCGTCCGCCTGCCCGACCGCGCGCGCGTAGGCCGCCGCGCACCAGTCGTCGTAGGCGCACTCGAGCGTCCGCGAGACGGACTCGCGGATGAGGTCGTGGGGGAAGTAGCCGTAGCGGTCGTAGAGGTCCCAGTTCTCCTTCGGCTTGCCGGGGTGTTGCCGGGGTGCGCGACCGTGAGCGTGTTGGTGATCGCCTCGAACGCGAGCGCGGCGTCGAAGCCCCGGAAGCCCTTGAGGTAGGCGTCGGCGATCACGGGCACGGAATGGTTCCCGATCATGCAGTCGACGTTCTTGCCCCCGTAGCTCATGACCGGGAGGCGGCCGAACGTCCGGTAGTGGGAGAGGAAGGACCTGATCACCGGCTCGACGATCTCCGGCGTCGCGAGCGTGTACCACGGCTGGGCCGCGCGGAACGTGTCCCAGAGCGAAAGCGTCGTGAAGTACGTCCCGTCCGCCGACGCGCGCACCTTCCCGTCCGCCGCCGAGTAGCGCCCGTCGGCGTCCGCGTAGTCGTTCGGCTGCCCGTAGAGGTGGTAGAGCGCCGTGTACCAGTTCCGC
>ONTV01000163.1 GCA_900320855.1 uncultured Lentisphaerota bacterium
GGTCGATTCAAGTCGGCCCGAGTCCTTGACGGACCAGGTGTCGCACGGCTTGAGGGAGGCGATTCGGAACGGCATCCTGAAGGTCGGCGAGTCCCTGCCGTCGCGAGAGGCGTTGGCTCAGGGCCTCAAGGTGAGCGAATGCGTGGTCAGGGCCGCGTTGCGCGACTTGGCGTCCGACCGGTTGGTTGCGGGCAAGCCCCGGCGCGGCCATGTCGTCCTCGCTGTCCCGCAGGAGCGTCGTCAGATGCTGGTCCTCGATGTCGAGACCGCAAACCTCGGCTCGTTCTGCTCGCGCATCAGCATGGTGGAGTGCGCACACGCGATCCAGCGTCAGGGCCATCGCGTCCTGTCGGTCGAGCTGGGGGCTGACTCGCGCGAGACGCCGTATCTTCGACCGCTGCAGGAGGCCTTGCGGCAGCGGCCCGACCTGGCGGTCGTTCGCGTGTCGTCAAGCCGGCGCGCGGTGGTGACAAGCCATCTGGCTTCTTGCGGCTGTCCGTACGCGACGTTCACGTTGGGGAACTTGTCGCGCTCGCCGGGACGATTTGCGGGCAACCTCTGCCACAATGTGGACGGCGCGATTTCGGACATGGTTGCGGCGTGCGCGCGAGCGAGCGTTCGCTCGGTCTTGCAGGTTGACTTTGGCGTTGACACGTATGTCCGCGCGGATCCTGTCTTCGAGCGCGCGGGCATTTTTGTCGAACGCCTGTCCGTGCCGCTTGCCGAGAACCATTCGCTCGACGACATCGCGGAGGCGGCACGTGTCGCGACCGAGCGGCGGATTAGGCGCGGTTCGCTTCCAGACGCGGTCTACGTGAGCGACGACTACCTGGCGCACGGCGTCTGCGAGGCGTTCCGCCGCCGGGGCATTTCCTGTCCGCGCGAGACGCGCCTCGTCGTCTATGCGAACAAGGGGTCGGGAATGTTCCCGTTCGGCGACCTGGCGCGGGTTGAATTCGACCCGTTCCGCGACGGCCGCGAGATCGCGCGCTGCGCGTTGGCGTGGCTGCGCACGGGAACGCTGGGCCGCTACGACAATCCGCATCGGTTCGTCAACGGACGAAGCTTCTCGGCGTGACGAGCCTTTCCCCCGTCCGCGCGATTCGGATGATTCGGATGGTTTTCGTTTCGTTGCGGGGGACAGGCGTGTTATGCTATCATTCCGAATATGAAAGGTCATGTTGTGTGTTTCCCTCGCTTGATTCTGCGGGGTTCTTGGTTCGTGAAAGGATAACGAAAGGGCGTCTCGTCCATGAAAACGAAAATCTTGGTGTCGCGGCTTTTGGTCGGTCTTGCCGTCGCCTTTGCGCTTGGTGCGGGCGTGACCGTGCGGGCGGCGGAAAATGCGCCGCTGACGGGCGGTATACACGTCTCGGCGGACGTGCCGCGCTATTTTGCGGGTGCAGATGGGAAGGCCTGGATTCCGATTGGTCTCAACATCTGTTTCTCCCGCACAAAAGACGGCCTCCCAACGGGTGCGAATCTTGAGGCGCTTCGCGCCGAATTCGAGGGTTGGCTTGACCGCTTCGCGGCGGCAGGCGGCAATTATGTCCGCCTTTGGCTCGGCCATGCGTTCTTTGAAATCATGCCGGGAAGGCCCGGCGAATTCGACCCGACGGCCGTTGAGACCCTGATGCGTGTCGTACGGCGGTGCGAGCGACTGGGGCTGAAGCTGAAACTGACGCTGGAAAGCTTTCGCACGGTCTTTCCGAAGGGACAGGAGGGCACGGGGCTTTACGCCGCGTTCTTCAACCGTTCGCTCTATGCGCCCTATGCCGCGGACATGCATGCGTTTCTGCACAGTGAGCGATGCTATGAGATCTATATGGGCAAGGTGCGCGAGCTTGCCCGTCTCGGTCTTGGCGATTCGCCGGCCGTCATCGCCTGGGAACCGTGGAATGAGATCGGCTGCATTGGCCCGTGGCGCAACGATGTGGGGCCGTGGAGCGATCGCTTGATGCGTGACTTGCGCCGGATGTTCCCCCGTCAGATGACGACACAGAACCTCGGCAGCTTTTCGGGTCCGGACATATTCGACTACTACGACTATCTCTGCACGATGGAAGGCAATGACTTTCTGCAGGTGCATCGCTATCTTGATTGCGGTGGCGAGTTAGACGTCTGTCGCGGGCCGATGGACGTTCTCGCGGCCGATGCGGTGCGGGAACTCCGCGACCGCAATCCGCGCAAGCCCGTCCTTCTCGCCGAAGTCGGCGCGGTGAAGCCCAACCATACAGGCCCCTCGATTCTGTACGCGCAAGACCGCGAGGGGACGCTGTTGCATGACGCGCTTTTCGCGCCGTTTTTCGCCGGCTCCGCCGGTTGCGGGCAGTTCTGGCATTGGGATAGCTATGTGGCGCCAAATGGCCTTTGGCATCACTACGCGCGCTTTGCGAAAGCCATTGAGGGGCTGGACCCGATCGCGGAGGACTTCCGCCCCTTCAAGACCGAGACGCGGCGCGTGCGGATCTACGGGCTTCGGGGCAAGAGGACGACCGTTCTTTGGTGTCGCGACAAGGTGAGCGACTGGAGGTCCGAACTGGTCGAGGGGAATGAGGCAAAATTGGTCGAGGGCGAAGTGCTGCCGTCGCCCCTGATCGGGGAGATGACGTGCTACCTTCCGTGGGAGGATCGGAGCGTGAAGGCTCAGGGTCCGACACTTCCCGCCTTCCGACGCTCCCTCGTCGTGCGTCTGCCGAGTGACGTCTGGAACTAAGGGCTTTTTGTGAAATCAGCAAATGAAAGGGTGCCATGAATAAGACGAATACAAAGAAAAGCACGCTTCGGCGGTCTACGTTTGGTCTGCTGGTGCTCGCGACCGCTTTTGTCGCGGAAACGGCCTTCGCCGGCTCATGGAGCTGTCAGCGGCTGACGGAGTCGAATCCATTGCCCAAGACCGTTAATCTTCTGCGCGGACGGTTGCCGACAGCTTCGTCGCGCGGATACAGGTCGGAATATCCGACAGCGGACGGTGCCGCATTTAGCGCGGGTTATGCCAAGCGGTTTACAGATGGTGACATTAAGATCGGTGATGGCTATTGGGGCGAGTTCATTGGAACCAATGGCGCCTACGTCTGCTATTCGGTCGCAGACGATCCGGCGGGCGTGGCGCTTGCCTCCGTGCGCTTCACGACAACGCATTTTGACAAGGGCCGTTCGCAAGTGCGCATCGCCAAGCTAAGCGTCCAGAAAGCGGGACAGGACGGATGGATTGAGCTTGAGAATTCAAGCATCATCGGGCCGCCGCCGAAGGAGGGCGAGACGAACTTCCAGGCGGTGTATGTGGAGACCGATGGTCGGCCAATTGCCGAAGACGTGACGGCCATTCGGCTCGACTTTGATCCGGAGCAGCAGAATGCCGGCGTGGGCTTTGGCGAGATTGAGGCAACGGCGTTCTGCGCGCCTGGCACCTGGACGTGCCGTCCGCAGACGGCGGCGCGTGCGCTGTTGCCGTCCGCCAATGTTTTGCGTGGCATGGAGCCCGCCGTTTCGTCCGACACGGACGGCACCACGTCGGTCACGTATTCGGCTCTGCGTGACGGCGGTCTCGCGCTGGGAAGCGTGCGCGTCACGTCAACGGCGGCTGACGGCTCGGCGATTCGGATTGGCTCCGTGCAGGTCAAGACGGCCGTGACGGGCGAGGCGTGGTTCACGCTACCTGGCTCCGCCGTTTCCACGAACGCTGCCGGAGTCTCGGTCTGGGAGGCTTTCTACGCGAATCCCGAAGGTCTGCCGCTCGTGTCCCGCGTGACCGACCTGAAGGTCGTGTTCACGCCGGAACTGGGAACGGAGCGTCCCGTGATCGAAGCGACGGAAGCGGGAACGGCGAACTGGACGTGCCGCCCGCTTGCGGAGGCGAATCCCATGCCGGAGGCGGAGAATGCGCTTCTTGGCCTAGAAGCCATGGCCTTCACATGTAACGGCGTCGGGCCTTCGGACGTGCAGACGAACCTGTTCACGGACGGGAAGATCGCGTTGAAGGCCAGTGGCTGGTACAGTCGCATCGAGAACGGTGGGGCCTTTGTCAGCTATCGCCTTTCGGACAGTCCCAATGGCACGCGCATGCGGAATGTGCGCGTCACGACGACGCACGTGGACTTTAGGCGCTCCGAGGTCCGGATCGACGCGTTGCTCGTCAAGACGGTTTCGGGCGGCGACACCTGGTTTGCCTTGCCGAACGCCAACATCGTCGGGCCGTACGTCCCGGACAACGTCCCGGACGACAACCGGCTGCCCAACAACCAGGCGACGTATGCGCGCGCAGA
>ONTV01000143.1 GCA_900320855.1 uncultured Lentisphaerota bacterium
TCGGCCTTGTACTCGAGGCCAAGGCCGGGGTTGACCGTCCACATCACGTCGTCGGTGTCCTTGCCGGAGCCGCCGTCGTGATAGGAAAAGACGTTCGAGTCATACGTCGCGGAAACCGAGACGTACGGACGAAGCGTCAGGCGCTGACCGATGCGGATGCCGCCCGGGCGATCCATCGTCTCCGCCCCGGCGGCCGTCGCCAAAAACGCCGCCGCACCCAAAAGCAGGAACTTGTTCGAATTCATTTTTCAGTTCTCCCCAAAAGTCGCTTCGTCAGTCGCGCGTGTTCTGCCACTGGTAGCCAATGGACTCGCCCGGATTCATGAACGCCTCGCCCGTGCCCAGGTTCGGCAAGTCCTGCGCCAGCGGCGCCGTCACCGCGTCGAAGACCGGATTGAACGCGCCGACCGAGCGCGCCGGGTCCGTGTTCGCGCCCGCAATGTCCGCGATCAGCGACGTGGCGATCTGCGGCCCCGCGATGCGGAGCGGGATGTCCACCGTCTGGTCGTCGCCCGACGGCTCTGCGCCGTCAGCCGGAGCCGTCGCCGCCTCGGGCGCCTCGACGTCCGCCGCCGCGAGCATCGCGTCATAGCTCTTCGCCTCGCCCTCGGCGAGCGCGCCCGGGAACCACTCCTTCTTTGCCGTTTCGCGCGCGGCCGCCGGCAGCATCGCGACGAGCGCCTCGACGGTCGCGGGCTTCGGGTCGTTCGAGCCGCGCGCGAACATCAGCGCGGCAAAGCCGCTGCGCACGTCGCCGTGATCGACCTCCGCCGTGCGCGCGTTCACCTTCTCCATCACGACCTGCGCGAGCTTCAGGTACTGCTCGTCGGTGTACGTGCGGCCCTTGTCGGTCGCGCGGTTCATGAGGTCGGAGCCCAGGCTCTCGGAAAGCGCGGGCAGGGCCGACGGCGAGACCGTCGCATAGCTCTCCGCGACGAGCGTCGCGACATTGCCCTTCTGCGCGCCCTCCAGCGCCGCGCGGTTGATCGCCACGAACGTCGCCGTCCGCTCCGCCTCGGAGCCGGGCATCGTCGCGATCGCCGCATTGACCTCAGCCAGAAACGCCTTCTGGTCTCCGGCCGAGAGATGCTGCATGATCGCCTTCATCACGACCGGACTCGCAATCGCCTTGTCAATGCGCCCCTTCGCGTCCGCCAGCGAGATGCGCGCCTTGTTCGCCTTCAGGCGGGCCGCCGTGCCGTCCGCCGCGCCGAAGCACGTCGCACCCGCCAGCAGGGCCGCCGCAACAATCAACAGGTTCTTCATCGTCGTTTGCCTCCTTAACTGAAATCAGTTCAATACCACGTCTCCGGGACCCAGACCACATCGCCCGCCCGAAGCGGCATGTCCTTGTCGATGCGGCCGTCCTTCCCGATCTCCGTAATGCTCACGTAGGTGCGCGTCTGGTTGCCGTCCTTGTCGCACCGCGTCACGCGGATGTTCGACTTGTCGGCGAACGGCTTGCACCCGCCGGCCGCCTGCAGGACCTTCGTCACCGTCAAGTCCATCGTCGCCGGCATGTTCACGGGGCCGGGGTTCAAGACCTCCCCGAGGACCGTCACCGTCCCCCACGGCGAGACGCCCTTGCCGTCGTAGGGCGAGAACGTCACCGTGACCATCGGCTGGCGCAGGTACTTCGAGTAGACCTTCACGAGCTTCTGCTTGAGGGACTCGAGCGTCAGCCCGTCGCACGCGACCGGCTCCTGAAGGAGGAGCGGAAGCGTGATGTCGCCGTTCTGGTCAACGAGGACTTCCATCGTCGTCGGCGGGGCCGCGACCGTCCCGACCTGAATCGTCAGCTGCACGCCCGGACGGATCCGCGGCCCGTCCCACCACGTGGCGACGACGGACGAATCGACCGTCTCGCGCTCGCGCAGCGCGTCAACGATCGTGTCGCAAACCGTCTCGCACCCGCTCGCGAACAGGCAGAACCCCGCAATCAGGAACGTTTTCGTCATGTCTCGTTTCGACAGTCTCCCCATAGTCGCCGCGTATTATACACCCAAACGGGTAAAGAAGTCAACGGCCCGCCGAACACGACCTACCGAACACACCCCTCTCCCGCCCGGATTTTCAGGAACGCGCCGGAAGCGCCACCCGTGGCGCTTCCGAAAATCCGGGACAAGGGGCTCAGAAGAGGCCGCGCACCTTGCCCGTCTCAACGTCCACGTCCACGCGACGGAACGCCGGCGAGGCGGACGTGCCGGGCATGAGCTTGATCTCGCCCGCGACGGGCACGAGCAACCCCGCGCCCTGGTAGAGGAGGATGTCCTTCACCGGCAGGCGCCAGCCCTTCGGACGGCCCAGGAGCTCCGGGTCGTGCGACAGCGAGTACTGGGTCTTCGCGATGCAGATCGGCAGCTGCGCCGTCGCGGGATCCGCCTGATACGCGGCGAGCTTCTCCTCCGCCAGCGGCTCGAAATCGACGCCGTCGCCGCCATAGACTTCCTTCACCTGCTTCTCGATCCGGTCGCGAATCGGCTCGGCGAGGTCACAGAGGTAGGCGAAGGCGTTCGGCGCGTCGCACGCCCGGATGACGGCCTTCGCGAGGTCGAGCGCCCCCTCGCCGCCCTTGAGCCAGTGGTCGGAGACGGCGAACGCCGCGCCCGCGCCTTCGGCGACCGTGCGCACGAGCTCGCGCTCGGCCGGCGTGTCGGTGTAGAAGGCGTTGAGGCAGACGACGGGCTGGACGCCCGAACGGCGGATGATGTCGATGTGCGCGAGGAGGTTGTCGCAGCCCTTCTTGAGAAGCTCCAGGTTCTCGTGCGTGTAGGCCGGGTCGAGCGGAAGCCCCGCCTTCACCTTCGGTGCGCCGCCGTGCGCCTTCAGCGCGCGCACCGTCGCGACGAGGACGACCGCGTCGGGCTTCAGCCCCGAGCAGCGGCACTTGATGTTCCAGAACTTCTCGAAGCCCATGTCGGACGCGAAGCCGGACTCCGTGACGACGTAGTCGCCGAGCGCGCACGCCAGGCGGTCCGCGACGACGGAGTTCTGCCCGATCGCGATGTTCGCGAAGGGGCCCGCGTGGACGAACATCGGCTGGCCTTCGAGGGACTGCATCAGCGTCGGCTTGACCGCGTTGACGAGCAGCGCGCACATCGCGCCGTCGACCTCGAGGTCGTGCGTCGTCACGGGCGCGCCCGACTTCGAGTAGGCGACGATGATCTTCGCGAGACGCGCCCGCAGATCCTTCAGGTCGGACGCCATCGCGAGGATCGCCATCACCTCCGACGCGACCGTGATGTAGAAGCCGGAGGCGCACGTGTAGCCGTCGAGCTTGCCGCCCTTGCCGATCTCGATGTTGCGGAGGCCCTGCGCGCAGAAGTCCATCGCCCAGCGGAACTGGATGCGGTTCTCGTCGATGTCGAGCCGCTTCAGGCCGCGCGCGGCGAGCCAGGCGTCGTCGTGGTTGCGCTCGTGCTGCATGCGCGCGTTCAAGGCGACCATCGCGAGGTTGTTCGCGTTCGTGACCGCGTCGATGTCGCCCGTGAGGCCAAGCGAGAGCGACGTGAGCGGCACGACCTGCGCAAGGCCGCCGCCGGCGGCGGAGCCCTTGATGTTGAACGTCGGCCCGCCCGACGGCTGGCGCACGCAGCCAATCACCTTCTTGCCGAGCTTTCCGAGCCCTTCGACGAGGCCGAGGGTCGTCGTCGTCTTCCCCTCGCCCAGCGCCGTCGGCGTGATCGCCGTCACGTCGATGTACTTGCCCTTCCGCCCCGCGCCGACGCGCTTCAGGACTTTCGTGACGTCCACCTTCGCGAGATACTTCCCGTAGGCGTCCCACTCGTCGTCGCGGATGCCAAGCGCCTGCGCAAGCGCGGCAGCCGGTCGGAGGTTCGCTTCGGCAGCTTCGGCGATCTGCCAGTCCTTCATCTTCGTCGGGTCAAGGTTCATGAGGTTGGGAAGTTTGGGGGTTTGGGAGTTTGGTCGTTTGGGGGTTTGGGAGTTGGACGGTTTGGGGGCGGTCAGGCGGCGGCCGTCGGCCAGAACTTGTCCGCGAGCTTGGACGGAATGCCGACTTCGCCCTTCGCGAAGTTGTCGGCGAGAATCTTCCAGCCGAGGTCGAGCGCCTGTTCGAGCGGGATGTTGACCGAGAGATCCATCATCTCGCGTTCGAAGTCGGCGCCGTACGTGAGGAGCTTCTGGTCCCACTCGCTCATCTTGAAGCCCATCGACTGCTTCTCGACCGTCTCCTTGTACTGCGCGTAGAGCTTGATCATCGCGTCCATCACCGTGCGATGGTCTTCGCGCGTCGCCTTGTTCACCTGCTGCTTCAGGCGCGAGAGCGAGCCGAACGGCTCGATGCGCCCGTTCTTGAGGTAGAACTGGCCTTCGGTGATGTAGCCCGTGTTGTCCGGCACCGGGTGCGTGACGTCATCGCCCGGCATCGTCGTCACGGCGAGGATCGTGATCGAGCCCGCACCGTCGAAATCGACCGCCTTCTCGTAGCGCGCGGCGAGCTGCGAGTAGAGGTCGCCCGGATAGCCGCGGTTCGAGGGGATCTGCTCCATCGTGATGGCGATCTCCTTCATCGCGTCGGCGAACGACGTCATGTCCGTGAGGAGGACGAGCACGTTCTTGCCCTCAAGCGCGAACTTCTCGGCGACGGCGAGCGAGACGTCGGGCACGAGCATGCACTCGACGATCGGGTCGGCCGCCGTGTGGACGAACATGACCGTCTTCGCGAGCGCGCCGGACCTGTCGAGCGTCGCGCGGAACTTGAGGTACTCGTCGTACTTGAGGCCCATGCCGCCGATGACGATCACGTCCGAGTCGGCCTGGAGCGCGATGCGCGCGAGAAGCTCGTTGTACGGCTCGCCCGCCCGCGCGAAGATCGGCAGCTTCTGCGACTTCACGAGCGAGTTGAAGAGGTCGATCATCGGGATGTTCGTGCGCACCATCTCGTGCGGCATGATGCGCTTGGCCGGGTTGACGGACGGCTGGCCGATCGGCGACGGCTCGCCCTCGACCGCCGGCCCGCCGTCGCGCGGCACGCCCGCGCCGGTGAACGCGCGCCCGAAGAGGTCGTGCGAGAAGGGAACCTTCATCGTCTCGCCGAGGAACCGCACGCGCGCGGCGGTGTCGACGCCCCGTGCGCCCGCGAAGATCTGGAGCGTCACGTTCGGACCGTCGAGCTTGATCACCTGCGCGAGCGACGTGCCCGCGCGCGACTCGACCTCGGCGATCTCGTTGTACTTCACGCCCTCGGCGCGAAGCGTCGCGACCGAGCCCGAAAGGGCATCGATCTGATGGTACACCTTGTTGTTGAACATGAGTCCAATTATACCACAAACGCGCCGCCGACTTCAAATGCGCCGTGGCGCTTCC
>ONTV01000144.1 GCA_900320855.1 uncultured Lentisphaerota bacterium
CGGCTGGACGCATGTCGTCGCCACCTACGATCCGCAGACGCAGAAGCTGATCGGGTATCGTGACGGCGCGCGCGTCGGGACGGTCGACGCTGTCGCCCTTGACCTCGGCAGCGACAACTTCTACGTTGGCTTCAACGCGAATGGCGAGCGGATGCCGGACGCGCTCGTGGACGATCTGCAGATCTTCGACCGCGCGCTCACGGCGGAGCAGGTCAAGATTCTGGCGCGGTCGCTCGAAACGGGATCGGCGGGGCCCGTCCTCCCGGCGACGTCGCCTGTCACGGTCGCGGCGGACGCGACGCTCGCGGTCAAGGGCGAGGGGCACGTCATCCAGTCGCTGGCGGGCGCGGGGACGGTCGCGCTCGCGAACGGCGCGGCGCTGACGCTGGCGGGCGGCTCGGATTTCGCCGGCAAGCTGCTCGGCAACGGGCTCGTCGAACTCGCGGCGGACGCTTCGCTGAAGCGCGCCGGGCAGGTGACCGCGAACGTCCGCTTCCCCGAAAGGACGACGATTGACGGCGCGGAGACGCCGGTTCTGGTGACGGAGGGGACGGTGTGCCTGCCGGCGACGGCCACGGTTCGTCTGCCGTCACCCCTGGGCGTGGGCACCTACACGCTCCTCAAGGGCGGGCGTCTGCGCCTCGCGTCGTCCGACCTCTCGGGCTGGACGGTCGAGGGGCTGCCGAGTGGCACGCGCTACAAGCTGCGCGTGACGGACACGGAGGTGCAGGTCTCGATCAGTGGCGGTCTCGCCCTCATCATCCGGTGAGGCACGCCATGAGACTGCGTGTCTGGTTTGACCTCGTCAGCGCGTGTGCGCTGGCCGGGTGCGTTGCACCGCCGCCTGGCGGCATCCGCGTCGCGGGGGACAGGCTCCTCTGGCGCGCGGACGGTCGCGAGGTCGCGCTGTGGGGCGTCAACTACAACGCCCCGTTCGTGCGCGACTACGCCGATGTCGCAAAGGCGGGCCTCCGCCATGAGGAGGTGATCGACGCGGACATCGAGCATCTCCGCCGTCTCGGCGTCGATTACGTGCGTCTGCACACGTTCGACGCGCAGTTCACCGACCGAGAGGGGAATCTCGTCGAGACGGATCACTTGCGGCTTTTGGACTATCTTGTCGCGCGGCTGTCCGAAAAGGGGCTGTTCGTCGTCCTGACGCCCATCGCCTGGTGGCATGCGTCGGCGCAAGGCGCGAACGGGTTCTCGAACCGCTACACGATGCCGGAGATGACGTCCGATCCGCGCGCGCGGGAGATCCAGTGCCGCTACCTGAAGAACTTCGGCACGCACGTCAATCGCTACACGGGGCGCCGCTATGCGGACGAGCCGACGATCCTGGCGTTCGAGCTCGTCAACGAGCCGAAGTACCGGGAGGGCGTTTCTGACGCGCAGGTGACGGACTACGTCAACGCGCTCGCGGCGGCGTTGCGGGCGACGGGGACGGACAAGCCGATCTTCTTCAGCGAGTGGCAGGGGCGCGGCAAGGCCGTCTTCGCGTCGGCCGTCGACGGCGTGACCAACTCGTCCTACCCGACGGGATTCGATGCGGGGATGGAGAACAAGTCGCGGGGGCGGCTGGATCTGCTGGTGCCGCCGGCGACGGAGGAAAAGACGAAGCCACGCATCATCTACGAGTTCGATGCGGCTGACACGATGGATCCGTCGTTCTATCCGGCGTTCGCCAAGAGCTTCCGGGCGCGCGGCATCCAGATGGCCTCGCAGTTCCAGTACGACCTGCTGCCGCTGGCGTCGTCCAACCTCAGCTGGCGGACGCATTACCTGAACCTCGTCTACACGCCGGCGCGCGCGCTGGCTTTCGTGATCGGCGGCGAGATCATGCGCAACACGCCGCGCGGTACGCCGTACGGGCTGGAGAAGGGTGTCATTTCCCTGCCACGCGGCTATGTCGACGGTAACAGCGGCGCGGCGGTCTTCGCCGCGCCGGACAGGTACCTGTCCGTCGGCACGGTGTCGCGGGAGCCGCCGGACGCGGCGCGCCTTGCGCACGTCGGCGGCTGCGGCTCGTCGCCGGTCGTCCGTTCGGACGGCAGCGGCTGCTACTTCCTCGACAAGGTTTCGCCGGGCGCCTGGCGGCTGCAGCTCTATCCGAACGTGCGCCGCGTCGGCGATCCGTTCTCTGGCGAGCCTTTCGCGAAGACGCTCGTCACCGACAGGCCGGTCGAACTGACGGTTCGGCTGCCCGATCTCGGCGCGTCGTATCGCGTCTGGCGGGCGGACGGCACGGTGACTGCCGCAAGCGCCAACGACGGAACCGTCACGCTGGCGCCTGGCGAATGGTGGCTCACGCGCGGCGCGGCGCCGTCCCGGTCGGATCTGCGCGCGGCGCGGCGCCTGCCGCAGTTCGTCCTGCCGGCGCTCACGCAGGATGGCGTGCGGACGCCCTATCGCCTGAGCGCGCCGGAAAAGCGGCTGCAGGATGCGGCAGACGCGGCAAAGGCGTCTGGCGTCTGGCGGCTAGACATCCTCTCCAAGAAATCACGCTTCGGCACGGCGTCCTACGCCAAGAGGGGCTACTGCACCTATTCCTTCTCGGTGGACGGCGAGCCGTTCGCGCGGCGCTTCCCCGAGACGGCGACCGACGCTTCGGCGTCGCTGGTGCTCCGCCTGCGGGCGGAGCAGACGACGACCAAGTTCGTTGAGCTGCGGCTGACGACGGACGAGGGCGTTTCCTACGGCTGCGTCATTCCGTTGACGACGGAGTGGAAGGCGTCCGTGGTGCCGCTCGCGAAGTTCAGGATTCTGGGCTGGTCGCGCGTCAAGACGGCGGCAGAGCCTCTGTCGGCCGGGAAGATCCGCGAGATCGGACTGACGATCGGGAAGTGGCTGGACGCGCAGACGTCGGAAGGCCCGCACGGCGTCGAGATCGGCTCCGTCACGGTGGCGGTGAAAGAAGAAAAGACAAAGTAAGGCAAGGAGAAACTCTCATGATTCAGATGAAAAATGGAATGGCGTGTCTCGTCGTGGCGGCCGCTGCGGCAACGTGCATCGGCGAACCGGCGCAGGTCAGGCTGACGGGGCCGTTCGGTGAGCGGCTGGACAAGATGATCCGCAACCATGTCACGGCGACGGACGCCGTTCTGCTGGCCGACCGCTTCCACGAGCGCACGCGGGAAGGGTGGTGGCAGACCGAATTCTGGGGCAAGTACATGCATTCGGCCGTGCCGTTCTGGAAGTATTCGGGTTCGGCCGAGCTGAAGGGCAAGATCGACGCCGGACTTGAGACGCTGCTCAAGGCGCAGGAGCCGTGCGGCTACATCGGGAACTACCCGGAGGCGCGGCGCTGCGGCGCGGGCTGGGACGTCTGGGGCATGAAGTACACGATGCTCGGGCTGATCCACTATTATGACGGCACGGGCGACCGTCGGGCGCTGGACGCGGCCCGCCGCCTGTGCGACTACCTGATCGGCGAAGTCGGCCCGAACGGACGGCGCGGCGTCCCCCTGCGGCACACGGGCTGGTACGGCGGGCTGGCCAGCTGCAGCGTGCTGGAGCCGGTCGTGTGGCTCTACCGGCGCACGGGCGAGGCGCGCTACCTCGACTTCGCGACGTACATCGTCGGACAGCTCTGCGACGCGAAGGACGGCCCGCAGCTTGTGCGGCAGGCCGACGTCCCCGTCGCGGAGCGGCGGTTCGAGGTCGTGCCGAAAGCGTTCGAGAAGAACGCGCGTGTCCACCTGACGAAGGCCTACGAGATGATGAGCTGCTATCAGGGGCTTCTGGAATACTACGAGGTGACGGGGGACATGTCCTATCTCGAGGCGGCGGTGAAGACGGCGGAAAGCATCCGCACGACGGAGGTGAACCTCGCGGGCGGCGCGGCGGCGGGCGAGCACTGGTTTCGCGGCGCCGACCGGCAGTATCGCCACATCTCCTGGCAGCAGGAGACGTGCGTGCTGACGACCTGGATGCGGCTGTGCGCCAAGCTGCTGGCGCTGACCGGCGACCCGAAATGGGGCGACGAGCTCGAAAAGACGTTTTACAACGCCTACCTCGGTGCGCTGAACTTGAACGCCGACAAGTTCGCGTCCTACTCGCCGTTGATGGGGTACCGCAGCGTGGGACATCACCACTGCAAAATGCACACGGACTGCTGCAACGCGAACGGGCCGCGCGGCTATCTGGCCTTCCTCTCGTCGTATCTCCTTGCGGAAGGTGACGCCGTGCACGTCAGCCTCTACATGAGCGGACATTCGTCGGCCGTGCTGCCGAAGACGGGGAAGAAGGTCGCGTTCCAGTGCTACACGCTCTATCCGCGCGAGGGGACGGTCGGCCTCTGGTACCGTTCGCGGGAGCCGCAGGCGTTCGCGCTCAGGCTGCGCATTCCGGCGTTCTCGGCGAAGACGACGGTTCTCGTGAACGGACGACCGGTTGCCGACACGCCGAAGGCCGGAAGCTACTTCGAGATCGCCCGCACGTGGAACGAGGGCGATGCGGTCGAGGTGCGCTTCGGCCTGCCGGTCGTGATGCACCGTCTACATGACTACGTGGCCTTCACGCGCGGACCCGTCTGCCTCGCCCGCGACACGCGCTTCGGCGACGGCGCGCTCGACGAGGAGATCCGTGCCGGGCAGATCGGGTCGGACGACCTTGCGACGTTCCGCCTTGTGCGTCCGCCGACGACGGACATGTTCCTCGCGCTCGCCGCCGACCTGCCGACGGGGATCCATACGGAAGACCCCGACGCCGGGAAGTTCCCTCTCAGCATCCACTTCACGGACTATGCGTCCGCCGGCGACACCTGGCAGCCGGGCGCCCGCTACCGCGTCTGGCTGCCGGAGTTGATTCCCGGCCGAGACTACCAGTAGGCGCCGGCAAGGATGGCAATTGCGAGAGGGTCTCATATCAGACAGACGCCGGAGAGGCGGGACTGCCCGGCTATGCCGACTATGCGACGACATCCCCATCGAGGGCGGTCGCATTCTAGGCCCGCACAACTGCGACATGTAGAAGGCCTTCTTTTGATACACTACGCAAAAAGCAGAACAAGAAACAGAACGATGAAGACGAAGGAGAATGGGACGATGAAAACGAAGACGAACCGGCACGGCTTTTCTCAAGCCGGGTGGGTGTTCAGGGCCGTAGTTGGATTGGCCTTCCCAGCGTGCGCGATGCGGACGTGCGAGCGTCCCGTCGAGCATGACCTTGTCATCTACGGATCGTCGCCCGCCGCGCTGACGGCGGCCATCGAGGCGCAGCGGCACGGGCGGACGGCGGTCATCGTCTGCCCCGAGACGCGCATCGGTG